>NHJS02000026.1 GCA_002169115.2 bacterium TMED221 | reverse complement strand
GAACCAAAATTAAGACTTAATGCTGAAGCAGAAAATATCGATCTACTGGATAATTTAGTTAAAAAAATAATGAATATAATAGAGGAATAATGACAAATATTGCATATGAATTAGGAAACCAAGTTCAACAAAAACTAGAGACTTCAGAGGGAATTAATTCTATAACCTATGAATCNCTCTTAGTTATGGGAATGGGGGGATCTGGNGTTTCAGGAGATGTTCTAAAGTTATTATCTGACACAGTAACTTCTACCGAAGTAACAGTTATAAAGAATTACAACATTCCTAACAACTTGATAGGAAAAAAACCATTTTGTTTATTCATCTCATATTCAGGCAACACAGAAGAAACCTTATCAGGATTAAATGAGGCTATTACAAATAANTTTGATTGGGCTGTNATTTCAAGTGGAGGAAAATTAATAGAAAAAGCAAAAAATAATAACAAAGAATTTATTCAAATACCATCAGGACTCCAACCACGCGCAGCTTTTGGGTATCTCGCTCAGGCAGTGTGTTTGTTTTTAGATAATAATGAAAATACCAACTTTACTTCAAAGATACGAGAATCTGGAATACACTTGAATGAATTACTCTCTGATTCTGAAGATTCTGAAATTGAGCACCTTGCTAGTTCATATGCCAAGCAGATTATGAATAAAACATGCGTTATATATGGAGGAACTGGATTAACTGAGCTAGTTAGTTCAAGATGGAAAACACAAATTAATGAGAATTCAAAGGCCAAAGCCTTCATTGGTTCGATGCCGGAAGTACACCATAATGAAATTCTTTCATGGCAAGCTGATAAAGATGGGAGTATGGAAAATTTTATTTTAATTTTTCTAAGAAGCCCATTTGAACATCCTCAAATCAAGAAAAGATTTGAGTTATCTGAAAAATTATTGGGTGANAAAGTTCAAATTTTGAATATTTTCACAAAAGAGTCGAAAGATGAACTAAAAATATTAATGGAACTAGTATTACTTGGAGATTTAACAAGTATCCATTTGGCTGATAATTTAAATATGAGGCCTGAGGATATAGACACAATAGAAGAACTAAAAAAACTACTGAAGGGATAATAATGTCATCAATAAAAGATTCTAAATTAGNGCAAGAAGGAAGCCAAGAAGTTGATTGGGCTGCAAGACAAATGAAAGTCTTAGAAGATATAAAAACAGAATTTTCTCAAAGCAAACCATTAGAGGGATTAAATATNGGTGCGTGTATGCATGTTACAAAAGANACTGCAAATTTGATGTTAACCCTTAAAGCAGCAGGGGCAAATGTAGCACTATGTGCTTCCAACCCACTTTCAACAAAAGATTCAGTNGCNGCNTTTCTTGCAGAAAGNGANGTAGAGGTCCATGCGATTCATGGTGTCTCNAATGATGAGTTTTTTACACACTTAAATGCAGTTNTAGATACNAAACCAGANATCACTATGGATGATGGAGCTGACTTAGTTTCNTTGNTNCATACNGAAAGGGCAGATTTNCCNGTAATGGGNTCTATGGAAGAGACGACAACTGGAGTTATAAGGTTGAAGTCTATGGAGAAAAATAATAAATTAAGATTTCCAGTCGTTGCAGTAAATGACTCTGATACAAAACACCTTTTCGATAATCGATTTGGAACTGGGCAAAGTGCNATGGACGGGGTAGTGAGAGCTACAGATCTATTAATTGCTGGCTTAAATGTTGTTGTTATTGGTTTTGGTGACTGTGGAAAAGGTGTAGCTGAAAGAGCTTATGGTATGGGTGCAAAAGTAACAGTCGTAGAACCAAATTCAGTTAGAGCACTAGAAGCTTTAATGCATGGATATGAAGTAAAAACAAGTATTAATGCTGCCAAAATTGCAGATGTAATCATTTCAGTTACGGGAAATATGCACGCACTAGATAAGCAACATTTTGATGTAATGAAAGATGGTGTTGCTCTAGCTAATGCAGGTCATTTTGATGTAGAGATTAACTTAGCAGCATTAAAAGAAAACAGTACTCAAGTTGATAGAGTTAGAGAACATGTCGAAAGCTATAAATATGATGGAAAAGAGATACTTATCTTGGCTGAGGGAAGATTAGTTAATCTTGCCGCTGCAACAGGCCACCCTGCTTCAGTAATGGATATGTCTTTCGCTAATCAGGCACTTGCTGCAGAATGGATAAAAGACAACTACAAAGAATTAGAGCCGAAAGTTTACACTCTCCCTAGCGAAGTAGATTTAAAAATTGCCGCAACGAAACTAGGACTCATGGGCGGAGAATTAGAAATTCTCACTGAAGAGCAGGTCAATTATCTTGATTCCTGGGAGCATGGCACCAGCTAAATTTGAGTATTTTTAAAAAAGTCTTATCTGTTGGAAGTGGAAAACTCTCTACTGAGCTAAATAAAAAAGTAGAAGAGATAAATTCTAAAGAACAAGANCTCGAACAATTCACCGATCAGGAAATTAAACAGGCTTTTCATGAGCTTAAAAAACGTATTGAAACGGATGACGTTTATTCACTTGAAGTCGACGCTTTTGCATTAACTCGAGAAGCTGCAAAAAGAACCCTAGGCCAGAGGCATTATGACGTACAGTTATTTGGAGGGATGGTTCTTTTAAGGAATAAGATTGCTGAAATGAAAACTGGTGAAGGTAAAACTCTAGTTTCAACGTTACCTATTGCTCTAAGAGCACTTTATGGGAAAGGCGTTCATGTTGTAACTGTAAATGACTACCTAGCAAAAAGAGATGCAGAGTGGATGACTCCTATTTATAACTTTCTTGGTTTAGAAGTTGGACTTATTTATGCAAATCAAGAATATGAAGAAAAACGAGCAGCATATAGGAAAGACATAACTTACGGTACAAATAATGAATTTGGTTTTGACTATCTAAGAGACAATATGGCTCAAACAAAAGAACAACTTACACAAAGTAACCTTTTTTATTCTGTAATTGATGAAGTTGATTCAATTTTAGTAGATGAAGCAAGGACACCATTAATAATTTCAGGTCGTGTTGAAGAGTCTACAAAATGGTATATTCAATTTTCAAAACTAGTAAAAGGTATGAAACAAGATGTCCATTACGAAATTGAAGAAAGTAAAAAGCAAATTCACCCAACCGAAATTGGAATTGAGTTAGTAGAGAAGCAGCTTGGAATTAATAATCTATACGAATACACAGAAACAAACTTTATACATTACTTAACGGCCTCGTTAAGAGCAAAGGCAATCTACGCAAAAGATGTTGATTACATCGTCGAGGGCGGACAACTTAAAATCGTAGATGAATTTACCGGAAGGGTTCTTGAGGGTAGACGGTACTCAGATGGCTTACATCAAGCACTTGAGGCAAAAGAAGGTTTACAAATTCAAGATGAAAATCAAACATTAGCGTCAATAACATACCAAAACTACTTTAGAATGTACGAAAATCTTTCTGGTATGACGGGTACAGCTAAAACAGAAGAAGATGAGCTTATTCAAATTTACAATCTTGAAGTTATTGATATTCCAACAAATGTTCCAATTGCAAGAGACGATAAACAAGATGCTGTTTATAAAACAAGAAAAGCAAAAATTAATGCTGTGATTGAGGACATAAATGANAGGAACAAAAAAGGTCAACCAATACTGCTTGGGACAGTCTCGGTTGAATCTTCAGAAGAGCTTTCAAAAGCATTGACAAATAAAGGGATTAAGCANTCTGTCCTAAATGCTAAAAATCATGAACAAGAAGCATCTATAGTAGCTCAGGCTGGCCGTTTAGGTTCAGTTACTGTTGCAACAAATATGGCTGGAAGAGGGGTCGATATAAAACTTGGTGGAAATCCTGAAGAGATGGCATTTTTAACAGCAAAAAATGAAAATAAACTCGAAGATGATAAATATCTCCAACAAAAGACTGATGAATATGAAAAACAAAGTATTGAAGAAAAAAATAAAGTACTGAGTTTAGGAGGTTTGTATGTTTTGGGAACAGAAAGACATGAGTCNCGTAGAATTGATAACCAATTAAGAGGGAGGTCGGGCAGGCAAGGAGATCCCGGAGAATCAAGATTTTACATTAGCCTCGAAGATGACTTAATGAGAAGATTTCAAGGTGAGAGAATTCAATCGATTATGGACAAACTTAATTTACCTGACGAAGAGAGAATTGAGCAAAACATGGTTACAAAAAGTATTGAAAGAGCTCAGGCCCAAGTTGAATCTCTAAACTTTGAGATAAGAAAAAATGTTCTCAAATTTGATCAAGTCTTGAACCAACAAAGAGAAGTCATATATAAATGGAGAAGAAATCTATTAACATCGGATGACATATCNGANCTACTAAACGAGTGGTTTCAAGATATAAAAGAAAATGTATCACAAAATGTAGAACTTCATAAAAAATCATACGAATCTCTTGAACAATTTAAAGACCAAGTAGACGAGGAGTTAAACGAACTTTTAAGTGAAGATAATAAGAATGAGCTCTTATCAAATTTAAAAATAGATGACTCATTAAATATAGGGGAAAACCTCGAGGCATTATTTATTAAAAATGAACAAAAAGATAGTATGAATTTTTGGAATCTTGCAAGAGCTGCAGCCCTATCCTTTATTGANCAAACATGGAAAAATCATTTAAGTGAGATGGATTATCTAAGATCTGGAATAGGACTTAGAGCAATGGGTCAAAGAGATCCATTAGTTGAGTATCAAAAAGAAGGTTACGATTTATTCGAGGAATTAATTTTTAATGTAAAGACCTCTGTTGTTAGGCTATTNCTTAACTTTGATGGGGTAGGAGTCAGCAGTGCTCAAAAAACCAAAGCTAATCCATCAAATCTTGAGTCAAATGATGAAGGCAGCAAAGATTTTGGTAAGATTGGAAGGAACGACCCTTGTCCATGCGGATCGGGAAAAAAATATAAAAAGTGTAAAATGGTTNATTTATGTTCAAAGAATTAGTTGCTGCAATAGAGGCATTAGTTGAAAGACTTTCTTCTGCTAAGGAGTATCTTTGACTTCGAAGCCAAAGAGAAAAAATTAGAACTCCTTAATAGCCAGATGGCTGATACCGGTTTCTGGTCAGACAACACCAAAGCAAAGGCAATTACAAAGGAAGCTGCTGCTTATGAAAAAATTCTAAACCTTCTTTTAACCCTAGATACAGAGATAGTTGATTTACAAGAATTACTTAATCTTAGTAGGGAAGAAGATGATGTACTTAAAGATATTCAAAAACAAGTNAAAAGCTTTGAAGAGAAACTAGTTAATTTAGAAGAGGAATCTTTTTATGGCGGAGAATATGATGATTTAAATGCAATGATTTCAATTAATGCTGGGGCTGGAGGCGTAGATGCAAATGATTGGGCTCAAATACTATACAGAATGTATACACGATATTTTGATGACAATGGCATGGAGTATACAATCGAAGAACTTTCAAATGCGGAAGAAGCAGGTATAAAATCAGTTTCAATTACAGTTTCCTCATACAGAGCATATGCAACTTTAGAGAGTGAAAGAGGAGTTCATAGGCTTGTCCGTATAAGTCCATTTGATAGTAATAAGAGGAGACANACTAGTTTTGCTGGTGTTGANGTAATCCCACTTATCGAGAATTCAGATGAAGTAGAGATAAAAGATGACGAGATAAGAATAGATGTATATAGAGCTTCNGGAGCTGGTGGCCAACATGTAAACACAACAGATTCAGCAGTAAGGATAACTCATCTNCCAACAGGATTAGTAGTCTCATGTCAGGCTGAGCGATCACAACTTCAAAATAAAACAAGAGCATTGGAGTTACTGAGAACAAAAATTGCACTCAAAGAAAAAGAAGATCAAATGAAGGAACTTAATTCGATAAGAGGAGATCAAGTTGAGGCAGGATGGGGAAGGCAAATTAGGTCGTACGTAATGCAGCCGTATCAACAAGTTAAAGACTCGAGGACAAATACAGAAGTAGGGAATATCCAAGCTGTTTTAGATGGAGAAATTAACATATTTATTAAAGACTATCTAAAATGGCGTAGACGGGGATTAAATGATTAAATTAGAAAATGTATCGCTAGTTTTTCAAGGCGGAAGCGTTGCTTTATCAAATATTTCAACAGAAATAAAAGAGGGAGACTTTGTATACCTCATAGGGCATTCAGGAAGTGGTAAATCTTCGTTTTTAAAACTTTTATATAGAGATATGTACCCAACTAAAGGCATAATTGATGTAGTAGATATGGAGGTCTCTTCACTACCTAAATGGAAAATCCCAGTATTAAGACGAAAACTTGGAATAGTAACTCAAGAACCACAGTTACTTGAAGATAGAACTACATTTGAAAATATTAGTTTCGCACTTGAAGTATTGGGATACGATGCAGCTGAGATAGATGCAAAGACCAGCACTCTTATTGATTTAGTAGAACTACAAGATAATGCATATAAATTTCCATATCAACTTTCTGGTGGAGAACAGACAAGAGTCGCTATAGCAAGGGCTTTAGCAAGCAATCCATTAGTTCTTCTTTGTGATGAGCCAACAGGTAATTTAGATCCAGATCTTAGTATCCAGATAGTGTCGTTACTTGAAAAAATTAATAGGGCTGGGACGACGATTTTAATGGCCACTCATGANTCTTCGATTGTAAATAGAAGAAAAAAGAGAGTATTAGAGCTTTCTGATGGAAAGCTGATCAGGGATGAATCAGAGGGCACTTATGTTTAGGGAATCTGATGAATAAGTTATCTTATGTAATTAAAAATACCTTTATCAATATGAGAAGGAATCCTCTTTTAGTTGTAGCTACAGTCTTGGCAGTCCTGGTCTCTAGTTTCTTAGTTTTTACAACCTTGTCNGGAAGAGCCGTTGTAGAAAANAATACATCAAGATGGCAAAACGGCGTTCATGTTGTAATTTTTCTTGATGACAGAGTTACAACAACTGCGCATAAACAACTTCAAGAGTCGCTAGAAAGCTATCCAGAGGTCAGAATGGTTGATTATTTTACAAAAGATGAGGCAGCTGAAGAATTTAAAATTCTTTTTAAAGACCAACCTGAATTAGTTCAAGAAGTTGACTTTGATATATTGCCTTCATCTCTGAGGGTGAACTTAAATAATCCGTCTGACTATACCCTAATTATTGAGAGGATGGAAGGTAATCCAGCGGTTAAAGAGATTAGGGCTTCAGGTGAAGCGATTGAAAGATTATTAAGTCTTACAAATACTTTAGTTTTAGCTGCAACAGTTTTTGCTATATTAATTGCATTTGCTGCATTTATATTAATTATCAATACGCTAAGACTTACTGCCTTTGCTAAACGGAAAGAGATCAAAGTTATGAAGTTAATTGGGGCTTCCTCAACATATATTCGCCTTCCGTTTATGTTTGAAGCCATCTTTGAGTCTTTACTGGGTACAAGCATTGCAGTTGGGCTTGGTTGGGGATTAATACAGTACTCAAAGGATTCAGTAGTAGCAGAGAGTATATTTGACATAACAATCTCTGATACATATTTAATCAACCTCACCCTCGGACTCATACTTGCATCAATCATTTTTGGTTTTTTTGCAAGCTACGTAGGCATAAGAAAAGCACTCAATGAATAAGAAATGGATAGCCACTTTATTAATTGGTGTTTTCTTATTTCAAACTCTTTCTTTAGAAAGCTTAAATGCTATAACAGCTGAGGAGCGCTTAGAAGAAGTTGAGAAACAACTACAGGCCGTTGCCAATCAGATTAACCAGTATGAAGGTGAAAAAACAGATTTGGAGAAAGCTATCATCTCAAACGACTCAGCACTGAGACAGGTTAATAGAGAACTTTCGGAAGTGCAAAGTAGACTTACAATTGCTGAAAAGGCTTTAGCTGATGCAATTGCTGGGTACGATACATCATTAGATAACTTAGCTTTAGTTCAGCAAAATATTGTCCAGGAACAAACAAAATTAGGGAAAATCAAATCAGAAATCACCAACGTCAAAGATGAGTTATTTGCTACTCAGATTGAATTAAATGCTGCCAGAGATGGACTCCAAGAACAAGCTCTAACTTTATACATAAATGGTGTCATGAGCCCAACTACGGCATTGTTTATTGATTTAGATGAGTTATCAGACTTTTTAGCTGCTTTAGGATATGCATCATCAGTAGTTGACTCAGCATACAAAATTGTTGAAACCTTAAATGTTTTAGAAAACTTAGCACAAACGCAGACATCATTTTTAACAGTTAGAGAAACAGATAGACAAGATGTTATTAACAATCTTCAAGTTGAAGAGGAGAAAAAAACAGATATATCTATTGAAGCTGAAGAGTATGCTGACCAAGTAGAGGCAAGTAAAGATCTCGTAGAGTCAGAAAAGAGAAAAGTTGAATCTAAAAAGTCACAAGTTTTATCTGAAAGAAGAAATGCACAAAATCTTTTAGCTCAAGCAAATAAACAACTTGAACTTTTAGACAAAGAACACGCAGATCTTGAAAAGCTTGAAGATGCAATTCAGGCTGACATTGAGAGACTAAGTACACTTGGTGGACCTGCACCAGATGAATTGACTTGGCCAATTACTGGTAGCTACGTCTCGAGTGGATACAAGTGGAGAAGATTTAGAGGTGTTACTAGCTTTCATGGAGCTATAGATATTCCTGCAAGAACGGGTACGCCTATTAAGGCAGCAGCAGGTGGAGTTGTAATCCTTGCTAGATACTATGGCCTTGCCGGCAATTCAGTATTTATTGACCATGGTGGAGGAATGACAACTTTGTATTTTCATATGAACAAAATTAATGTCACACCCGGTCAAACAGTCATAACTGGAGATACCATTGGTCAGGTAGGTAATACTGGTAGGTCATCTGGACCTCATCTTCATTTCGAGGTGCGACTAAAAGATCCAAGCTCTGTATCGTGTTCTTTACCATATCTTGATCCTACGAGTAGAGGTAGAATGAATCCCTACTGTTTCTTGCCCTAATATGAAAGTATTTGCAGAAAATAGAAAAGCTAGAAATTCATATGAGTTTAGTGAATACATTGAGGCGGGAATTGTACTAACTGGTGCGGAAACTAAGAGTATTAGAAATGGTGCAGTCTCAATAGTAGATGCTTTTGCAATCATAGAAAATGAAGAAGCAATTATTAGAGAAATGAACATTGAGCACTACAAGTATTCAAATGAATTAGATTACAATGCAAAATCACCCCGTAAATTATTACTGCACAAAAAAGAAATCAAAAGACTGATTGGCCTTACCTCCATTAAGGGTAATACTTTGGTAGCTATGAAAGTTTACGAAAAAAACGGTTTCATTAAAATTGAACTTGCCTTAGGTAAGGGTAGAAAAGATTATGACAAGAGGAAAAAGCTTACTGAAAAACAACACAAAAAGGATATGAAGAACTACTAAAACGTTTCTACAGTTTCTGTTCCAACTCTTACGTCAGCTGCCCCTGTCCATGATTTATCTTTATATATTGCTGAAACTGGTCCATAGGCTTTATCAAATTTTTGGTCAATCTGAGTAACTAAGTGTCCCTTCGACTCTAGATGTTGAATATCTGTAGCTGGAAATGCTCCCTCCACAGTTAATTGAGAATCTGTATTAGATAAGAAGTCATTTAAAGCCCAGCGACCCTTTTGCATAGTATCCCTTAGAGGAGTTTTATCCTTTAAGTAAGGGAGTATGACCTGTGCAAGTAATTGTGGTTGATACCTGCCCCCACGAGTTCCAAGTAGTAACTCTAATTTATTATCTTTTGTCCACAGAGTTGGAGATAATGTATGTAATGGCTTTCTCCCAGCTTGAAGATAATTTTTATGCCCTTTTTGTAAATTAAAACCACACCCGCGATTATGTAGAAAGAATCCATAACTATCTACACCAATGCGACTTCCAATACCATGAAAGTTGGACTGAATAAGTGATACACCTAAACCAGACGAGTCTCTTACAGTCATGTATGCCGTGCCTCCACCACTTGGTTCAGGAAAGGAAAATTTCTGTGTTTTTTGATCATCATAGAGCTCAATCTTTTTTTCAATATAATCAAGATCGACGCCTTTGAAGTCAAGAATGTCATCTTTATAGTCGTAAGTGATATTATCTCTATCTGCTGCAAATATACGATAACTCTCAATTAGCATGTGTAAGGATTCTTCATATTTTTCAGATAAAAGCTCATAACCCTTCAATGTTGAAAGTGTAAGATAACTTTGTGTGGACGGAGGAGTAGTCCATCCGTCATAGCCAAATACATTCATTCGCAGTGGCGTTATCCATTGTGAGGAGTAGTTCTTAAGATCCTGGGGAGAAATATTTCCACCCACAACCTCGGATATTGAAGATGCAATTTCTCCTTTATAAAATATATCTGGGCCCTCATTTGCAATCAGCTCTAGGGTTTTACCAAGATTTACACGTCTTATGTGGGTACCAGCAGTTAAAGGAAGTAAATTCTTATAAAAACTGACTGATGACCTTTGTCCACCAAGTTCACTCTGATGGATATCTAAACTTTGTGCAAGTTCTTGATTTATTTCAAAGCCTTCGTGGCAAATTTCGATTCCAGTTGCAAATATTTTTGATATTTCCAATGAACCATATTTTTCATGAAGCTTAAACCATCCATCGACTGCACCTGGCACTGTGACCGACATTGGATGATTGAGGGGAATAGTATCCCCTGGAATAGTTTCTCCGTCAACCTTAGAACCTGCATACCCTGATGCATCCAGACAATCTGGCTCAACTGATCCATCTCTCCAAATAAGAGCAAATAAATCTCCACCTACCCCACATGTCTCGGGGGCGACTACACCTTGAACAATATTTACAGCTATTGCCGCATCTACGGCATTACCACCAATTTGTAATATATTTTTTCCTGCTTTTGAGGATAAGTGATGAGGTGATACGACTATAGAACTCATTTGATAAGTATAGTTTATAAAATAACTGACTATGAAGTTACTTGTATAAACGTCATGTTTATACAATGAATTTACATCACAAAGGAGAAAAAATGAAAGATATAAACGCCGAAGAATATGCGGCCTTACAAAACTCTGAAACACCAGTAGTTATTGACTTCCACGCAACATGGTGCGGTCCGTGTAAAGTATTAAGCCCAATCTTAGAGGAACTAGAGGAAGAAGTTGAAAATGTACAGTTTGTTAAGCTTGATGTTGATCAATTTCCTGAAATCGCAGGAGCAAACCAAGTAATGGGTGTGCCAACTGTCGTTATTCTCAAAGGTGGGGAAGTAAAAGAACGTTTTGTTGGAGTACAACCAAAAGAAACTATAAAAGAAAAAATAACTGCTTTAAGTTAATAATGCTAAAACTTGTTCTCTTTTTACAAGTTTTAACTCTTGTAATTTTTGCCTTATTCGGATTTTTTGTATTTCAACAAATAGAAGTAGTCTCGGAAGACCTAAATGAAGCTCTATTAGTTATTGATGAGGTTAGTGCAATTCTTCCAAAATTGGATATTGCATTAGACAGTATCAATCAGTTGCAAACTGCGTTTGAAAGTTTNGAAAGTTTAAGCAATGTTTTATCCTTATTGACAGACCCATTTANTTCAGGAGATCAATGAAAAATATAATGATGTANAGNACCGACTGGTGTGGAGATTGTGTAAGATCTGAAGCCTTGTTAAAGTCCTTAAATGTTTCNTTCGATNTNGTAAATGTTGATAAAGATGATGTTGCAAATTCATATATTCAAGAACTTCAAAAAGGNGCNAGAAGAATACCCACAATAGTNTTTCCAGATGATACNTTTTTGGTTGAGCCAAGTGANGTTCAACTTGAGCAAAAACTCAGAGATCTCGGAACAATATAAACTTGACTACTGACAACTTAAGTGCNNCTCAGTTAACGNATTTCGTAGATAANTTACTCNATCAAACTGGNAAGATAGCTNTAAATTACTTTAGACAAANCAGAAATCTTTCACTAAAAGGTGATCAAAGTCCNGTTACNCATGCTGATCGTGAAATTGAAACTCTGATAAGAAAAAATATTCAAAAAGCCTANCCNACCCATAACATAATTGGTGAAGAGTTTGAANACTTNAATAATGAATCGAACTTTACTTGGATTNTTGATCCNATCGATGGNACTCGTAGTTTCATNGCTGGAAAACATGATTTTGGNACACTTATNGGCNTGAAACANGGCGATGAAGTAATAGGAGGGGTTATTGATTGTCCAGCTCTTAAAGAAAGATGGATATCTTTCAGAGAGAATCAAACTACTGTAAANGGAAANATAACAATATGTCAATCCGTAGAAACACTTGAGAATGCTTTGATGGCAACTACATCGAGTCATGAATTTGGCATGAAAAAATGGAAGGCTTATCAATCACTTGAAGATTCGGTAAAGGTAACTACCACAGGTAGCGATTGTTACAACTATGGACTTTTAGCGAGTGGTTATCTAGATATAGTTGCTGAAAGGTTATCAGCTCCTCATGATTATTTACCCCTTATTAAAGTTGTAGAAGGAGCAGGAGGAGTTATCACTGACTGGGAGGGGAATGAACTTGTCGACAATCAAGAGAATGTTTATGTTCTAGCATCAGCTTCTAAAGAATTACATCAGTTAGCATTAAATAAGTTAACGGAAGTAAAATGAAAATCTTAATATGCGATAAATTAGACGCTTTAGCCTTACAAGAGTTAAAAGAGATGGGTAATTGCGTAGATATATCAACTGAAGAAAATAAAAGAGAAAAATTACTCAGCCATATTCCCGATACAGACCTGGTGTTTATACGAAGCGCAACTTCTATAGATGAGGAAGTTATTAAACAAGGAGCAAACTTAAAAATTATCGCAAGATGCGGAGTGGGGTTGGACAATGTGGATATTACACAAGCCACAAAAAATGGTGTACATGTAACCAATTCTCCGGAAGCAAATATTATTTCTGTTGCAGAGCTAACTGTTGGCTTAATTATTGCCACCGCAAGAAATATAATAAAAGGAAACAATTCCCTAAAGCAAAAAAAGTGGGATAGAGCAGCCTTGACTGGAATAGAGTTACATGGAAAAACTCTGGGTTTTGTAGGATTTGGAAGAGTAGCAAGGTTAGTGGCGACAAGAATGCAGAGTTTTGGAATGAAAATTATATTCTTTGATCCATACGTTCAAGATTCAACCGAAAATGAAACAAAAATGGAATTAGACGATCTTTTACAACAAGCTGATGTAGTTTCTCTTCATGTTGTTAAGAATAAAGAGACCATGAATCTTATTTCTAAGGATAAGTTATCACTCATGAAGCAAGATTCAATAATCGTAAATACATCCAGAGGAGGTGTTGTTGATGAATCCGAAGTTTTACGTCTTGTTGAAGAAGGAAAACTTTTTTCAGCAGCTCTTGATGTTTACGAACAAGAACCTCCAGCATATACAGCAGAATTAACTCAGTCATCTTCAATCACACTTCCACACTTGGGCGCTTCAACACGAGAAGCACAGCTTAAGGCAGGTTCAGATACTATTAAAAATGTTAAAAATATTTTAAGTGGAGATTTTTCTGCATCAGTCAATGCTAAGGATTTCTAAAAAACTAGTTGTCATAGAAATAATTAATGTGCATAATTAAAATACGATTTAGTTGTTTTAGGCTGGCACCAAACTAACTTAATCTTCTTCCAAAGAAACAAAAGTATCAAATCCATACTTCATGTCTATGATTTCATATAACGGCCATCCATAAGGACTGCAACCATCTGTAGTTTTGCTTTGCTGCATCATTACTGGTGCTAGTGCTCCATCTTTAGGACAACCAGTATGACCCCAACCTAAAATATGACCAGTTTCATGATTTATTAAATAAAGTCTGTATGTTCTCATATCATTACCAAAATCAATAGCACCACTTTCCCAACGGAAATAGTTAATGACTATCTCTTCTTCATTCCTACATGAGTAAATACCATTAGTTTCCAAAGGGGCACAAAGCTCATCTGTTTTATCTGGAGATGAAAAAATAAAAGTAAAATCAGCTTCCTCTTCGCTGACAAGTAAAAACTTTTTTTCAGTAATATTACTCCAACCTCTTGTGTCATTGAGAATTGAAGATATTAACTTTCCCATACAATCTGGACCAACCGGAATGCTCGTTTCAATTTTTAATGCGAAATTTATGAAGTTGTCATCTCTAACCTGTATTTCTTCAGGATATAACCATTCATCATCACTGCTGACTAATCCTCTGTTGATACAACCACTTTTTAAAAAGTTATAGGATATTACCTGTGCTTGTAGAAGTTCATCACTGTTAGCAAATATAGCTGTTCTCTTAATACTTGATTTAAACCTTTCTTCATATAATGAGGTGATTAGCACTGTTTCCTGTTCAAGATTTTTAATAATGTCTGTATATTTGATTACTTCTAAAAGTTTATTTATATTGTTTTGAGATAAATCTTTTGTATTTCGTACTAGAAAGTTAGTAGCTTCTTGAGCCAGTTCTTCATAGACATTCTTTTCTTTTAAAATCAGCAAGTTTGCTTCATAAGTATCTTTCAAACATTCTGGTTCAGAATAGGCAAGTTCAATCTTAGTCTTGCAGTTTGTAATATTCGAAGTATAGATGTTGACAATAAAATCCTGAAGGCTTTCATCTGGAAATGGAAAATTTTCTACAAGTTGAGTGGTCGAAGTACTTTCAGTCGATTTAATAGTAACAGTGGGTACTTCTTCTGCTGCGATGACAACTTCACCGTCTAAATTTGAAAAGTATGTCAATGCTGAGATTGATACAACCGTTAAGAGTGTAAAAAGTATTACTAATTGTGTCTTGTTATTCACTATCTAATTTTAGCGACAAAAAGTTCAAATCAGCCTTAATTAATTTTGTAACCTTTTTCATCTATAAATTCTTCTGGTTCTAGTCCCAAACCATCAGCAACACGATTTATGTAATTAAAATAAGAAACTATTTGGACTATCTCTGAGATTTCCTTATCGCTTAAATCATAATTTGAAAGGGTATCAATATCTAATTTAGTAATAGTGCTTGGCTGTAAAGTTAACTTTTCAGCAAATAAACACATTGCAGTTTGTATTTCACTTATAGAGCTATTTTTCCAATTAGCTGCTATCTCGTCTACAAGCTTTTGGTTTTGGGTCTCCGACCGGAGATCATATAAATGAGAACGTACTCAATACTCACATTCATTTGCTAATGAAGTTACTACGGCTAATAATTCCCTATCAAATCTATCTATCTTAGAATTTCCATACATAGTGGAACCGTACAACCTCATAGAATCTTCTAAGATTTCAGGTGTCTGAGATTGAATAGTTAACACTTTCCATATACGACCAGCTCGTCTGATTCCCTTTTCATATTCCTTTTTCAACAAACCACTGGAGTTTTCAAAATTAAAAATGTTTATAAATGCCATATTTAATATTTTTGCTTTAAAATTGAAATTATGCAACTACCTGATGAATTAAAAATAGCAATAGATAGAAACGCATTTTGTGCAATGGCAACACATTTAAATATGAATGAAATTCAAAACCATTTAATGTGGATTGATTATGTCGGTGAGAATCTAGTTATCAATACTGAAAAAGGTAGGCAAAAGACCCTCAATATTAGGAGCGACAAAAATATCTCACTTGTTATATTTGAGCCCCAAGCGATGTACTCCAGTTGGGAAATCAGGGGAGAGGTCCAAGAGGTCATAGATGACAGCACAGCTAATAATCACATTGATAGGTTATCAAATAGGTATACCGGGCATCCATACAATAGAGATAATGATGTAAGTTGGGAAGAAGCTCAAATCAAAGATAGAGAGATGTGGAAAATTAAAATAAACAAATTAATATCAATGGTCCGACCTCAGGCTAAATCTGATCCTGAGTAAAACTTTAAGTAGGGATTTTCTTCAAAAAGTTTTTTATTTTCTTCTGAAAGCTGAGAGACAATTAATTCCTCAGCTTCAAAGGTGAGATTTCCACCGCGTGATTCAATATGCTCATTTTTAAGAAAAATTGATTTAGGTGTTTTTTTGAGGTATCTCTTAAAATTTTCCTCTGAAATCCTTAATTCTTTAGCTAGAGAAAGTTCGACTTTAACGGAAACTGGCAGAACGTTACACGCAAAGACATACAA
>NHJS02000025.1 GCA_002169115.2 bacterium TMED221 | reverse complement strand
AAAAGTAATTGATATTAAAATTTATCTCTTGTTCTGCAGTGATTTTATTATTGGCGATATTTATTGATGTTGAGGACAAATCAATAATTGGGAATTGTCCAGGATGGCCAAAAGTAATATCTGTATAAATGTACTTTATGTCAGTATTTTCTTCCTTTAGGTTTGTTGAGCTTACATATAAGTTCTTGCTATCTGAAGTTATTAAATACTCATTACCATATTTATCAATACCTTCAATTGAAAAAGAAGGATTAAGAATTGTAGAAACAATAGATCTATCTTGCCTAACTTCTGAAATGACCCCAACTACGTAGGAATTATCGTCTATAACTAAATCTTTTTCATTAAGATTCAGGTTTTCTCCACCTGAGATAATGTATTGGTCTGTAAGGGTTGTAAATAAAATCGAAGATTCAAAAATATCATAAATTGAAGAATCAACCTCTTTAACAACAAATTTATTTGCCTCATTCTCAATCTTAAGTTTTTCGTTTTCAACTTTGAGTTTTCGTAATTCAATGACTTCATTTTTTAATCTAATATTTTCATTTATTAAATTACTCTTACTTTTAAATATTTCGATTTCAGGAAAACGGAAATCAGAATTTATTAGTGGTGTAGGTGACAATATACTCAATTTATTATTCAAGTAGGTTGATACACTTTTGTCAGAAAAAATATCAACTGTAAGTACTGTTGCAGATAAAAGAATACCCAATATGTAAAAAACATATACACGTCTTTTAGGACTGTTGTTATTGATCATGGTTTAATTTGGTTTTGGTGATGACTTCAACACTGTCCTAAAATCTTCAAACCTTTCGAGGCAAATGCCTGATCCTACTACGACTGTACTTAGTGGGTCATCTGTCATATTTATTGGAATACCTAGCTCTTCTGCAATTTTTCTATCAAGTTGTTTTAGAATTGATCCGCCACCTGTGAGCCAGGCCCCATCTTTATCGATATCAGAAACTAGTGCTGGGGGTGTTTTAGATAGTGAAATTCTTATAGCCTCAATAATTTCATTTACTATAGGGGCCAAAGCATCTCGTACATCTGAGGCCTCTAGTAATACCTGCTTTGGAACGCCTTTCACTATATCTCTACCGGTCACTGTAACCTGTGGTTCCTTGTCGAATTGAAAAGCAGATCCAACAGCATGTTTAAGTGATTCTGCAATTCCCTCATCAATTAACATTGCATGTTCACTTCTAAGATATTCAATTAGTCTCTCTGTCATATCCTCTCCGCCTATACGAACAGAGTTAGCATTTACAACATCACCCATGGAGATCACTGCAATTTCAGTTGTACCACCACCAATATCAATAACCATATTTCCGACTGGTTCAAAAACTTGTAATCCAGCACCTATTGAGGCTGCCATTGGCTCTTCTATAGTGAAGACTTCAGATGCACCTGTGGCATGAGCTGCTGTTTCAATTGATCTTTGCTCAACACTAGTTACACCATTTGGAACGCATATGACTATTCTTGGTTTTGAATAAGCTCTACCTATCGCCCTAGTTAACAAGGTTTTGACTAATTCCTCAGCCATTTCAATCTCTGAGATTACTCCATCTCGCAGGGGTTTTACTAGTTCAATTGAGTCTGGAACGCGTCCAATAAGCTTTTTGGCTTCATTTCCAACAGCTAAAATACTTCCATCACCTTTGTTTACTGCAAGTATTGTAGGTTCATCAACGACTACGCCTACACCTTTTACATAAATAAGGGTATTTGCGGTTCCAAGATCTATTGCAATATCATTACCGCCAAATAAAGTTCTTCTAAGATTTAATCCTGCCATGTATATTCAGAATAATAGACTAAATATTCAAGTGAAATAGAATTTTTTTAGTTAAAAAATAGTCCNAANTCTCTTGTGGCACTCTCTTCAGAGTCAGAGCCGTGGACTACATTTTCCTCAAGCTTAGAGGCCAAATCTCCTCTAATTGTTCCAGGTTCAGCATCTGCGGGGTTTGTTGCTCCCATGAGTTCTCTAACGGCGAGAACAGCATTATCTCCCTCAACTTGCATTGCAACAACTGGACCGCTGGTTATAAAAGTAACCAAATCACCAAAAAAGGGTTTTTCTGAGTGCTCAGCATAGTGCATTTCTGCTAGTTCAGTAGAAATTTGCATCATTTTCATCTTTGTAATTACAAAGTCTTCTTTTTCTACTCTATTGACAACATCGCCAATTATGTTTCTTTTAACTCCGTCGGGTTTAATCATAAAAAATGTTTTCATTTGTATTCCTTTATATACTCTCCAATTAAATATAAACTACCTAACAAAATAGATGGCTTGTTAGATAAATGAAATTCTTTTAATGTACTTTTTTGGATATCTTTATTATTAGCTATAAAAAAATTTTCCAACGNATAAGTTTTTTGTTGTTTAAAAAAACNACCGTCTTCAAGAACCTTAATATTCAGATAATTCTTTANCCATATTGTTTTTAGCATTTCCCTATAATCCTTATTTTTATTGAAGCCGACATAACAATCAAAATTTTTAANATCATCTATGTTGTAGGAATATTCAAGTAGATCAAAAAAAGCCTTAATTCCTGAAGGATTGTGCGCGCCATCGATAATTTTTAGACTAGGGAGATTTTGGATTATCTGAAACCTACCTTCTGTTTTCATTTTGTTAATATTTTTAAGATAAAACGGATCATTGTCAAAATTATCAGTTTTATTTAGATTANTAAGAATAACTTTCGATACTTTAATTGCATTACTTTGATTAGATTCCAAATAATTTGTTTTAACAATACTNGANGAATTAGCATATTCATCAGCTATAAAACCTAAATAATAGTCTTCATTTTTTACTTTTAGAGAATCTTTGATGAGATGTTCATACTTTGTATGTATTTCTATGCTTCCGTTTATGAATTTTTTTACATTTCTTGATACCAATATTTTTTCATGTAAAATTTCTTCTATAGTCGTNCCTAGCAGTTCAGTATGATCTAAACCAATATTGGTTAAACACACTATCTGGCTATTTANTATTGAAGTTGTATCTAGCCGTCCTCCAATACCAGCCTCAACAATAAANATATCTAAANTATTGTTTAAAAAATAAGTTGCAGCAATCAAAAANATCGACTCAAAATATCCAAGAGTAATTTTATTTGTATCTTCAAATACTCTTACCTTCTTCATTCCCCTATCAAGATCAATATCTTTTATAATTTCTTTTTTAATTTGAATCCTTTCATTCACATTGACTAAGTGAGGGGATGTAAAAAGTAGCGTACTTAAACCATTTCTAGATAACAATTCATTTAGAACAGTAGCCGTTGAAGTCTTACCATTTGTACCAACTATTGAAACTGATCTCTGGCTTAATAGTTGTTTCTCTTCTTGGGAAAAAAAGTTTGATAATATTTCTAAGTTCTTGTTTGAGTTAGATGACGCTTTTTGTAATAGGTAATGAAGGTTATCCATTAAGAGTATTTAAAGTTTCATTAATAGTGTCAATTTCTAATGTAACATTAGCGAGGTTTTTCTTTTCTTGTTGAATCAATTCAGGTTTTGCATTTTCTACAAACTTTTTATTATCTAAACGCGATTTTGAGACATCTAGAGTTTTACTGAGTTCAGCTAATTTTTTGTTCAATTTTTTCTTTTCGACTTCAATATCAATATACTCTCCAGGAACTAGTCCAAACTTAAAGTTCTGATGCTGAAAAACTACTAAATTCTTCTCTNTAGAAAAGATATCACTATCTTTNTGAACGGTACACTTTGTTAGTACCTCTAGCTGCATTATGAACCAGTCTTCAAAATTCGTTGAACTATGTAGTTCAATGGATTGTGAATTTTTAAGTCCATACGTAACTTTAAAGTTTCGTATCTGACTAATTATATTTTTCAGTGCTTCNACTTCTTGTGTATCATTTTGATTGATTTTATATTTATCAGGCCATACATTGTCAATTAGTAAAGTTTCATCAAATGAACTCCATATTTCCTCTGTGATGTGCGGCATTGCTGGATTTAAAATCTTTAATGATTTTAAAAATACAGATCTCAGGACATAGCTAGTTTCTTCTTTATTAATATTGTTTGTAATAAGATTTTTAGATAATTCAAAATACCAATCAAACAGATCTGACCATAGAAAATTATAAAATACTTTATAGGCATCAGATACTTTATAGTCNTTGAATAAGAGTTCGAATTCATTTAATACTTGGTTAAATCTTGTGAGTATCCATATATTTTCCTTACTNATAATCTCATCATTTTTTAGATCATCAGAGTCGTCTGTGTAAAGATGTACAAATTTTGCAGCATTCCAGATCTTGTTACCAAATTTTTTNGCTGCTACGGTCCACTCTTCATCGAATGGGACNTCTTGACCTGGTGATGCCTTTTCTATTAAAGAAAACCTTAGTGCATCCGCCCCATGATTTACAGATAACTCTAGAGGGTCAATTGTATTACCTAAACTTTTGGACATTTTACGACCTTTTGAATCTCTTACTAAACCATGAATTAATATATCTTGAAAAGGTACCTCTTTCTGAACATGTAAACCCATCATTATCATCCTGGCTACCCAAAAAAATATAATATCAAATCCTGTAACTAGTAATGAAGTTGGGTAATATTGTTTTAATTTATCAGTATCCTCTGGCCAACCAAGGGTTGAAAATGGCCACAATGCTGACGAGAACCATGTATCGAGGACATCTTCATCTTGAATAAGAGCTATCTCGTTCGATAGATTATTTTTACTTCTCACATCTTCTTCTGATAAACCCACATATATGTTGCCATTATCGTCATACCAAGCTGGAATTCTATGTCCCCACCATATTTGTCTTGATATACACCAGTCTTGAATGTTGTACATCCATTCAAAATAAGTCTTTTCCCAGTTTTTTGGGATAAACTTAATTTCATCGGTCTCNACAGCTTTAATTGCATCCTTAGCAATATCTTTAGTTTTAACAAACCATTGTTCTGTAATCATGGGTTCAAGTATGCTTTTTGACCTATCTCCTATTGGTATTTGATTTGTATAATCATCGATCTTTTCAACTTGATCAAGCTTTTCTAATTCTTGAATGATTATTTTTCTTGCTTCGAACCTATCAAGCCCCCTTAGATTTTTGGGGATAAACTCGTCATTAGAAATTGAACCATCAAGATTCATACAACTAATTAATTCTAGTGAATGCTTAATGCCAATCTCGTAATCATTAAAATCATGTGCTGGTGTAATTTTTACACAGCCTGATCCAAATTCGATATCAACATATTCATCTGCAATTATTGGAACTTCTCTATTAACTAAAGGGATGATTGCTTTTTTGCCGATTAAGTTTTTATACCGTTCATCATTAGGATTAACAGCAATTGCTGAATCTCCTAATAATGTTTCNGGACGTGTTGTTGCGATTACTAAATGCTCATCTCCTACTTTGTATCTGAGATTCCATAGTTTTCCCTGCTTAGAAGTCATGTTTACTTCCAGATCAGAGACTGCAGACATGAGTGTTGTNTCCCAGTTAACCATCCGAGTTCCTTTGTATATCAGATCTTTTTCGTACAAATCAACGAATACCTGCTGAACAGCATCGGAAAGACCTTCATCCATAGTAAATCTTTCCATACTCCAATCACAGCTCATACCAAGTGTTTTCATTTGATTTGAAATATTCTCACCAGATGTCTCTTTCCACTTCCATACTTCATCAATAAATTTGTCTCTGCCAAGTAACTCTTTACTTGTGCCTTGAGANGATAGTTCTTTTTCGACAAGTAATTGGGTAATAATTCCAGCATGATCTGTTCCGGGAACCCATAATGCTTCAAACCCATTTAGCCTTTTATATCTAACTAGAACGTCAATAATAGAGTGCTCCAAGGCATGCCCCATATGTAGAGATCCCGTTACGTTTGGTGGNGGGATAACTATAGAAAATTGCTTATCTGAAGGTTTAGGCTTAAATTTATTTTGGTCTTCCCAGACTTGTTGCCATTTTTTTTCTATTTTTAGTGGCTCGTATTGTTCATCTCGCATGTAACTATGCAGGTTTTGAATTTTTAGAATCTTTGTTTGGATTTAAAACTAGCTTGGGCTGGATACCATCAAGAACATTTTCTTTATCTAAGATAATCTGATCTATATCTTTTCTTGATGGAGATTCATACATTTCATTTAATAGTATTTTTTCGAGTATTGACCTTAAACCTCTTGCTCCTGTATTTCTTTCCAGTGCTAAGTCAGCAAGAGCATCAAGTGAGTCATCTGTAAATATTAAATCAATATCATCTAACGCAAACATTTTTTTAAATTGTTTAGTAATTGCATTCTTTGGCTCTGTCAAAATTTTAATAAGTGACTCTTTTTCCAATTCATTTACATTCGTGACAATAGGAAGTCTTCCAATAAACTCTGGAATNAAACCAAACTTTATTAAATCTTTAGTCTCAACATTTTGAAATATTTCATTTTGATTTATTTTGCTAGTGCCATCTAAGGAAGCTGAGAAGCCAATTGAATTCTCGCCTAATCTCTTAGTTATAATTTCTTCAAGCCCATCAAATGCACCACCAACAATAAATAAGATGTTGGTCGTATCTATTTGGAGATACTCTTGTTGAGGATGTTTTCTACCACCTTGGGGTGGAACCTGGGCNACAGTACCTTCTAATATTTTTAACAGTGCTTGCTGGACTCCTTCACCGGACACATCTCGTGTTATTGAAGGATTATCAGATTTTCTGGTAATCTTGTCTATTTCATCAATGTAAATTATGCCTTTTTCTGCTTTTTGGATATCGAAATCTGCAGCATTTATTAGTGAAAGTAATATGTTTTCAACATCTTCACCAACATAACCCGCTTCAGTAAGCGTAGTAGCATCTGCTATAGCGAATGGTACATTTAATATCTTTGCAAGCGTTTGCGCCAATAGNGTTTTACCGCTTCCTGTTGGTCCTAAAATTAAAACGTTAGATTTTTGTATTTCNAGATCATCTTTAATTGTGTCGTCTTTATAAATTCTTTTGTAGTGATTATAAACAGCAACCGCAAGCGTTTTCTTTGCATCGTTTTGACCTATAACAAATTCATTTAAAGAATGATTAATTTCTTTAGGTAATGGAAGATTTACTTCGTCGGTGTTTTCAATTGAGTCAATTTTCTCTTCTTCAATGATTTCAGTACAAAGCTCAATACATTCATCACAAATGTAAACACCTGGACCAGCAATTAATTTAATTACTTGTTTCTGAGATTTTCCACAGAAACTACATTTTAGAGGTTCGGATGACGATTCTTTATTAGCCATATTTACTACCCTGTTATTTTATTTTTTGTCGACTAACTCCCTTTGAGTTAGTACTTCATCTACTATACCGTATTCTAAAGCTTCTTGTGCAGTCATCCAAAAATCCCTATCAGTATCAGCAGTAACTTTCTCTACATCCTGATTGGTAAAATCTGCCAATAATTGGTTTAGTTGAGTTCTCATTGAGACAATTAAGTCAAAATTCCTCTCCATATCAGCTACAGTTCCTTCCATACCTCCAGATGGTTGATGGAGCATAATCCTTGCATTTGGAAGACTATATCTTTTACCTTTAGTTCCACCAGCTAAAATTACTGATGCAGCCGAGGCTGCAAGCCCCATACAGACTGTTGAAATATCTGGTCTGATATAGTTCATTGTGTCAAAAATTGTAAACAATGAAGTAATAGAGCCACCTGGTGAGTTGATATACATAAAGATATCTTTTTCAGGATCTTCTGATTCTAGATGTAATAACTGAGCCATGATTGAGTTAGCTACACCGTCATCGATCGGTGTACCAAGAAAAATAATTCTATCTTTCAATAGCCTTGAATATATATCAAAAGCTCTTTCTCCCCTACTGGTATTTTCAATAACTGTAGGTATTACATAATTTGAAGGTATTTTTTCCATTTTATTCTTCCTCTCCTAAATCTGTATCCCTATTGTATACA
>NHJS02000036.1 GCA_002169115.2 bacterium TMED221 | reverse complement strand
GCACTTGAAAAAGCTAAAATTCTTTTAATAACAATGCTACTAGGCAATGTTTTTGAGAAAGAGGACATGGATTTATCTTGAGAGTAGTTTTTTGCCATAAATATTACTTGTGTAATAAAAACGCTAAAAAGATAAAAAAATTGTTAAGCTTCTAAAACTATTTTATGCTCGCTAATTAACTTGCGAAGATTTATAATTGCATAACGCATTCTTCCTAAAGCAGTATTTATACTAACACGAGTATTTTCTGAGATTTCTTTGAAGCTCATGTCACGATATAAACGCATGATTAATACTTCTTTTTGGTCTTCAGGTAATTCTTGAATCAGATTTTGAATATCTTTTGAAATCTGGTCTTCAACTAAAATATCTTCTGCATTTAAAGTGCCATCCGATATGAATTGAAAAACATCAAACTCATCATTATTTTTGATTGTTGGAATGCGATTACTCTTTCTAAAATGATCTATAACTAAATTGTGTGCTATTCTCATAATCCAAGGGAGAAACTTTCCTTCTTCATTATATAGACCATTCTTAAGAGTTCGAATAACTTTGATAAATGTATCTTGAAAAATATCCTCAGAGGTGTCTTTATCGTTAATCTTAGAATTAATGAAATTAAAAATTTGCAACTTATGGCGATTAATTAATTTTCCAAGAGCTAGTTCAGATCCATTAATATAGTCTTTTACTAATTCTGCGTCAGAATGTTTAATTGTTTTGGCTGTATTCATAATAAAATTACTTTGACCTAATGGCCGTTAAAACTTCAGAGTGTTAAAAAGTAATTTTATTCTATAAGCATATATTTTATGCAAATATAAGAATTTTTTATAACTCAATTCAAATCTGTACTTGTTTGAGTCCTAAAATAATTTTTTGAACCTTACTTGATCTAATATTCAGATTTAAAAAACGTAAATTGCAAGTTTTTAAAAATTCTATGAAAAATATTTTGGATTGCGATCCAAAGACACATATTATAATAAAGGGTGCGCATCTGCATAATCTCAAATACATTGATTTAGCAATACCTAGGAATAAGCTGACTGTAATTACAGGGCTCTCTGGTTCTGGTAAATCTTCGTTAGCTTTTGACACTCTGTATGCCGAAGGTCAGAGACGTTATGTTGAAAGCCTTTCTTCATACGCAAGACAATTCATGGGGCGCTTAAACAAGCCAAAAGTTGACTTTATAAAAGGACTTTCACCTGCAATCGCTGTTGAGCAAAAAATTAATACCTCAAATCCACGTTCAACTGTTGGAACTAAAACAGAAATTTATGATTATCTAAAACTTCTTTTTGCAAGAATAGGAAAAACATACTCACCAGTTTCGGGAAATGAAGTTAAAAAAGACAGTGTTAAAGACGTTTTAGAATACATCAAAAAATTCGATGCTGGGGAGAGATTTCTTCTTCTATCACCNATAGAGGCAGACCCCAAANGCAGTTTAGAAGATAAACTTAAGATTTTTATTCAGCAGGGTTTTGCTAGGATTTATTANAACNAAAAAANATTAAANNTTGATAGTTTAGATATAATTCCAAAAAAAGGNTTTGAATTAGTAATTGACCGNACAGTGGTTAGTCATGAAGAGGATTATTACAATCGTCTNGCTGATGCAATTGAAATGGCATTTTATGAAGGCAAAGGANTATGTNCTTTACTTAACTTGAAAAATGAAACTAAAAAAATATTTTCCAATAAATTTGAGTTAGACGGGATAGCTTTTCCTCAACCGAATATTAATTTATTTAGTTTTAATAATCCTTTGGGTGCCTGTCCTAAATGCGAGGGCTTTGGAGACGTGATTGGGATTGACCCCGAATTGGTTATTCCTGANACAAGTAAGTCTATATTTGATCATGCAATTGTACCCTGGCGAAGTACNACTATGATCAAATACTATAATAAATTAATTAACAGTGCATATCTATTTGATTTCCCAATACATAAACCATATTTTGAGCTTACAAAAGATAATCAAGACTTGCTTTGGAAAGGGAATTCTCATTTTACTGGGATTAATGACTTTTTTAAACGAATAGAGAAAAAAAATTATAAAATCCAAAATCGTGTGCTTATATCTCGATATAGGGGTAAAACATCATGCANAAGCTGTAAAGGANCTCGNCTTANNGAATCTACTAGATTCGTTAAAATTCATGGAAAAAGTTTAGGAGATTTACTTCAAGTNTCTATTGATTCTNTGCATCAATTTTTTAGTACAATAAAGCTCAATGATAATGATAAAGAAATTGCCAAACGNTTGCTTATAGAAATAAATAANCGTTTAAAATTTGTTCGAGAAGTTGGCCTAGGATACCTNACTTTAAATAGAAGATCTAATTCACTTTCNGGGGGTGAATCACAAAGAATTCAACTTGCTACATCTCTTGGGAGTAGCTTAGTTGGATCGATGTACATTCTTGATGAACCCTCTATTGGTTTGCATTCACGAGACAATAAAAAGCTTATTGATATTTTAAAGAATCTTAGAGATCTAGGCAATACAGTTATAGTNGTAGAGCATGACGAAGAGATAATGAATGCTGCAGACACTGTTTTTGATATAGGNCCTGAGGCAGGGACTTTAGGAGGAGAAATTATTGCTCAAGGAAGTTTAAAACAAATTTTAAAAAGTAAAGGGTTNACTGCAGAATACCTGAATGGAATTCGTAANATTAAAATACCCAACAAAAGAAGGACCTCCAAAAAAAAGATTGAAATAATTGGTGCTCGTGAACAAAATTTAAAAAATATTAATATTGAAATTCCACTTGGTGTTCTNACTGTAGTAAGTGGTGTGTCAGGAAGTGGAAAAACAAGCTTGGTAAAAAAAATTATCAACCCTGCACTTTTACGTTATTTTGATATTTACAGTGAAAAACCTGGGGCTTATTCAGAATTGAAAGGAGATCTTGATACACTTCGGAGTGTAGAATTTGTTGACCAAAATCCAATAGGAAGATCTTCACGATCTAATCCTGTAACTTACATCAAAGCCTATGATGAAATTAGAGCACTATTCGCATCACTTAATATNTCAAAANATCGAAATTATCAACCTAAGCACTTTTCCTTTAATGTAGATGGAGGCCGTTGTGACCAGTGTAAAGGTGAAGGAGTAATTACTATTGAGATGCAGTTTATGGCAGATGTTGTTTTAGAGTGTGAAAAATGTAATGGAAAACGCTTCAAGAAGGAAATTCTAGAGGTGAAATTTCAAAATACAAATATCGATCAATTATTAAAAATGACTGTGGATGATGCCATTGGATTTTTTAAATCTTTTGATCAAAAGCGAATTACTCAAAAACTAAAATCTCTTCAGGATGTTGGCTTGGGATATGTAACNCTTGGTCAATCTTCTGCAACTTTNTCNGGTGGTGAAGCNCAACGNATAAAGCTNGCTTCATTTATTAGTCAAGGAGCATCAAAAGAAAATGTNCTTTTTATTTTTGANGAACCNACTACAGGNCTTCATTTTCANGATATTNAAAAACTTATAAGCTCATTTGAAGCTTTAATAGATCAAGGGCATAGTATAGTAGTTGTAGAACACAACCTNGATTTAATCAAATGTGCTGATCANNTAATTGACCTTGGTCCNGANGCAGGAGATAAAGGTGGATATCTTGTAGGCCAGGGTACACCTGAGGATATAATTAAANTATCAAAATCTTANACGGGCAAGTACNTAGCTGAAAAATTAAAATAAACGTTTAATAAATTTTTCAAAGAGCGTTTCTATTTCCTTTGACAAACTAAANCTAAATAAAGGAATACAAAATAATCCAANAATTAAAAGGCTTCGTAATAGAATAGATAGCCAAGGATTAAATATACTTGGCAAGGAATATATTAGTATGTAGATTAAAGAAATAATTAACAAAACACTTAGTGTTTTAGAAGAATAAGGGTGGATTTTAAACAAGTANTTTACGAGTAAAATTTTACATGAATTAATAAATATAATTACTATTAAGGTCGCAAAAGCAGCTCCTAATATTCCATCTTCTTTAATAAAAATATAATTTAAAAAAACCGCTAAAATTGCCGAAGAAATTGAAAACCAAAAGACGTAAGAATAATGTTTTGAATTGGAAATAATATTATTCAAACATCCCATAGACATACTAAATAATTTACCTAAAGAAACAATTACTACAACTCCAATTGCAGATTCATAACCCTGTTGATTAATGATATTATAAAAATCCTCTAAGTTGAGATTAATTATTAGAAACAATAAACCACTAACAATTATCAAATTGATACTACTCTTTTTTAAGAGACTTTCTAAGCGAACTTTATTTTTTGAATTTAATGCCTCTGCTACTAAAGGACTGGTGATTTGAAACATTGCACGTCCTGGAGCTTCAATGACTGCTGCAATATAAATAGCAACAGCGTAAAAAGCAACATTGGCATCTGAAGTTAATGAATAAATCATTGACTTATCAATATCTAGAATAAAACTTGCTGCAGTTCCGGAGAGAAAAATTAGACCACTATAACGTAACAGAGGCATCATAGATTTAGGAAGCTTAAAGTGAAAATTAGGAGTATAAACAAAGAAACTATATCCCATTATTATAAAAAGTCTCAAATAATATCCACCAATTAGAAAATTGATGAATTGGTCTAAATCTAAAATCTTAAAGGCATAACTAACTAGTAAAATAAAGGTTAGAATCCGCGGATAAACTTCCTTTAGAAAATTTCCAAAAATTGATTTTAAATTCACACGTAACCAGCTAAAAAAGATTTCAAAATAAGCAGTAGAAATTGCTATAGTTATTATTAAAAAAGGGAAGCGTTCCACTCCTTTATTATCATTGGATAAAAATCTGAGAATTTCCAAGTTATAATTTAAATATAATGGTACTAATATGATTAAAATTATTAATGGAAACAGTATGACAAACCAAAACAAACGATCACGTTCTTCTTTACTTTTAGCATCACTAAAAAATTTAATTAATGTATGTTGAACTCCAAAAGACAAAAAGGGTTGAATTAAATTAGAATTGGCCAAAAGAGCAACTATCAAACCCTGAAATTCTCTACCAGGAAAAGTAGGGTATAAAAAAAGCATATTAACTGCCCCAATCAAAAAGGCTAAGCCAATGCTTATTAAATTATAAATGGACTGTTTAGCTACAATTCCCATCCAGCGTTACTTGTTTTCTTAAAATACTGAAAATATCCTAAAGTTATAATTACTATTAAAAAGATTACAAAACTAATCCATCTAAGAAGTGTACCTTTAACAATAACTTCGGGTTCAAATCTAAATTCTATCTGAGATGAATTTGATGGGATATGCAAGCCTCTTAAAACATAGTTCACATTAATAATAGGTGCTTCAACTCCGTCAATTGTTGCTTTCCATCCGTATGGGTAATACATTTCAGAAAAAACAGCAAATTGAGGTTTGTCATTTTTTATTGTATAACTTAAAAAATTTGGTTTAGATTCAGCTAGCTTTATTTTAATTAATGAATCTTTAATATATTTATTTTCAATGTTTGAAATAACATCCTTTTTCAAGATCAAAGCGGTATCTGAGAAGTTAGTATTATTTAGCTCTTCAATTAAATTATCGGCACTATTTACTTCTTTTAAATTTGAAACTAACCATACAGACCCTAATGCATNGGGGTTGAGTAAAGGTTTTAAATTTCCATTTTCTTTATCAGGAAAAAGAATATATTTTACATTTAGAAAATTTAAAATTCCTGCATTTTGTTTAGTATTATAAACTTCAAAAAGTTCTTCAAATCTTCTAGGTTTTGCACCGTGATACCCACCAATTGCATTATGAAAGTAGGCAGTACGTCCACCAGTAAGTCCTAATTGAGGTTCAAAAACACGAAAACGACTATTATCTTTTTGTATTGCCAGATCAGCAGCTGTTACATTAAAAGGTTTAGATGCCAAACGATTTGAAACAAAGGCCCCTCGATCAACATACCGATTTGCTATACTTAATAAGTCTAATGATAAAATGAAAATCACAAACCCNAGAGCTAATCCTCTTTTAATCCTATTAAACTCATATAAATTAATTATGATAATCAANACANCNCAAAAAAGAATTCCNCTTAAAATATCTGCTTGAAAAACAGATACTCTAGCTTCTTTTATTTGAGAAAATAAATCAGAACCGTAAATTTCTCTAAGATAAGAGTCATTCAATCCTGAGAAAGAAAGCATACCTTTGGATAAAAATATAATAACTAATAGNATTATCGGGATAACTGCAATTTTTATAAATCGTTTAAAATCAAACTTTTTTTCTTTGTAAAATAGATTATAAAGCCCAATNGAGGCAGAAATTGGGAGACAAAACTCNAANACTACCTGAATCGAAGAAACCGCTCGAAATTTATTATAAAAAGGGAAATAATCTATTAGGNGATCTGTTATAAAAGGCANATTCTTTCCCCAAGAAAGTAAAAGTGAAAATANTGTACCTAAAAGCAAAGAGTTTCTTAATGGTCCTTTTGTAAAAAAGAATCCGAATAATGNAAAAAAGAANACNGTAATNCCTATATAAGCAGGNGCNTCAAGTATCGGTTGATCTCCCCAATAAGTTGGAACATTTTTAGAAAATTGTGNAGCTTGATCTACCCCAACTCCATTTTTAATCAAAAAATCATATATCCCATANTCAGATCCTAAATCCTCACTTGANCCNCCTCCTTGAATTCTAGGTGCAATTAGATTCAAACTTTCAAAAATTCCATANCTGTACTCCGTGATGTATTCATAATCNAGTCCAGAAGANTGNTCTTTTNGACTNCCGTTTGCACTTAATTTTAATTCACTNGCACCACGNGTGCTGAATTGAGCATATTCAGCAGTAGCTAANAGCGGAGTAGCATTAAAACCNAANGCAATGATTCCAGCGNCAGTNAAACCTANAAAAGACTTNAAAAAACTTCTTNTATTTTTATTTNTTACANCATGNTATCCATAAATTAAAACAAAAACTCCCATCAACATTAATAAATAATAAGACATTTGATAGTGATTCGCCCTAATTTGCATACCAATAGCTAAACAGCTTAATAAAATTCCCCAAAGCCATCGTTTTTTAAATAAAAGTAGCATTCCAGCTATGACAAATGGGAAAAAACTCACAGCAAGTGCTTTTGTGTTATGCCCTACTTGTAAAATAATNAGTAANTATGTTGAAAAGCCAAAGGNAATAGCTCCAAAAAGTGCNATTGGCCANGGCATTTTAATGATTATTAATAGNAAGTAAGCTCCTAAAAGATATAAAAACAAGATATGTGCAGGTCGAGGTATAATNCGAANAAAGGAGTAAATAGGACTTAAAATATCTACNGGATATTTAGCTCCCAATTGNTAAGTTGGCATTCCNCCAAAAGCATTATCGATCCAATAAGTTTCACTTTCCGTATTTACTCGAAAGTCTTTTAATTGCCTTGACATACCATCATACTGACGAATATCTGATTGCAATAGTATTTTACCCGAAAGTAAAGGGTAATAAAATAAAAGAGATAATAAAACAAAACCAAATGTGATAATCACATGGGTAATTAATGCTGAAGAAAGCGAGATATTAATCCACTTCTTCATAATCAATATATTCACCTAGAGAATCAGAGCCTGTCTTTTTCTTCGTTCGTGGTTTTTGATCATTCTTGGGAGGTACTTGGTTGGTTTTTTTAAGTAAGCTTGAAATCAATAGCTTAAATAAGAATGGTGAAATTAATCTTAGTACATAAATCCCTCCTANAAAAAATAATAAAAANTTGAAAAACACNCNTAAAAGATTNGTTTAAAANTCAAAAGTAAGTATTTAGTGTTGAATCTNNGACAATTTNTGATGCATTAACAAGTATTCATANCAAAAAATCCTAGATTCTTATNATATATTTGTAATATGATTTCTTTAAGGCTCNCATTAGCTTTTGCTNTTTTTTCNATTNNTATTCAANCTCAGTATACTGATCAAATTAACTCCAATCGCCCAGGNGCCTCAATTGGTGCTTTTNCNGTTGGTAAAAATGTAATTCAATCTGAGATTGGATTATCATTTCATCAATATTCACANAGCGGNTANAACAATTCATCNTTCAAAGGAGGTCTTGGATTTATTGCTTTACGCTGGGGGTTTTTGTTTGAGACCTTAGAGTTNACATTAGANAGCAAATATTTAAAAGGAAGTTTAAATTCTAAAATATTATCTGTTCCAATTAGTTCATCAAGAAACGGCTTTTTACAAAATTTNATTGGTTTCAAATACTTGTTTTACGACCCATTTAAAAAAGAAAGAGAAGAAAATGTNTATAGTTGGAAAGCNAATAATGGTTTCAAATTTCGNGAACTAATTCCNGCAATTTCTATTACATTNGGAACTAATATAAATTTTGAAAAAAACAACCCATTTCCATTNAATAACGTNTTTGGAAACATCTATCGCCCTATTTTCTTTCAAAATTTAGGTATATCNGTGGATGAAGAACCCTTTTTTCACTTAAGAGGAACTCTNGCTACCCAATCGCATTTTTTAAGTTCTTGGGTTTTTGTTACAAACTTTTCATANGATCGCTANTTATCNATAGATCCTCAAATGAGTTNCATTCTCACCTTGACCCATACACTTAATCCTTTGTGGTCAGTTTATNTTGAAAGTCAAGGAAATAGAAGTGAACTTTATAGAGACTCTTTGTTTCGTCTTGGTTTTGCCTATTTATATTCTGATAATATTCAGGTTGAAGCNACAATNGGTGGATCAACAAAAAGTAGTCCAAGTAGAATATTAGCAAATGTTGGAGTATCTTACAGANTTGATTTTCACAAAGATTTNNTTTCAGCGGAGGAAATTCAATCAAAGGCTNTAAAAAAAGAAGAACGCAGNTTAAATAAAACACTAAAGAAAAANACCAAAAAAGAACGTAANCGTAACCGTAAAGCNAAAAGTAATTAAGGGATATGATAAAAGATATCGTCATTAAAGAAGCAAAGACTAAAGCTGAATATCTCGCTTTTGTAAAGTTTCCTTANAGTTTGTANAAGGAAAANCCAAATTGGGTTCCTCCNTTAATTAANGACGAAATTGAAACTATCGACCCTGACTTAAACCCTGTTTATNAAAATGCAAATGCAAGTTTTTTTCTAGCTTATCAAGATGAAAAAATTGTTGGTAGAATAGCTGCAATTNTNAATTGGATTGAAGTTAAAGAAATTAAAAAAAGTAAAGTTCGCTTTGGATGGTTTGATGTTATTGACAATATTAATGTANCTAAGTCATTAATTGATTGCGTAATTAAATTTGGAAAAGATCANAATCTTGAAAGTNTTGAAGGNCCTTTAGGTTTTTCAAACTTGGACAAAGCTGGTCTTCTAATTAAAGGGTATGAAGAACAAAATACTATGATTACNCTNTACAATCACCCNTACTACTCTGAACACTTGAANAAACTTGGCTTCAATGAAGCTGCAAAATGGGTGGAATATGAAATNAAAATTGATGATTTTGAATCTTCTCCTGANAAAGTAAAGCGTTTTTCTAAACTTATAATGGAANGATATAATCTTACTTTATTNAATTTTAAAAATCGTAAAGCTATTATNCCATATNTTGATCAAATGTTTGAATTACTTGATAAAACATATNATAANCTTCAATCCTATGTTCCAATTCAGGANTACCAAATAGAAAACTANAAAAAACGTTTTTTAAAATTTNTAAATCCTGATTTCATCAAATGTATTATTGATCAACAAGGNAAACTCATCTGTTTTTCTATCACTATGCCTTCTTTCACTGAAGCGCTNAAAAAGGTAAATGGTNAGTTAACTTTGTTTAACTCNATCCATATTTTAAAAGCTATGTATTTCAATAANCGCGCTTCTTTTTATTTAATTGGAGTTCNTCCTGATTACCAAAATAAGGGAATTACAGCGATCATTTTTAATGANATGCAAAAACTCTTCAANAANCAGAACATTAATATTGTAGAAACCAATCCAGANTTAGAAGAAAATACAGCCATTCAAAAATTGTGGAAAAATTATGAACACAGACTCCACAAACGCAGAGCCACGTTCAGTAAAAAAATTTAAAATGTTAAGTGAAGGAACTATTATCGCTTTAGCTACCCCTGCTGGAAGTGGAGCTATTGGTATTATTCGTCTTTCAGGCCCTGATGCATTCGAGAAAACATCATTTTTTTTTCGCTCTAAATCTAAACAATCTTGGAATAAAATACCATCTAATACGATTGTTCTTGGAAATTTTAGTTTAGACCAAGAGATCATTGATGAGGTGTTATTAACTAAATTCAAAGGACCTCATTCTTATACTGGAGAAAATGTAGTGGAGATTTCCTGCCATGGCTCTTCTTACATACAACAAAAAATAATAACATGCTATTTAGATGTTGGAATAAATCCTGCCCAAGCAGGAGAGTTCACATTGAGAGCTTACCTTAATCGAAAAATGGATTTAAGTCAAGCGGAAGCTGTAGCGGACATAATAGCAGCTGAAAGTGCATCAGCTCATCAAATTGCAATGCAACAAATGCGAGGTGGGTTTTCGAAAAAAATGGAAAACTTACGCCAAGAACTAATCCAGTTCAAGGCTCTTATCGAACTTGAACTTGATTTTAGTGAAGAGGAAGTAGAATTTGCTAATATCAGTCAATTGAAATCATTACTCAATCTCCTTCACAAAAATATTAGTGGTCTCAAAAATTCTTTTTCGTATGGAAATGTTATAAAAAAAGGGGTCCCAGTGGCAATAGCTGGAAAACCAAATGTGGGAAAGTCGTCTTTATTAAATGCATTATTAAATGAAGAAAAGGCAATAGTCTCTGATGTTCCAGGAACAACTCGAGACAGCATTGAAGATACATTGGTTTTGAGCGGTATACTCTTTAGATTCATAGATACAGCTGGACTTAGAGAAACAAAAGACATAGTTGAATCTATTGGTATTAAAAAGACTAGAGAAAAAGTAAGTCAAGCGTCTATTCTCATTTATCTTTATCAACGAGACAGTGATCCAAAAGAAACTGCAAAAGAAATTCAAAAATTAAGTCATGAAAATCTAAATCTTTTAGTGGTTGAAAATAAAATTGATGAGCATAATAACAACTTTGATATTTCTTTAGCATCAAATATTGAATCAAGGCTTAAACAGAAAATAGATATTATAAAATTCGGAATCTCATCAAGGGATTCAAAAAGTTTAATTCCACTTCAAAAAATACTGGTAGATCAAGTTAAAAATTTGAAAGGTGATTCAAGTATAGTAATAAATAATAGTCGCCATTATATGGCTCTTAATTCAGCTTTAGAGTCAATTTTATTAATTCAAAAGGGATTAGACAACAATTTACCTGGAGATCTATTAAGTATAGAACTTAAAGATGCTATTAATCATATTGGATCTATAACTGGAAATATTGATAATGACCAAGACGTTTTAGGTGCAATATTTAGTCAATTCTGTATCGGCAAGTAAATCAAGACACCCCCCTCGTTTTTAAAACACCAAAAAACGAATACTTACTGTAGCAGTATTTATCTAATACATCATAAGCTATTGTATATCAATTAATTGTAAAAGGGGGGGCTGGAAGAGTATACGAATGTACTACGAAAACTCTCAATAAACCCTAATTTATCTTTTGCCTCTGTGGTAAGTTTGTTTTGAACTCCTGCTATTCTACCCATTGTTTTTATATTTTAGTATTATGAATAAAAAGAAAATTATAAAGTATTCTATTGCCTTTGGCATAATTAAAAAAGTAGCATTAGCTATTTTTATCTATTATTCTACTGTGTGATTCCTGTTCCCCTATACCCTTCAGGTTACCCCTGTAAATGCAATGGCAAGTGTGATTATTCTAAAGCATATGAAGATGCAGGAAAACCCCTCTATATAGATTACGAAAGCTATATAAAGCAAGGATTCCAACCTCAAAATGAAACAGAAAAATCATTACTTAAGTATTTAAGGACAACCTACTGTCTAAAGAAATAATTATCTTGACACTAAATACTGTTTTTAAATTAGCAAAATGAAACATTTAAGATTATTTAAAATATTAGTATCCTTTATAATTATTTTTTCTCTTTGTGGTTGTTCAAATGATACTGATGAGACAGTTGACAGCGTTCAATATGAATGTAAAGTAGACACAATTTCATTTTTATCTGATTCCACAAAAACAATATCTGATGAGGTAGAAGTTGTATTTGCTGTTTCTCTAGAGGGAGAGACACAATTTTTTACAGTACTTGAAAAATATAATACAATTAATGGGCTTATAACTATTGGGGATAAACTTATACATGTAAATGATTTTTCAACTAAGGGAGATAAGGCGACATTTGATTTTTATTATGGAGAAAACTTAGGGCCTTTTTGCTTGGATGTATTTTCTGCAATACCAATGCACTCCCACGATGCATTTAATGCGGAGGCAGACAGGGTCGATTCAAGTAAAAATGTAGGAAAATGGAAAGTGAAAAAAATAAGGGTTTTAAGATCTAATGATCCACCTAACTAATACACGTTCAAAATAAAGTCATATACTTATCAACACAAATTACTCGTTGATCTTATCTAAATACTTATGAACTATTCGTGGGATATTCGTATACCAATATTTAGTAGCACTCCCCTATCCCACTAAAATCAATATGTTGAGATATTTAGTATATTCTGTATCGGTAAATAAATAATGGTAAAAGAATATTTAGGCGTTCAGAAGTAGAAAGATTCCTTGACAAGAACACTTATAAGTCAAAGGATAATATGATTCAACTTGCTGAAGATAATCACCGTTANAACGCATTTAAANANGGTTTTAAAGGGGTTTTAGATTATTCTAACTGTATCCTCTGGTTTAGTTTNAATTCAATAGATTTTGATACTGTTGGAATTTAAGAATCCAAAAACAACATTATAATTAGAAGCCCTTAGAAGATGTTTTTTAACTTTTTCTTCAAGAATTAAGATATTGCGTTGGAGTACACGATTTTATTAACTTGAAAACCCTATTAAAATTTTCTTGTGAACTAAATCCAGACTTTTCTGCAAGTCCTTCCATAGAATAGTTTTGCAGGTAACCTTCATCGATTAATCTAGTTGCAAACTCAATTCTATATGAATTAATAAATTGAGGAACACTCATCCCAGAATGTGTTTTTATACTATTACGAACCAATTCATTTCGTATACCAGTTTCAGCAGAAATTGAAGCTGATGTGTAATCAGGATTAAGATATTTATTGTCTTCTGAAAATAAAGATTTAATATGACGGTATATTTTTAATAAGCCTTCATCTTTATCATCAGAATTATTAATACGAGAAATTTTTCTGATTATTTCAGGGCGAACTATTAAAATCAGGATAGTTAAAATTCCTAAAACTTTAATGCTAACTATAGCAAATGTCAATTTATAATTAAATAAAAATAGACCTAAAACAAATAGAGTAGAAATGCTCGTGGTGGTGATTAGAATATAATAATATTTAAAGAAGCTAGATACAGCAGTTTTTGTTTTATCATTTAAAATTTCACTCTTTAATATTTGAAAAAATTTATAAAAAATTATACTCGTAAAAAAAAGAGTATTCAAAAACAAAACTATAAACAAGTCGTCCTTACCTACAAAATCATAAGTATTAAATCCCAGTATATTTTCAGAGGAAATCTGATTATCTATAAAATTGAATAATCTAATTCCTGATTTGTTAAGGGAATCAACTAATATTAAAAGTAAACTAGGTATAAAGTAAATAAAGGTTAATCTTGCCTTATTTTTTTCTAAAAAAGATTTAATGAATAAAAAGAAAAAAATAAAAGCAAATGTCCTTCCAGAGGCAACAAGTACAATAGGTAATTTAATATTAAATAAGAAATATAAAGACATATTTAACATTGTTATTAGCTGAAATGAAAAATGAAAAATAAGATGTCTAAGATGATATTCATTTTCAGGGGTCATCATTCTGTGAAGCCTTGTAATGACAACTAATGTTGTGAAAAATAGAAGATAAACAGGATAGATTTCCATTTAAATAGTTTCAGTATGATATTAATATATTACTGATGATTAGAATTTGCAATGACTCTTTAAGTTTGCAAATATAGAAATTTGTAAGTATTAACTAATACTTCAATACTGTTTCATTGTATAACATTTGCTACTAGGGATTATCCAATAAATACCTTAAATAAAAAATATAATTTATCGATATTTTTTATTTCATTCCTATTACTGTTTTTCTTCTCAAATTTTAATTTATCTGGTCAAACTTTTTCCTTAGACTCAAATGGCGTTACCGTTAAATGTTCTGGCTGTAGTAATGGGGATACTGGGACTGTAGGTGGGGTAACCTATACTGCAGTTGATAACACCACAATTCGTTTAACAGCCGATGGGGATTGGGATACTATAGTGACTACTCTAGTAACAGATATGAGTGGGTTGTTCTCAGGTGATGTTGATTTCAATGAAAACATTAGCTCTTGGCATACTGTTAGTGTCACTACTATGGAGGATATGTTTAGAGGAGCGAGTGCATTTAATCAAGATCTATCCAAATGGGATACTAGTGGAGTGCTTAATATGCAACAAACTTTTTATAATGCTATAGCCTTTACCAATAATTTAAACGATTGGGACGTTAGCAGTGTTACTGATATGGATGGAATGTTTAGAGGAGCAACATCTTTTAACCAGCCTCTAAATAGTTGGACTGTTAGTAATGTTCTTTCTATGTCACGTATGTTTCAAGAAGCAACATCATTTAACCAGCCTCTAAACAACTGGAACGTTAGTAATGTCAAATATATGCAGTTTTTATTTAGACAGTCTGATTTCAATCAGCCCCTAAATAGTTGGACCGTTAGTAATGTTTTAAATATGTCTGAGATGTTTTTTAATACCCCTTTTAATCAGAATATTGATAACTGGAATGTCAGTAATGTTACTAACATGTCCAAATTATTTAGAGGCACTGATTTTAACCAGCCTCTAAATAGTTGGACTGTTAGTAAGGTGACTAACTTCGGTCAGATGTTCATGGATAACGATAAATTTAACCAACCTCTTGATAATTGGAATGTGTCAAGTGCTACTAACATCTCAAGTATGTTTAGAGGTTGTCGCGATTTTGATCAGCCATTAAATGCATGGAATACCAGCCCCAGCTCCACAGCTAAAATTACGAATATGGCCACGGTATTTCTTAATGCACGTAAATTTAATCAGCCTCTGGATAATTGGGATGTAAGTAAGGTTACACGTATGGATGATATGTTTTATAATGCATTCATGTTTAATGGAGACATTGATAATTGGAATGTTAGTAGTGTTACTACTATGCATGAAATGTTTAAGAATGCTAAAGTTTTTAATAGAGATATTAGTGGATGGCAAATAACAAGTCTACAAAATATTTCTGGAATGTTTTATGATGCTGTTGAGTTTAATCGGCCATTAAATGCATGGAATACCAGCCCCAGCTCCACAGCTTCCCTTACTAATATAAACAACACATTTAGAAATGCTGATAAATTTGATCAACCTCTAAATAATTGGGATACTTCTAATGTTGAATTTATGAGCGGAACTTTCAGAGCAGCTGCCCTATTTAATCAAGATCTTTCGAGTTGGGATACTAGTAGTGTTCTTCAAATGCAAAATACATTTATGAATAATACTGTCTTTAACAACGGCCAATCCTCAGGGGTATCCAATACGTTACAGTGGGATACATCATCTGTAACAAGAATGGATAATATATGTGATGGTGCAACCGCTTTTAATGCTAATGTAACTGGATGGGTTGTAAGTAATGTTACACAAATGGACAGAATGTTTGCTGGCGCATCAGTTTTTAATCAAGATCTCTCTAATTGGAATACTTCAAGTGCAACTACTCTTCAAGGAATGTTTGCTGAAGCAACCATTTTCAATAATGGGCTTTCATCTGGTGTATCATCAACTATTATGAATTGGAACACTTCAAATGTTACAACTATTGAATCTACTTTTTATAGAGCACCTGCATTTAATGGCAATATTAGTGGTTGGGATGTAAGTAATGTTACAAAAGCAAATAACCTTTTCAATGCCGCTTCAAAATTTAATCACCC
>NHJS02000007.1 GCA_002169115.2 bacterium TMED221 | reverse complement strand
CTTATTAATTACGAAATTCTATATTACTTTAACTGCATCTTAAACAGTCAGATTTAATAATATATCTTTAAAATAATAAAGGTAGAAATCATTTTAAAATTTAACTACCCTGTCTTTAATGGAAATTATAGAATTATCACATCCACTATCAAAACACTACCTAACTGTCCTGAGAGACAAAACAACGACTTTCGAAACATTCAGACTGGCAGCTTCAAAGTTGTCTTATTTACTAATAATTGAAGCTACAAAACAACTACATCTTGATGATGTAAAAATTGAAACACCTCTAATTGAAACTAATGGTAAAGAATTGACATCTAACACTGTTGCTGTATCAGTTTTACGAGCAGGACTTGGATTAATTGATGGACCAAAAGATTTAATACCCAACATGACTTTTGGATATATTGGAGTTCAGAGAAATGAAGAAACTGCAGAACCTGAAAATTACTATCAAAATCTTCCTGAAATTAATGATAAAGATGTTTTTATTCTTGAACCAATGCTTGCAACGGGAGGTTCCTTATCTTTCGCTATAGACACAGTTAAAAAATATAGTCCTAGAAAAATATATGCGTTAACTGTTATCTCATCACCCGAAGGAATAAAATTTATTTCGAGTAAACACCCAGATATTACATTATTAACAGCATCAGTTGATGAAAAACTTAATGAAAATTATTACATTGTGCCTGGGCTTGGAGACATGGGAGATCGACTGTTTGGAACAGTTTAGAAAATATGCCAAAAAAGTGTATTCTATTAGTTATTGATTCCCTTGGAGTTGGAGCTGCTCCAGATGCTAAAGAGTATGGTGACGAAAATGCCAATACATTTGGAAATGTTTCAAAAACTGTCGGTCCATTGAACTTACCTGCATTCAATAAACTTGGTTTTGGAAAAATGACACCAATTGATGGATTACCATCAAAAGAATACACGGGAGTTGTTGGGAGACTTGCTGAAAAGTCATTAGGTAATGATTCAACAACTGGACACTGGGAGATTGCTGGTCTTGTTACAAACAAAGCCTTTGAAGTTTTCCCAAATGGTTTTCCGGAAAGTTTGATAACTGAAGTTGAGGCTAAGTCGGGACATACCTTTATTGGAAACTGTCATGCGTCGGGTACTGAAATAATTAATGAACTTGGTAAAGAACACTTAGATACAGGAGCATTGATTCTTTATACATCTGGTGATTCAGTATTTCAAATAGCTGCCCATGAGGATGTATTAAGTATTAATGATTTATACAAAGTTTCAGAAATAGCTAGAGAAGTCTGTAATAAATTTAATATCGGAAGAGTCATTGCTAGACCATTTAAAGGCAGCGATAACAACTTTGTTAGAACTTATGATAGAAAAGACTTTGGTATAACCCCTCCAGGAGAAACTATATTAAGTCACCTTAGTAATAATGGATTTAAAAATTTTGGTGTCGGAAAAATTAGTGACCTATTTGGCGAGGAACATCTTCATCAAACAATTCATACTGAAGGTGATTTTGACGGACTAACAAGACTGGTAGGTTTAATAAAGAAATCAGAGTACGACTTTTATTTCATAAACCTTGTTGATCTAGATATGGTATATGGCCACCGAGAAGATCCTAAAGGCTACTATGAAGGCTTAAAAGTGATTGACTCGGGATTAAGTAATATCCTTAAAGAATTAAATGATGATGATTTGTTAATAATAACCGGTGACCACGGTACAGATCCTACAGATGGTAAAACTGATCATTCAAGAGAATTTGTGCCTCTTGTGGCATACCAAAATAATATCAAGAATAAAGATATCGGAGATAGATCATCATTTGCAGATATTGCATCAACAATATGCAATTACTTTGATATCCCAGATATCTTCGATGATGGAAATTCATTTTATGAATATATTGTTAATAAATAAAGTAAATATATTTATCTAATTAAAAAAGATTTATTAGAATATACAAATATGAAAATTGCAGTATGCGCCAAACAAATACCAGATCCCGCAATAGCTGTAACGTATGAAAACGGAACAATTGTTAGACCTGATGAACAAGTTTTAGATGATACAGACAGATACGGTATTGAGGTTGCTCTTCAGTTAAAAGAAAAGTTTGATGCTGAAGTTACCGTCATAAGCATGGGTAAACTCGGTACTCAAAAAGGTATTCAACAAGCATTGCAAATGGGAGCTGACAAGGCATTAGTAATAGAAGATGAATCACTTAAAAATTCAAATTCTCTAATGACTTCAAATGTACTCAGTGAAATTGCAAAATTAGCTCAGGCTGATATCGTAATTTTTGGAACTGAATCTTCTGATGGATATTCTGGTGTAGTTCCTCAACAGGTATCTAGATATTTAGATTTACCTTGCATTTCTTATGTAAAAGGGATTGAAATCAATGATGAAATACTCCTCACCAGACAAACTATTACTGGTTCNGAAAANGTTGTAATGCCTTCTCAATGNGTGATTTCNGTAACAGCAAGTGGNGTTGAACCAAGATACCCAAACTTNAANGACATAATGGCNGCAAAATCTAANGTTGTAGAGCAAGTTGACATATCATCAATTAACTTCACAGCTNAACAGAATCAAGAGTTTATTGAAATCAANTCTATATCAAATGATAAAAGTGGAGAGAAACATGTTGATGAGGGTGAAGCTTTCAACCTAATTATTGAAAAATTGAAGGAAATCAAAGCAATATGAAATCATTAATAATAGGTGAAGCTAGCAATGGAACAATTTCTTCTGGAACACTTGAATTGATATCTAAAGCAACACAAGAAGGTCTAGATTTTAAACTAGTTACTGTTGGCTCTGATGAAAATCCTAAAATTGGTTCCGATACCTTTAAAAATACATATATGAAACTTAATCAGAGTGAATTATCTCTTACATCTGTTGCTGACGAAATAAGTAAGATAATTACATCTGAGTCAATTGATCTTGTTTTAGCTTCCTCTACATATGTAGGGCGAGATATAGCTGGATTTATCTCTGTGGATTTAAACGCTAGTCCAGTTTCTAATGTAGTTAATTTTAAAATTGATGGTGATAAATTATCCACAACTAATTCAATAGATGGTGGTGAGAGTGATTACCTCACGAATGTTACTTCTGAAGTTAAAGTTTTGCTCATCAGGCCTAAATCATTTGAAGCTTCAGAAATTGAATTAAATGATAACTACGAAACAGTTTCAGTTGAAAAAAATCATCTTTCAGTAGCAGTTCAAGATATTTTTATCGAGGAGAAAACAGGACCACAACTTGAAGACTCAAAAATTGTTATATCGGCAGGTAGGGGTATGGTCGATGTCGAAAATCTAAAATTTATAGAAGAATTAGCTAACAAATTAAACGCCGCCATAGGTGGTACTAGGGCCATAGTCGATGCAGGTTGGATGCCTTATTCACAACAAGTTGGGCAAACAGGTAAAACCGTAAAACCCGATGTGTACATTGCTTGCGGTATATCTGGTGCTACTCAACATCAAGTAGGCATGAAAGATTCAAAATTTATTATTGCTATTAATAAAGATGAAGAAGCTCCAATATTTCAGATTGCAGATTTGGGAGTTGTCGGAGATACATTAAGTATCATTCCAAAACTAATCGACTCTCTTTAGTCTTTAAATTTTATCTTATTATCGAAGGGAAGAACTTCTTCAAATTTGTATTTCTTAGACTCACCTTTATGGACAACAATAACATCTTCAGTTCCGAATTCAGACATTCTCTGTCTTGAAACACCGCAGGGGAAAATTGGTTGCTCTTCAGCATCAATGCAGGCAACAGCTAAAGTTTCAATTTTTGTTTCACCCTCTGAAATTGCCTTAAACACAGCAACATCTTCTGCACATACAGTGGCTGGATATGAAGCATTTTCAATATTACAACCTGTGTAAATATTGCCACTGCTTGTAATTAAAGCTGCACCTACACGGAATTTTGAGTAAGGCGCATAAGCTGTTTTAGCAATTTCTTCTGCAAGTTTTGCAAGCTTTGTATCACTTTCATTCATCTTTATTTACCTCGTTAGCAATTAGGCTTTCAAATTCTGATTTTGTTTTAATAAATATACGAGAACCTGAACCTGGTTCCATTGTTACACCATATAAAATATCGCCAGCATGCATTGTCTGCTGTTGATGAGTAACAATAATGAACTGTGCATCATCTTTTACATAATTTAATAAATTAATCATTCTATGTAAGTTGGCATCATCTAAGGCTGCTTCAACCTCATCAAGAATATAGAATGGACTTGGAAAAGATTTAAAAATAGCAAAAAGAAAAGCAATAGCCGCTAAGGATCTCTCGCCGCCAGATAGAAGACTTAATTTTTTAACCTTTTTACCTTTAGGTTGTACATTTATTTCAATACCAGTTTCTAGCAAGTTCTCTTTATTGGTTAATTCAAGAGAGCCTTTCCCTCCTGGGAATAGCTGTTCAAATATTTCTGTAAAGTGTATTGAAATAGAGTTGAATGAAGAATCTATTCTAAACTCTATTTCATCCTCAATTTCTTTAATATGAACGAGTAATTCTTTTTTTGATGAAGTTAGATCTTCTATGGAATTTGTAATCTCTTGGTGACGGGTATCTAATTGTTCATAATCTGTTTTTGCTAAGTAATTAACCACACCTATATTTTCTAATTTTTGTTCTATTGTCCTTATTTCATTTTCTATTTCGTTTTGACTATGCTGTGATGGAATAAAAGTGTCAATTACCTCAGTTTCAACACCATACATATTTATAAGTGTTGAATAATAATGGGCTTTTTCTGAAGAGTATTCTGCTTTTTTGATAGATAGATTTCCTTTTTGTTCATTAAGTGATAAATAGTTTTTGTTAAGATTTTCTATCTGGCTATCTAATTCAGTAATTTTTATGTTTTTATTACCGTGCTTTTGTTCGTAGACATTAGCTTGTAGCAACATAGATTCTGCAGATTTATTAAGAATACTGATAAGAGTAGTGGATTTATCGATAATATTTTCAAGCTCAGTTTTATAATTATGATCAGGTGCGTAATGTATTTCATCAATAGTCAGCTGTAAATCAGAGTTTTCATTTGTTAGGAATTTTATTTGCTCAGCTGCAGACACTAACTGATTAGATATGGATGTAATTTCATCTTCAAGTTGTTTTAATTTTTGACGTAAACTTACCTCCTGAATCTTCAACTCATCTTTATAGGAGGAATTGTTGGAGATACTGTTTTGTTGTTCAACTTTAGAATTTAAAATATCAACGTTATTTTTGTATTCTAATTTAATTTTTTCAAGATTTTTCTTTGTTACTTCTAACTCTCTATCAAAAATAGAAGTAATATTTTTACGGACTTTTGAGAATGAACCTTTAAGTATTATTTTTTTTGAGATTAGAGATGAGTGGCTATCTAATAGCTCACTACTAAGTATTTTATCTTTATCCCATTTTTGGAATTCATTTTCACTATCAGTAATGTTAAGTTCAAGTTTAGAAATAATTCCTTTTAGGTAATCTAAGTCTTTTTCAAGTATTGCTTCGTTAACCTCAAGCGAAGCGGACTGGTTTTTATTATTCTCATTAAGTTGGACATTAAGATATTCAAGGTTTTGATTTAAATTAGTTAAATTGTCTTTCTTTGATATTAATTTATTTGAAAGATCGTTAATAGTTAGCGTGTTGGTTAAAACTTTATTTTGTAATTCAATTAAGCGTTTTTCTTCACGAATGGATTCCCGCTCAAGATTATCTAATCTTTCAGTAGCTATTTGTGCAACTGATTTTACTTGTTCAGATTTTGTAGACAGTTTGTTTGAGTAATCTTTAAAAAGTGAGCTTACTGATACTCCTTGACCCAATTCTGAAGTGAGGTTTGTTTTTAGAGACTTAGCTTCATCCGTAGATTTATTAACTTCTTCTAATTGCTCAATTGTTGTTTTTAATTCATTGCTTATCCCAGTTTCCTTCTCATTGAATATTTTATATTTAAGAATATTGATATTTGTTTTGTTTTCAAGCAAAGATCCACTGAGTGTTTCATGTGCCTGTGCCTGTTCTGCTTGAATCTTTAATGGCTTAAGNTGTTTATTAATTTCTCTAAGGACATCTTTAGCTCTTTTAATTTCCTTATCNCCAGATTCGATTCNTCTTAAAGCTTTGTCTTTTTTTAATTTAAACGGTANTATTCCCGCTGCTTCCTCTATGGTNANTCTATGATCTTCAGGTTTAGAATTTAATATTTCTGCAATTTGACCTTGAGAAATAATCGTATGCTGCTGTTTNCCTATACCTAAATCACTTAAGAATTCTTGNATATCAAGAAGTCTGCAATTTAANCCATTCATAAAATATTCAGAAGCACCATCTCTAAAAAGTTTTCTACCAATTGAGATTTCTTCTGATCCNTTAAATTTTTCAGGATCAACAACAAANTTTAGGTATACTTCTGCAAATCCTTTTTCTGCAAGTTTTTCAGTTCCTGCAAATATAACGTCTTCCATTTTATTTGTACGTAAAGTTCCTGGACTTTGAGTTCCTAATACCCAAGAAATTGCGTCTACTACATTTGATTTACCAGAACCGTTTGGACCAACGACAACATTAACCTTATTGGAAAGATCAATATTAACTTTTTCAGCGAATGACTTAAAGCCATTCACGACTATCGATTTTAAATACATTGTTACCCTGTTGTTNNGNTAATTATACTAAANAATCANCAAAATTTTNGTATTTAANCTATTTTTCTANGATTTTTATATCNGCAACTTTTGTATTTTGATTGTTATGAGTGAATGATCTGAGAAAGTTTGAGTAGTAGTTTTCATCAATGTATCCTAGTTTTTTTCCAAAATACATGGATGCAATTTCAACTCCCCTCTTAGATCCGTCTTTACATACTAAAACTGTGCTGGTATTTAAATCTGTAAAGAACATNGATCCTTCNGCACCTGCTTTAATAAGAACATCTTTNGAACTCTTCTGCATAAGAATNGTATCAACTCGGTTAGTTCCAGCTGTGTGATCAGGGTGAGTAATAAATGAATTAAAAATAGTCATCCAAGATTTTCTATAAATATCTGAATCCTTAAGTTTATTAACACTGGATAAAAATATTTTTGTATTTATATACGGTGCGGGAAGACCACATCCATCAACTCCATAAATAATATTATCTAAGGAAAATAAGTCTTTATAAAATGAATCGATCTTTTGNTGAAGTGGGTGNTCCAACTCTTGATAATTTAATATATCCAAATCAAGNAGATTGCACAAAAGAAGCATACCTACGTGCTTTCCGGAGCAATTATTATGGAGTTTTGTAATTGGTTCATCTTCAATAAGGAGTTTCTTATACGTTTCATCATGAAATGGGATTTGTTTTTCACAAAATATGTCTTCATAATTTAAAGAGTATTTTTCTGCAGTTTCTTTGACCCTAGTGGTATGTAGAGCTTCTCCTGAGTGGGATGCGCAGAAAAGTGCTATCTCTCTTAAATCTATCTCTAATCCCCTTTTTAGCATTTCAAAAACTAACGGTATAAGTTGAAATGGCTTTATTGCTGATCTTGGAAAGTAGTCAAAACTTTCTGAAGAATTATTGTTAACAATATCAATATCATGAAAAGACTCATCNATGTTATTTCNTGTTAATACGACTGTGAAACCATCCATAGATGAAAATTATAACAATTATTTTTTAGGTTAGCTAACAGTACTCAAAGCTTGTTTTGCAGCATGCTGTTGTGCACTTTTTTTTGACTTTCCTTTTCCAATACCAATGACTTTGTCGTTTAAAATAACTTCGGATATAAATTCTTTATTGTGATCAGGACCAGCAGATTTATCTTCGTAATTAACTTTTTGTCCTTTTTTTGCGTAATACTCCTGTAATCGCGTTTTGTAATCTTTAGAACCTGGATCTTCTGAAAGTTCTTTTATATTTGGATAAATAAATTTGGATACAAAATTATTAACAGTATCTAAACCCCCATCAAAGAAAAGAGCTGCGATCAATGCCTCTACGGCATCTTCTATAATTGACTTCTTGAATCTACCCCCTGTTGAGTCCTCTGCTTTGCTTAAGTATAAAAATGTGCCAATGGAAATTAATTGGCCAAGTTCTACTAATGCAGTTTGGTTAACAGCACTAGAGCGGATTTTCGTAAGATTACCTTCATCCAGATTTGGATATTTGTTAAATAAATAAATTGTTAAATCAAAATCCAAAATTGTATCACCAAGAAATTCGTANCGTTGATTCGACTCAAATGTTGGGTTTTCATCAATATATGACTTGTGAGTTAATGCAATCTTCAAGAATTTAATATTTTGAAAGGTATGCCCAATAATTTTCTCAAATTCGGACAAAGGTGATTGACTCATAACTCAGAAATTGTATCAGTAAATTTAGAAATAAATCCACTTTCTACTGTCTTGTTTGAGAAAATTATGGAATTCATAACAGCTTCTGCAGATGATGACCCGTGTGCAATAGTTACAACCCCATTAACACCTAGCAAATANGCGCCGTTAGTTTTATCTGGATCAAGTCTATCTTTGACGGGCTTAAGTGCTTTGTTAACTGGTAGTAAAAGTGGTTTAAATAGATTTTCAATAAATGATTTCTTNATCATCTTTTGTTGAAGCCTAGCGGTACCCTCCATNGTTTTTAAAACAATATTTCCTGTGAAACCATCAGTAACAAATACNTCTGCTGAATCTGTTGCAAAATCTCTACCTTCAATATTCCCAATAAAATTAAGATTTGAACTTTTCAAAAGTTTATAAGTATTCTTTTCTAAATCACGCCCTTTTGAAGACTCTTCACCATTATTTAATAATCCCACCCTTGGTGCTGGTATGTTAAATAGTACTTCAGCAAATTTGGATCCCATTGCTGCGAATTGAAGTAAAACTTTTGGCTTTACCTCTAAACTGGCACCAGAATCTAATAACACAATCTCTCTATCGATTGATGGAAGTACAGAAGCAATTGCTGGGCGTATTACGCCTTTAATTTTTCCTAAAACAGAGATTGCTGCTACTAAACTTGCACCAGTTGAACCGGCAGAAAAAACAGCAGATGCTTTATTATCCTTAACTAATTGCATAGCTCCAACTATAGAAGAATTTTTTTTGGTTCTGATTGCCCTAGCTGGATCATCGTCCATAGATATTACCTCTGGATAATGAACTATTGGAATTTGAGAATCTTGTAAAAAAGGTTCTATAAGATTTTTATCACCACAAAGAATTATGTCTATACCTAGATTTTTAGCTTTTATTGCACCCTTCACTATCTCTTCGGGAGCAGAATCACCGCCCATTGCATCAACAGCAATAGTATTCATAATTTATATATTAGCTATTTTCAGGTTCTTTAACTTGACGTCCATTATAGGTTCCATCAACAGGGTTGACCCTATGTGATTGCTTTGCAACACCAGTTTCAGGATCTATCATAAAATGAGGTTTGCTAACTTTGTGAGTTGCTTTCCTTCTTCTAGTTCTAGATTTAGACATCTTTTTCTTAGGTACGGCCATAAATTTCCTTTCAAACTACAAATCTAGCTCACTTAGAGAAGAAAACGGACTTTCTTTTAAGTTTTTTTCTTCATGTTTGCAAACTGTAGTATTTTGCTCTAATCCACAAATTACACATAAACCATTACAGTCAATCTTACAGAGGTTTATAAGTGATATATTATCAATTATTTTCTCAGAAATTATGGGGTGAACATCTATGGTTTCCTCTTTAAAGTCAATGTCGTAATCATTCTCATTTTTTAAATAGATTTTCTCTTTTATTAATGTTTTTTTATCTTTAGTTGATATTTTCAAACATCTTGAACATTCACTATCAACAGTAAAAAATATGCTTAGTTCTATGAAAACATAATCTCCATCACGTGTTATAAACCCNGTCATTAGAGCATTGGAATCATTCGAAGAAGCTGTACCAGAATATTTTATATTCAGAAACCCCTTTTCATCGATAGTTAAATCAGAATTTGTATTGAGTACTTTATCTAAATTGAAAATAGTATTTAATTGTGACATAACTACTCAGGATTAATAATTTCTCGTGGTTGTCTCAATGAAGTCTTTTCATTTGCAATATAAGAATTAACTTGCTCAATTTTTGATTGAAGCTGGGTGAATAAGGCATCCATTTCATCTTCAACTTTCATTCTGTAGGATTGTGCCTCTTTTTCAGCTTGTTTAATTAATGTATTGGCTTCAATAACTGCCTCTTGAAGAACGTAGGAATTTGAAATNAATGATTCAGATTCTCTTTTTGCATTATTGATTATATTTTGAGATTCTTCTTTTGCTTCGTTGAGGAAAGTGTCTTGTTCTCTAACAAGCCATCTTGCAGTCCTCATTTCGACCGGTAAGATATCAATTAGATTTTCAACCATTGCAATCAACTCTTTGTTACTAGTGCGGCTTTTAAGAAAGTTACCAGAGCTAAGTTTTTCTCTCAATAATTCAAGTTGATCAACGTATTCAACCCTGACTTCTCCATTTATTATTTCCTTAAAATTATTTTCTTCTACCTCAGACATCTTCCATCCTTTTTAATACATTGGCTGGTACAAGTTTGGATACATCCCCACCGTAAGAATTTATTTCTTTAACCATTGAGCTCGAAACATAACCATATTCTGGTGACGCTGGAATAAAAATTGTTTCAAAATCAGCTAAATTCGAATTCATTTGAGCCATTTGAAATTCATAGTCAAAATCCGTCATTGCCCTAAGTCCTTTAACTATCGCGTGTACGTCATTAACTTTTGCGAAATCGACAAGCAAACCTTCAAAAGTTTTCGTAGAGACATTTGGAGTGTCGGATATTATTTCATTGAGCATTAANTCTCTTATTTCGGTAGTGAATAGTGATTGTTTTGAAGGATTAACAACAACACCAATTAAAACTTCATCAAAGACTTTCGAACACCTTTTAATAACATCAATATGTCCATTAGTTGGCGGATCAAATGAGCCTGGTATAAGTACTTTCATAATTTCTTTATAAGTAAAATTCTACTTTGTCCATAGAGTTTTTCTTTATATATTTTTAACTTTTTAGAAGTAATTGATGTAACTGACTTTATATGTCTATGGCATACAATAATCCCCTCTTCTTCAATTAAATTTTCTAGTTTTGAAATCTCTTCTGAGACCTTATAATCTTCTAAATTAAAGGGTGGGTCATAAAAGATTATCCTGTATTTATCGTATGCATTTAAAATATACTTATCAGCTGACATATTTTGAATGTTGTAGTTGTTGCCAAATTTTGTAAGATTTTTTTCAATTATTGCTGAGCATTTATCAGAGAAATCTACAAAAGTCACATACTTAGCTCCTCTACTCAAAGCTTCTATACCCATACTTCCCGACCCAGCATACAAATCAAGAATCATGGAGCCCTCAATCTGAAATTGAAGTGAGCTAAAAATGCCCTCTCTTGCTACCCCCATCATCGGTCTTGTTTTAGAATCATTAATAGTTAAAATATTTTGGCCCTTATGAGTTCCTGAGATAATTTTCAAGTGGTATCTTCAACTTTCATAAAATTAGGGAACAGGAGTGTTGCTTCAACATATATTCTTTCCTCGAGCTCTGGTGTTATTTCCTTGTTAAAGAATAGCTTAGATAGGTTCAAAATTTCAAAATCATATCTTAGATCTGCAATTTTTAAATCAGATAGTCCAGATTGGTCCGTACCGGTTACTTTTCCTTCTCCTCTTATCTGAAGGTCCATTTCAGAAAGTTTAAAACCGTCATTCGTTGAAACTATAGCATTGAGTCTTTGTTTGCCTACATCAGTTACTGTATCAATTGTTAACTTGTTACTAATATGAAAGATACATTGTGATTTTTTACTTCCTCTCCCAACTCTTCCTCTTAGCTGATGAAGTTGGTTCAACCCAAATCTTTCTGCGCTTTCGATAATCATAAGCGTTGCATTAGTGATATCTATCCCTACTTCAATAACTACTGTAGATACCAGGATGTCAATCTTGCCGTTAGTCATTTGTGACATTATTAATTCTTTCTCCTCGGATTTCATTCGACCATGTAAAATTTTTACATTACTGTCAGGAAACAGATCGATATATTGCTCATATACCTTTTCTGCAGCTTTTATGTCTTTGTTTTCACTCTCATCTATATAGGGACAAACCACGAAGATTTGTGAATTGTCTAGTAAATGTTGCTTACAATAATCTACAACTTGATTGTTGTCTGATGCAAGACCCGATAGAAGTATGTTTTCAATTTCTTGCCTACCCGGAGGTAGTTCATCAATGATAGAAATGTCTAAATCTCCATATACTGCTAGTGCAGTAGTTCTAGGAATAGGGGTTGCTGTCATCACAATCTGGTGAGGAATTATATTGCTTGATTCAATAAGCTTCTTTCTTTGATCAACTCCAAATCTCTGTTGTTCGTCAATTATTGCAAGTCCTAAATTATTAAAAATTACATTTTCTTGAATCAGAGCATGAGTTCCGATAAAAAATACTGGTTCTGCTGAGGACATTTGATTTATTATCTCTGTCCTATCTTTAACTGAAGAGGTTAAAAGGTATGTTTTGATATTATGTTTAACTAAAATTGGAGTGAGTGAATTAAAGTGCTGTTCGGCAAGAACTTCTGTAGGTGCCATTAAAGCTGACTTGAAACCCGCATTACTAGCTGAGTAAACAGCACACGCAGCAACAATAGTTTTTCCTGAACCAACATCCCCCTGAAGTAGCCTTTTCATTGGAGAGTTTTTATTCATATCTTTCAATATCTCATTAATTGTTCTTTTTTGAGCAGTAGTTAATTCAAAATCAAGATTTTCTGTGAAAGCCTTCATTAATTCATTGTTTGATTGGATTTTTTCACTTCCAATAATGAGTTTATTAGATTTTTTCTTTCTTTTAAAAATAGTTTGCAAATAAATAAACTCATCAAAAGCAAGTCTTTTTTTAGCCTTGTAATAATTTGATAAACCCTCAGGAAAATGAATATCATTTAAACTTGTGGTTCTGTCTAACAGTTCATAAGCAGCTAGTTGTTCATCGTTAATATAATCTTCAATTTCAGGAGTCCGTTTTAAGGCATGCTTTATACCCTTTCTAATAAGAGCACTTGAAAGTCCCTCTATTTTTTTATAAATAGGAATTAGAGCACCTGTCTCATTTAATTCATCAAATTCCAAAAATTTCTCTATAGTTGCATTTTTAAATTCTACAGATCCTGTTTTCTTGACATCAGGAACGCCAGAAATAGCAACTGTGTCACCTTCTTTAAATCGAGTTTCAATGTATTGAGGACCAAACCATTTAGCTTTAGCATCTCCTGTCTCATCTGAAACTGAAAGAGTTGCTATTCGTAATCTACTTCTCGTTGTGAAAACAGAAACTTTTGTAATCTTTACTAAAACCGTTATTTCTTTAAATTCAAATAAGTTTCTAACATCATCGATTGTTAATACATCTGAACGATCTATGTGTTTCCTCGGATAGAATCTGATAAGATCTACAATGCTTTTAATTCCTGATTTATTTAACGATTTTATTCGTTTCTCACCGAAACCTTTGATTTCGGATATATCTATATTAGATAAATAATTAATATCTCTTTTGACCACATTCAAACAATAGCTAAAAACTTTTTAATTCAAAGTACCTACAAATTATTAAATTAGTTATAGTTAAACTTGTAATTTAGAGGAAAAGATTTATGGCAAATAGATGTCAAGTAACCGGAAGAGAACCGAGATCAGGAAAAAATGTTTCCTTTTCTCATAAAAGAAACCCGCGTTGGTTCAAACCAAATATCATTACAAAAAAATATTGGCTACCAAGTGAAAAAAGGTGGATAAAGCTTAAGGTCAGTACTAGAGGTAATAAAATTATTGATAAGCGTGGTATAGAGTCAGTTGTTAGAGATATTAGACAAAGAGGTGAAAAGGTTT
>NHJS02000004.1 GCA_002169115.2 bacterium TMED221 | reverse complement strand
TATTTGCCATCTAAAACCTCTTGGTATATAAGATAATAACTTAATAAAGATGTTAACTAATAAAAATATAAGGAATATTTCAATAATTGCCCATGTTGATCATGGAAAATCTACTTTGGCTGATAGGCTCATCGAAATTTCTGGATTAATTACTCCAGGTGATCATGTTGATCAAATATTAGACACCATGGACCTTGAAAGAGAGCGCGGTATTACAATCAAGTCACAACCAATTCGATTAAATTTTGGTGATATGCAGATAAACCTTATAGACACCCCTGGACATGTCGATTTTTCTTATGAAGTATCCAGAGCGCTCATAGCATGTGATGGTGCAATTCTTTTAGTAGATGGCACCCAGGGTGTACAGGCCCAAACATTTGCACATTCATATGCTGCCATAGAGGCAGGCTTAGATATAATTCCAGTAATCAATAAGGTTGATTCAATTGATGTTGATGTTGAAAATGTAACAAAACAGATTTTTAACCTTATTGGAGCACGAGATGAAGAAATTTTTAAAATTTCAGCTAAAAGTGGATTAGGTGTTGGTGAGCTAATAAAAGATATTCCTGGTTTAATAAGTTCTCCAGTAACAAAAGCAGAAAACACAAATGCACTAATCTTCGACTCATACTTCGATCCTTACAGAGGAGTAATAGCATCCGTAAGAGTGTTCGGAGGGGAGGTCAAAACTAATTCAAAATTGAAACTAATTAACTCTAAATTTGACTTTGAGGCGTCAGAAATTGGTTATTTTGATTTGAAACTTTCTCCAGCTAATTTATTATCGTCCGGTGAAGTTGGATATATAGTCACCGGAGCAAAAGAATTATCTCAAATTAGAGTAGGAGATACCCTAGTAAGTCAAGAAGATGAAAATCCAATTGTTGTTTCCGGCTACAAGGAACCACAGCCGACTGTCTTCTCCAGTATTTATCCAGCTGATTCAGATGATTATGCAAAATTAAGGGATTCTCTGGATAAATATGTTTTGAATGATGCAAGTTTTTATTATGAACCTGAAACGTCTTCTGCTTTTGGATTTGGGTTTAGGTGTGGATTTTTAGGACTCTTACATTTAGAAATTGTTATAGAAAGATTAGAAAGAGAGTTTAATCTTTCCTTAATTGTCACACCTCCATCAGTTGAGTTCAAGATTGTACGTAATAATGACGAAGAAATAATAATTCGGAATCCTTCAAAAATAGAGGAATATACAGATATTAAATCCATACAAGAAAGAATCTGTGAACTTGATTTACTTTTCCCAAAAGAGTATCTCGGTTCAATAATGAATTTACTCAATGAGAAGAGAGGTACTCAGTTAGATTTAAATTACTTGAGTACATCAATGGTTAAATTAAAGTACAGAATGCCTCTTTTAGAACTAGTAACTGGATTTTATGATTCATTGAAATCGATATCTCAAGGATTTGCATCATTAGATTATCAAATCTTAGATTTCGAAAAAGGAAATTTAGTAAAACTAGATATATTAGTTAATGGCATATCAATAGATTCATTTAGCTCAATACTTGCCAAAGAAAATGCTGAGTTTGTTGGAAGAAGTAGAGTTAAAAAACTTTCTGAGTTAATTCCAAGACAACAATTTGATATCCCAATCCAGGCAGCAGTGGGATCTAGGATTATTGCTAGAGAAACCATTAAGGCCCTAAGAAAAGATGTTACGGCAAAGTTATATGGTGGTGACATAACAAGAAAAAGAAAGCTGCTTGAGAAACAAAAAGAAGGCAAAAAGAAAATGCGCAATATTGGCAAAGTAGCTGTTCCAAAAGAAGCTTTTAAAGAATTTTTAAAACAATAATGCACATACCAACAATATTTGATGCTAACCATGAATCTTCAAAAGAATACTATATCCTTACTGAAGAGAAAGTACACCATTTAAACAATGTTCTTAGAGTAAAAAGTGGATCTGGTGTGAGGATTACCAACGGTGAAGGTGTTATTTCCCATGGTAAAATATATAATTCAAAGGTAGATATTTCTGAAACTGTTATCCACCAAAGAAACNATGAAATAAACATTTTCATAGCAAAACTTCAAGATAAAACAAGAATGAGGCAGCTCATTGAAAAANTGACTGAGCTTGGTGTAAAAAGTATAACAATTGGTCCAACTATGAATTCTCAGAAAGTTAATATCGATGCTAAAAAAGTAAATACATGGATAATCGGAGCTACTGAACAGTCGGGTATTCCCTTTATACCANATGTGATTTTAGAAGATAAACTTGACTTCAATAAATTTCAACACACTTTTGATATTACTGGCAAATCTCTCAAAAAAAATATTGAGCACACAGACTTTGCAATTGGTCCAGAGGGTGGTTGGAGTATGGAAGAATTAAAAAAATTTAGATACATCTCTAAACTAAGTGATTTTACTTTAAGATCGGATACTGCNGCTGTAGTTGCTGTATCCTTAATGATGTAGAATTTATTATGGAAGAAAAATCAATATTTGAGATGATCCTCAACAAAGAAATCGATTCTGAGATTATCTATGAAGATGATGAAATATTTGCAATACATGATATCAATCCAGTTGCCCCTATACATGTATTAATAATTCCTAAAAAAAAGATAAAAACTATAAATGATGTTACACAAGAAGACACAGCACTAATAGGTNAACTAGTTATAACTGCAAAAAATCTTGCTAAAAGTCTTGGAATTGATGAATCGGGATATCGTTTATTATGGAATACAAACAAGGATGCCATGCAAACAGTTTTCCATATNCATCTACATCTTATTGGTGGAACAATGTTGAAGGCAATTTAATGAGTTTTGAAAAAGAAATTCCTTCAAATGTTGAAGTAGTAAATATTTTGGGCATTAATGATAAAAATCTTAAGTATATTAAATCTGTTTTTCCTAATGTNCTGATAAATGTAAGAGGAAATACTATTTTTATAGAGGGCCAAGATAAAGACGCTAAAGAAATCATGCGAATCTTTGATGAAATGGTGATGATGCATGATAATGGCCAAAATATTGAAGAAACCGATATAGCAATACTCAGTGATATTAAAGATACTCAAAACCACGGCGAAAAAAAAATTAGTTCTATTTCAATAATTGAGAATAAGTCCATAAAAGTTAAGAATATTAATCAATATAAGTACATGGATCTAATACAAAATTCAACTGTAACTTTTGGTATTGGCCCAGCTGGTACTGGAAAAACTTTTTTAGCAGTTGCAGCTGCCGTTAAGATGTATTCTGAACATAAAATAAAAAAAATAGTACTTACTAGACCTGCAGTTGAAGCTGGAGAGAGGCTTGGCTATTTACCTGGAGATTTATCACAAAAAATTGATCCTTATCTTGTTCCATTATTTGACTCATTGGAATATTTTTTTGGTAATGAGGTTTTAGCTTACTTAATAGAAAAACGAAATATAGAGATTGTACCCTTGGCATACATGAGGGGGAGAACTCTAAGTAATGCATGTATAATATTGGATGAAGCACAAAATGCAACAATGAGTCAAATAAAAATGTTTTTAACAAGATTAGGNGANAATTCNAAAATAATCATCACAGGTGATGAGTCTCAAATAGACTTATATAGCAAAGATAATTCAGGACTTAAAAAAACTAGAAAAATACTCTCAAAAATAGATGAAATTACTGTTATGGAATTCCAAAATACAGATATTGTAAGAAATCCTATCGTTTCAAAGATTCTAGAAATATTTCCAGATAAATGATTTCTAACTATCTTCTCCATGCCCGAAAATTAATTTATGTAATAATTTTTGGTGCTTTAGTTTGGTTTATTTCATTCACTATATTTCCTGAAAATCAAATAATAAAAATAAGTGTTGGAGATATTTCTCCAATATCTTTTACTGCCCCTAATTACATCGAAGTTATTGATGAAGAGCAAACAGCATTAAATAAAGCACTCGCAGTAGAATCCGTAAATCCTATCTACTCAATAGATACAACTATTAATGATGCAGTAATTAATGGTGTCAAAGATATGTTCCTTGCCGTTATTGAAGCAAGGATTTCGGAAACTCTAATTGTTAATGATTCAGATATCGTTACTGAAAATACTGAACCAGAAGTGGAAATTANAAATCTTACAAAGCTCGAGCAAATTGAAAAAATTACTGAGTCACTTTTGTTTTCAACTATTTCAACTTCCACAATTGAAGTTTTAGTTGAAATTTCTAATTATGACTTAAACAATAAATCTAACTACCTTGCGCAACTTGAATTAGAAGCAAAAAGCCAAGCTAATGATATTTTAAATAATGGTATAAACAATGAAAATCTAAATGGACTAAGACAGAGTATTGTCTCTAATCCTCCTTATTTAGATCTAACAAGTGACCTTTTCTTACTGATACCTGAAAATCGCTTGAGGTCAACTGTTTCAGAGATAATTGCTGAAAACTTAGTATCTAACCAAAAATTAGAAGAAGATTTATGGAATAACCAAAAACAACAGATTTCAGATTCTGTGGAACCTGTAGTCATAAAATTTTTTGAAAATGACCTAATTATTCAAGAGGGAACAATTGTGAATCAGATTCAATACAATACCTTAGATAGTTTTGGTTATCTTTCAGGAGAATCGAGAACGATTCAAACTGCTGCTTTACCAATTATATTTTCAATATTTCTACTGATTTATTTTTTATTTTGGAGATTCAATGATTCTATTTGGAACAATGATAAAGAATTTTTATTATTATTAACTTTAATCCTCNTAGCATCAGTATTCCTNAGNGGAACTTCTTACTTTTCTCAGACATTAGNACTTGATTATTTAAANTATGGNGTACCGATTTCTTTNGTTGGTGTNGTCTCAGCTACATTACTGAATCTCAGAGCAAGTCTGGTTTTATCACTCTCTAGTGCTTTATTAGCANTAGCTGGAGGNGGAAATATTGGACTTTTGGCCTTAGGAGGAATTCTTTCAATTCTTCCATCTGTNTTNATCTCAGAAGACATNGACAGAAGGCTCTTGCGAGAAAGAATAATTTACATATCCTTAACTCAACCTGTTATAGCTTTTGGAATCTACTTCTTCTTAAGAGAAGACTTTAGCTTATTCGAGGTATTGATTACTGGTCTGATAGGTGGATTAGTTGCTAACTTGGCTGCATTTTCATTGATTACATACATAGAAGCANTCTTTAAAATTACTACAAACTTTCGACTATCCGAACTTGCAGATAGAAACCATCCAGGATTACGATATCTTGAAGAGAAGGCCTTAGGAACATTTAATCATTCACTAGTCGTGGGTACTTTAGCTGATAGAGCATCAAATGTGATTAATGCAAACGCTCAATTAGCTAGAGCAATGGCATATTTNCATGATCTTGGAAAAACAGAAAATCCAACAATGTTTATTGAAAATCAATTTGGATCAACNAATCCTCATGACACATTATCCACACATGAATCTTCTAATATAATCAGGGCGCATGTCACTGATGGAATTAAACTAGCTAAAAAATTTAAAATACCAGAAGTTGTTTATAACGGGATATTAGAGCATCATGGTGACTCAATAATGCGATTCTTCTATGAAAAAGAAAAAATAGATAATCCNGATGTTGATAAAAGTGATTTTAGACATTTAGGTAGAAAACCTACCTCCAAAGAAACAACTATCCTAATGTTCGCTGATGCTCTCGAAGGAGCATGTCGGGCAAGATTTCTAAATGAAGATGCTGACGAAGAAAAAATAAGAAATGTTATTGAGGAAATTTTTAATGAAAANATCTCCGATNGACAGNTAGAGAANTCACCAATTACATTTTCNGACATAGATAAAATTAAACAATCTTTTCAAAAAAGTTTAGAAGGTCTTTATCATCAAAGAGTAATGTATCCAGATATCTCTGAAGAAGAATAGTTTGAGAGTTACTTTCAATGGATATTTTTATAAAGATGAAAAAGAGAAAATAGAACATGCAGTTGAGGTTTTTAACTATTTTTTCAATATTCCTAGTAAATTCTCTTTTAATCTATATTCCATTTCTCAAAAAGCGATAAGCAATCTAAATTTACAGCATTTTAATAAACCAGGGCCAACGGATGTGCTTTCATTTCCATTATTTTCTGGAATTAATGAAATAAAAAAACTTAATCCAAATAATGAAGAAACTTTAGGAGATATGTTTTTTTGTAGACCTATTTTAAAAAANAATGCTGCCGAATTCCACAAGGNTTTAATTGAAGAGTTGCAGCTAGTATTAATNCATGGTTTGTTACATTTAGTTGGNTATTCCCATNTAAATGAANCAAAATTGAGAAAAAAAGAAAATGAAATATTAGATAAGGTGTGGAATGGACTTAGNAAAGATTGATCTAAACCATATAGCCATAATTATGGATGGTAACGGACGATGGGCCCAAGATAGAGGTCTCGAAAGAACTGCAGGACATGCAGCAGGTGAAGAGTCCCTATCAAAGACCATCCACTGGGCATTAGAAAATAATTTAAAATGGCTAACTGTCTATGCTTTCTCTACTGAAAATTGGATGAGAAGTTCTGATGAAGTTGACTTTCTTATGTTTTTCAACAGAGATCTTCTTATTAGAAGAAGAGAAGAATTTAATAATTTAGGTGTCCGTTTCCACTTTTTAGGTGATTTAGATGACGAAAAGATACCAGTCGAAAATAAAGTACTTATGTCGGAAACTGAAAAGCAAACTTCTTCAAACACAAAGCTAAACCTGGTGTTTGCTTTTAATTACGGATCTCGAGATGAAGTTCATAAAAGTATTGAAAAATTTACGAATGACCATGACTCTAAGGTCAATGTCGAGCTGGTAAGTGATAAATTTAGAAATTATATGTATATTCCTTCTATGCCGGATCCAGATCTTTTAATAAGAACTGCAGGAGAACAGCGGCTAAGTAACTTTCTACTATATCAACTTAGCTACACTGAGCTTATGTTTTTTAAAACTCTTTGGCCAGAATTCTGTGAAGATGAACTTAATAAAGCTGTAGAGGAATTTTCAAAAAGAAAGAGAACTTATGGAAAAGCCTGATAAAGAATTATTTGAAAAAATTGTAAAAATAGCTCAAAACAGAGGATTCGTATTTAATGCATCATCAATATACGGTGGTTTAAGAAGTTCTTATGACTATGGTCCACTAGGTACATTATTGAAAAATAATATTGCAGAGCTTTGGTGGAAATCCTTAAAAAATACTGAAGTTAAAATTTATCCTGTAGATACAGCAATTATTCAAAGCACCGAAGTATGGAAAGCCTCAGGTCATTTAAGTGAATTCACAGACCCAATGGTAGAGTGNAAAAATTGTAATTCGAGATTTAGAAGTGATTCCGCACCAGAAGTAACTTGTTGCGATATACAGGATTTAACTGAGCCTAAAAANTTTAACCTAATGTTTGAGACAAATCTTGGACCTGTTCAGAATGAAAATTCCCAAGTCTACTTAAGGCCAGAAACAGCCCAAGGAATATTTGTTAATTTCGAAAATGTACTTAGAACCATGCGGGCTAAGCTACCTTTTGGAATAGCAAATATTGGTAAATCTTTTAGAAATGAGATAACTCCCGGACAGTTTGTCTTTCGAACAAGAGAGTTTGAACAAATGGAAATNGAATTCTTCTGTAAAGAAGATGAATCGGAAGAGTGGATGAAATATTGGACCCANAAAAGACTTGACTGGTATNTAAANCTCGGTTTAAAAAAGAATCTTTTAAGACTAAGACCCCATGAATCCGATGAATTAGCCCACTATGCTAAATCTACTACTGATATCGAATATCTTTATCCATGGGGATGGGGAGAGTTAGAGGGAGTCGCAAACCGCGGTAATTATGACCTTGCAGCTCATCAAGAAAAAAGTGGAAAAGACTTAACTTATTTTGANCCAAAAGATAATTCAAAACACTTACCAACAGTTATTGAGCCTGCGGGTGGATTGACGAGAACAGTTTTTGCTATTTTATTATCTACTTATGAAGAGGAACAACTTGAGAATGGAGATAGTAGAACACTTTTTAAAATGAGTTTTGAAATAGCCCCCATTCAAATAGCAATTCTGCCCTTAAGTAAGAAAGAAGAATTAATTAATGTTTGTAATCAAATTGATTCATTACTTGGGCCACTTTATAGAACAGAGATCGATATTACTCAATCAATTGGAAAAAGATATAGAAGACAGGATGAAATAGGTACTCCTAATTGTATAACAGTAGATTTTGACTCGCTAGATGATGAATGTGTGACAATCAGAAACAGAGATACAATGAAACAAGAAAGAATTCAAATCACCTCCTTAGTTGAATATTTTCAAAATTGATATGGGTATCNCAAAAGATTCAATAGAGTCGTTAAAACTAAAAGCTAGAATTAGCGATTTCGTGTTGGCTTCTACTTCTGGTAAATTACGTGGGAATAAAGGTATGGCAATATGCCCATTTCATGGAGAAAAAACTGCGAGTATGAGTTTTACCGATGAAGAAAATCTTTTTCATTGTTTTGGCTGCAAAGAAGGTGGGGACATATTCAAATATGTNCAACTCATAAACAATATTGAATTCCAAGAGTCAGTNGAAGTAGTTGCAGAAAAATACGCATTTAATCTGAAATATTCTGATTCGCAATTTGAATCAAATCAAAAAAGCTTGATTCAAATGATGAAAATAATCTCTGNTTACTTTATTGCAAATATTGAGGAAACTAAATCTACAAAACCTAAAAAATACTTAATTTCAAGAAAAATTGATAACGAAGCAATCAAAAAATTTAAACTCGGATTCGCTGAATTAGATGAAAAAATATTTTATGATTTTTGTAATCAAAACGATATATCTAAGCAAAATCTAAAATCTCTAGGTCTGTTGAGTGAGAAGCAAAATTTATTATTCAGAGAGAGAATATTATTCCCAATAACAAATTTCAGGAATGAAACTGTTGCCTACGGAGGCAGAGCTTTGAATGATTTTGGACCTAAATATTTAAATTCAGCCGAATCTCAAATTTACAAAAAAAATAAAACTCTATATTTTACGGACAACTTTCTCAAAAGTGTGAAGGAAAAAGATGAAATTATCATAGTGGAAGGCTACATAGATGTTATTGCATTCAATTTGCTTGGCTATTCCAATGTGGCATCACCATCGGGAACTGCTTTAACTTCTCAGCAGTTAGAGCAGCTTTCAAAGTATTCATCAAACATTACTATATCTTTTGATAATGATGATGCAGGTATCAATGCTACTAATAGAATTCTTGAGATTAAAAATTCTACATCTCGGGATTTATATTTAAAATGCATGCTGTTACCTGAAGAATACAAAGATATTGGAGAATATTATGAAGATGGTAAAGACAATCTCGATTTTCTATTAAGTAATAAGATAGATTTAATAGAGTTCTCTATTGACTCATTAATTAAAAAAGAAGATACAGGTGACAAACGTATTATCTTTAGTGAATTTAAAAAGCTTATTAGATCTCTCAGTCCACTTGATCAAGATTTTGCTTTTGATATACTTTCCGTCAAAATTAATACCCCGAAAGATTTACTTGAAAAAGAGCTGAAACATAAAAAATCAAGCCCAACATACGGAGAGAGCTCTTCAAGCCAAAATGAAAGCAAAAAACACATTGAAGCTTTTCAGGACATATTTATATCAAGTTTAATTAAGAATGAGTTTGAGAATATATCGGAATTTGAAGACCTGCTAAAATCTAGTGAAGAGCTATTCAACATCATTAAAAAACTTCAATCCGGTCAAAACAAAGATATCAGTAATAGCTTTATAAATATCTCTTTTACTGAATATCAATTACAGGAGGCAATTTCAAGATTGTACATTCATTATTTTGAAATTAAAATAAACACATTAATTAGTCAATTAGAGATATCAAATGACACAAATATATTTTCTGAAATTGAAAATCTAAAAAAGAAAATTGAAAATTATCAGAATACACTTTAATTCATAGTATTATTAATTTGCTATCCGAGGTAGCTCAATTGGCAGAGCAGCGGACTGTTAATCCGTTGGTTGTGGGTTCAAGTCCCACCCTCGGAGC
>NHJS02000039.1 GCA_002169115.2 bacterium TMED221 | reverse complement strand
CTGTTGCACTTTCCGTCAATTACTTGCCTGGGAGTTACCCAGCTCTCTGCTCTATAGTGTCCGGACTTTCCTCGATAAATCGCGATTATCCATCTCAAAAATAACTCTAGTCAAATATTTATTACTTATGAATATAAAAATATTATTTCTTCAACATCCTCAAAAGATAGTGATCCTAGATATTTTCTAATAATTACTCCATTTTGAATGATATGTGTTTCAGGAACCCCAAACACACCAGAATTAATAGCAAACTTACTTTTAACATCAGTTAAATAAATTAAATTGCCATATCCATATTTATTAAGGAATTCCTTTGAGTTAGAAGTATTATCTTGAAAACTAATTAGCACTACCTTCCCTTCAAAAGATTTAATCTCGTTAAGAGAGATTAATAGATCATGTTCTTCAATACACTCTAAACACCAAGATGCCCAGTAGTTAATAATCAAAAATTCGTTATCTAACTCAGCATTTTTATTTGATTCTAAATAGCTAAGTTCTTGAATTTGAAAATCTTGGATTTTAATACTTTCTGATGTAATTTCTGAACTTGAGCAAAAAGTAAATATTAAAAAAAAGATTAAAAATTTAATTTTCATAGGTTGATACTATCTCTTTTAAAAAATTTCTATCTTCATCACTGAGAGAATCGAGTAGAAGTAAATCTGTAATTAACTTCATTCCCAGGTCCTCTGTTTCTGCTTGCTGAAGATACAGAACGCCAAGATAAGATTTAGAGATTAAAGAATTAGGATTAATAGTTAAAGATTCATCGAAGTAATTTATAGCAACTTCTTTATTTCCTGACTCGTAGACCATCCAACCTATTTGGGCTAGAGCATAACTTTTGAGTTCAATCTCATCACTATTTTCAGCGACATACATGAAGTGGGGCAGGGCTTTTGAATAGTTAACTTCATCAAAATACCTATTTGCTAAAGCAATCCTCATAGCAAATATATCAGGATTATCTGCTACAACAATTTCCATTTCTTCATTTGTAACATTATCAAGTTCAGTGTTTGTCCTAATTGATGATTGTGAATTGTCATTTAGATTTATAAATATTATTAAAAAGACACTGAAGGTAGCTAGTAACGAAAATAACCATTTGTTCATTTAAGAACCTTCTTTATGAACATAGCTCCAAAAAATATTGATAATATTAAGGGTATAAGAATTATTTCAAAATTTTTGTTTTGAGGATTGGTAATTATTCTTTCACCAAATCTTGATACCCAGTAAGTAAAGATTTCATCATCCGATAAATCTTTATCTATTTGTTCCCTTAGGATTGATCGCATATCATCTGCATATTCTGATGGGGAGTCAAAAATAGTCTCACCTTGGCATACTGGGCATAGTAAATTTTTACTCCAAGCCTCAAACCTTGAGTCAGCATCTTCATAAAGATTTGGAAGTAGCAGCAAAACTATCAATAGTATTCCAAGAGTGTATCTATTTTTCATTTGCCCTAATTCTTGGAATTACAGAGAGAGTGCTTAGAGCTAACCCCATCCACATTATTAATATTCCATAATTTTTTCTAAATATTAATTTATAGCTATTCGCATCAATAAATTTAATAGTCACGTAGGTATCAGATTCTAAATCGCGAAATATTGCTGGTGAACTTATAGCCTGTTGAGATGAGTTTCTAAATATATTCAAAGATGCATTTTTATATTTATCATTAGACTTTATTGGTAAATTTATAACATCTTTTTCATCTCTTCTAACCTCATAGGACTTTTCAATCATGTAATTATTATTTCCGAAAGTTATTATTGAACCTTCACTAGTTATAAATTCGTCAGAGTAGCTTTGACTTACATTTAGCAACAAACCTATAGCAAAAAGACCAATCCCTAAATGTGCAATTTGTCCGGACCAGTAAGACCCCTTAATTTTATTTAATTTTTTCTCTTGAACGAGGTTTAAAAGAACTGTGATAACTAGCATAGTTGATCCAAACAGACTCAATATACTTAAATAATTTAGTTGGTATACGTAAGAGAAGAAAATAGTCGATATCAATGATGAGTTGATAATTTTAAGATTAGTTTGGAGCCATCTATTAAAGTTAATATTCTTTATGGTAATTTTTGTCGAAAATATCATTAGGAAAATTAACATAATCAAAATAGGTCCAATTAAGATATCAAAAAAGGTTCTTCCAATCGTCAGCTGTCTTTGATACAAAGTTTCATAAAATATCGGATAAATGGTTCCAATAAAAACAATTAATGCAGACACAAAAAGTAGTATGTTATTAGCTACAAAAAATGACGATTTTCCAAAGATATATTTAATTTTTTTTGATGTCGAAAAATATTTAATATTTTTAGATCCTGAGTATAGAAAAAATAACGTAAAAAAGGCTAATCCAGAAAGAAGAAAAACACCTATATTTCCATTAGAAAAAGCATGAACCGAAATCAATACTCCTGAGCGAGTAATGAATGTACCAAAAATTGTTGATAAAAACATTAAACCACCAAGGAAGTAATTCCAATTTAAGAGAGCAGATTCATTCACCTGTGTCTTAGAAGAGTGAAGAAAGGCGGTAGCAAGGAGCCACGGAATGAAAGAAACATTTTCTACTGGATCCCAAGCCCAATACCCACCCCATCCCAGAACTTCATATGACCAAGCTGCACCAAGTGTTATTCCGGCAGTTAAGAATAACCAAGGATAAAAAGTTGATTCGGAGGCTAGTTGGACCCAATTACTTGAAGTATCTTTTCTAAAAAAATAACTTGTTGTAATTACAAAAGGTAAAACTAAGCCGATATATCCAAAATATAAAATTGGTGGGTGAATTGCCATCAGGGGATGATTCTGCAGAAGTGGGTTAGGACCCCTTCCCTCCAGTGAAGAAACTAGATCTTGAAAGGGCAGTAGTGATGAAGACTGACAACCTACTGAAGCTAATTCAACACAACCTGCAAATGGCGACGAACTAAATATCGTGTAGCTTGTAAAAAAGATAATGATTGTTGTAAATATTTTAATATCTGCATTTTGGGTATTCTTTTTATAGTATTTTATGTATATCAAAAAATAGGCTCCCAGAACTAGATTCCATAAAAGAATGGAGCCATCTAAAGAACCCCACAAAGAAGCAAATTTGTAAACGGGAGGTGTACTCTTTGCTGAATAATTGGCAACATAACTTATAGAAAAATCATCAATAAACAATGCAATCTCTAAGATGCAAAATAGCAAAAAGTTTAAGAGTAGATTTAATCTTATTAATAACTGAATACGAAATTTGTTACTTGATACTAAAAGTATTATTAGATTTAGTAAGCATAACCAGCTTATGATAAGGCCTATACTAGAAATCATTCTGAATAATTTTCAACATCATAACTCTGGCCATCTTCAGAAATGTATTCATTGTCATGTTTAACCAACATATCATCAGAATAAAAAACCTGATTTATGAAGTATCCATCAAGGATTACTCCCATTTCTTCTTGAAAAAGTTCTGGTATAAATCCATCAAAAACTATACCAACTTTTTTATTTCCATCGGTTATCGTAAATTTTGTCTCGGCATTAGGTGTTTTTGAGATTGAATTAACCTCTACGAACCCTCCAAGTTTTATTCTCTCAGATTGAGAAACATCAATGTTTTCAAATGCTTCACTTGTTGTGTAGTAAAAAATAGTATTATTCGAAGCTATTTGAATACTTGAATAAGTTACTAACGATATTCCTAATAGAATTAATACAAAATTTTTGTTCACTTGATTAAATTTTAACTCTGTTCTTTGGATTCAGGTAATCATTCCATAAAGTGTCGGCTGAAATTTTAAATCTTTTTAAAAGTGAGAAATGTAATAATGTGACTAAAAGTACTGAAATAAGTAGGGTAGTGAGAATATCTGATGACATCGGCGCGCTTCCTGTAGAAACAGCCTCCTGACTTAAAATAGATGCTTGTTGGTGAACGGACCTCCACCAAATTACACTAAAATGTAATATTGGAAGCTGAATGATTCCAAATATACCAATGAAAGCGGAGTTTCTTGAAGTCTTACCAAGGTCATCAGTGAATTTGCGAGAAGCTAAATAACCTAAATATACAAGTAAAAGTATTGCTGTTAAATTTAATCTTGCATCCCCCCAACCCCACCAAGTACCCCATGTTGCTTTTCCCCAAGCTGAACCGGCAATCAAGGTGGTTACTGTAAATAAAACTCCTGATTTTGCATTCGAAGAGGCTAGTACATCATATTTATGATCTTTTTTAACTATATACAGCAATGAGTATACAAAAGTGAGTGAGTAGCCTAAATATGCTATCCAAACAGTAGGTACGTGTACATAAAGAAGCTTAGATGAAATACCTTGAGTTACATCATATGGACCAAAAGCCACTGTGATAGCCCATAATATTAAAGAGCCATAAAATATCATTTCAAATCTTTCTGTAAGATCCAGTTAGTGTAAGCAGAAATTAATAAAGTAATTCCTAAATACATCACTAAGTAAATATTAGTTAAATTTGGATTTATACCTAACCAGATTGGGGCAACAAAGAAAGATAAAGACATAAAAACGGGCACCATAAGTATGAATTGAACAAATCTATTACTAAAAGCTGTAAACATTTGAAAAATTAGATTTATCATTATTGAATTTACTGAAAAGAAAACAATAGAGACTACAAAGTAGATGGGGTTACTTTTTATACCTGTGTTTGTAAACACTGAAAATAAAGCCAATAAGATCAATGCTTGTGGGAAATATATTAAAAATTCTGAAATTGTTTTACATCTGAAAAAATAATGTCGCTCTATATTTGCAAAATTTAATTCCCGACGAAGTTTAGCTTGGTTAAGTGGATTTCTTATAGAAAATAATGTGGTGAAAAATAGCAAAAACAATAATTGATTGATTATGAAGAAGTCATCATCAACGACAAATCTGTTCTCAGATAAAATAGGAAAAACTAAAACTAAAACAACAATAGTGGGAGTTATTAAAAATAAAGATGTATTGTTTCTATATTCATTTAGAAGTTCTTTCTTAATTAAAAAATTATTAATAAACATTCAAATCAATCGTTTCATAGTTATCTTCAAAAATATTTAACGACTCTTGGGAGGCTAAAATGTTGCTTTTACCTACTTCGAATCTGCTTTTTAGCAGTTTTGTTAAAAGCTCTACTCCCTCTTTGTCTAGATAATTTAACGGTTCATCAATACATAGTATTTCTGGATCAATCATTTTAGCTATGGCAATCTCCGAACGCTTCACCATTCCACTTGAAAAATTTTTAACTAAATCATTCATGAAGCTGTGCATCCCATACTCTTTGAGGAGTTTTTGAATTTTATCTTCTTGCATTGCTTCTTGAGTAAAATAAAAACAGTTTTCCAGCAAAGATAAGTTTAAATTTAATGTTGGTTCATTGGAAATTTCTAATATTCGCATTTGCTCAGACTCGATAATTGAATTGAACGTATTTCCCTGAAAATTGTTTGAAATAAAATTTAATAGTGTGGATTTGCCTACACCGTTACCACCAATTATTTGATAGTTTTTATTGCTCTTAAGTGACAAATTAATATTATTTATAACAATATTATTTCCGTAACCAAGTGTTAGGTTTTTTACATTTAAATAATTTATACTCACAAGATTATTGTATTGAGGATAGTTTTTTATAAACCTCAAAAGTTGTCATTACATCGTCTCTAGCAGTATGAGTTGGGCTAACTACATTGAAGTACTCAGCTAATGTCATTAATTTATGATTTTTAACTTTATTTCCAAGTTTCGACCTACTGATATTTAAAGTATCAATTGTTTGGTTTGGAAGTTCTTCTTTTAAAAAATAGTTCAAGAACTTTAAATCAAAATTGTCTATATTGTGTCCAAGTAATACAGATTTTTCAATAAAGCTTAAGATGTCGCTAGATCTGTCCTCAATAGATGGTGAATTCTCGACTTTCTCATCAGTAATACCATGAATGTGCGAATTTTTAATTGAAATAGTAGGTTTAAAAAGTGAATAAAACTCATCAATAATTTCTTCATTTACAATCTTTAAAATAAATAGTTCAATAATTTCAGCTTCACCTGGTTCAAATCCAGTAGTCTCTATGTCAAGTATGCAAATGGAATTATCCATATTTCTTATTTTAGTAACTCCCACATTGAAATTGCGGCAGCAGTTGATGCATTTATGGAATCTACATCGTTCAACGAATCTATTTTAAGTTTGGTACATTCAGTCTCATGCCATTTTTTGGAAATACCATATTGCTCAGAGCCAATAACCAATGCGAAATTATTTTCGGGTTGGAAATTATTAATAAGTTTTTCTGAATCTGGATCCATTAAAATAATTTGATAATTATGTTTTTTAAGAAGTTTAATTATATTTTCTGTACTATCGCTCAGTAAATTTAGTGTGAACATGTGACCAATTGAGGCTCTGACAACATTTGGATTATAAAAATCAGTAATTTCATCACTACAAAATATATTCTCTATGCCTAAAGACTTGGCAGTTCTTATCATAGTTCCTAAGTTTCCAGGCTTCTCAATTTGATCTGCAATCAAAATTGGTCCTTCGACTGCATCTTCGCTAACCATTAAATTTTTCTGAATAAATAAAGAAATTATGCCATCAGGTCTGTCTCTATAGGAAACTGCTTCGAAGACCCTTTTAGTAAGGGTAACAATGCGAACATTCTTTTTATTAAACAGACTTATCAAGTCATAGTTGTTTTCTCCAATAAACAATTCTTCACATATGTAAAGCGTATCTATTTCGTAGTCAGATGAGATTAGTGACCTATTCTCTCTGTAACCCTCTGCTAAAGATTTATTCTCTGATTTTCTATTTTTATTTTTGGTAAGCGAGATTAAAAATTTCAATTCTGGATTAGTCAAAGAACTGATGGATTTATTTGGTGAAATATTCATTATGTATTAATTTTTTCCTTGTTGTATTCTTTTTTTTAACATTGCCTGATTTTTCTACTCCAGCGGTTACAAAACCTAATATTAAGTAATCATCTGGTATAGAGAGGTGATTTTTAATATTATCTATATCCATATTATGGGAACCCAAGAACCCACTCTTAAGTCCAATTTCTTCAATGAGTAACATACAATTCATCATTGACGCTCCAGCATCAACAAACCAGTAAGGTATTGACCAGTCTTCTGAATTTGTTGCATGCTTTTTGTCTAACTGTCTGTATCTATCGTGATAAGCCTCAGTATTTATAATGATTAAAAACAGAGAAAGTGATTTTGATATCCATTTTTCGAATCCTTTAGCAACATAGGAATCTTCATTTGAATATTTTGCAATAGTAATAATATTTTCTTTTTCTGAAATATGAACTATTTCTATTCCTCTGGAAAAACCTGCAGTCGGTATTTTAATTGCATGTTCTGCAACTTCTGAGAGTTGGGGAAATTCTAATTTACTTTCTTTATAGTTTCTAACAATTTTACGNTTTCTTAATAAGGATTGAAGAGTAGTTTCTTCACTGACCATGGCTATTTGTTTTTTATTGATTCNAGTACAGCATCTCCNACTTCAGAAGTTGTAAGACCCATTTTTCCAGCTGAAAGAGAGTCTAAGTTTTGTGCTGTAGCAATTATTGCATCTTCGATAGCTTGACCATAATCAGATTCACCTAATTGAGTGACCATCATTGAAGCAGCCGCAATGCAAGCAAGGGGATTGATAATATTTTTACCTGTATATTTAGGTGCAGAGCCACCAATAGGTTCAAACATAGATACNCCCTCTGGATTAATATTACCTCCAGCAGCTATTCCCATCCCACCCTGGATCATTGCCCCTAAATCAGTAATGATGTCTCCAAACATATTATCGGTAACTATAACATCAAACCATTCCGGATTTTTCACCATCCACATACAAACTGCATCAACATGTCCATAATCTGTTTCTATTTCAGGGTAATCTTTTGCAATATCGTAAAATATCCGCTCCCACAAATCATGTGCATATGTCAAAACGTTGGTTTTAGCACAAAGAGTAATTTTCTTTCTATTNTTATTTTTGGCATACTCAAATGCATATAAAATGCATCGGTGAATAGCTTTGTATGTGTTTATTGACTCCTGAGTAGCAACTTCACTATCTGTACCATAATGGATATATCCTCCAGCTCCAGCATAGAGGCCTTCAGTGTTCTCTCGGACTACAGTAAAATTTATATCTTTAGGTTTTTTATTCGCTAGGGGAGTCTCGACTCCCGGATATAAGACAACTGGACGCAAATTTATGTACTGATCAAATTCTTTTCTTAGCTTTAATAGGATTCCTTGTTCTAATATTCCNGGCTTTACATCAGGGTGTCCTATAGCTCCAAGAAGAATAGAATCACTGCTCCCAAGTTCTTCGATATCTTTATCAGTGACAAGNTCCTGNGTCTTTAAATATCTTTCNCCACCAAGATCATTTACAGTAAAGTTAAAATTGATTCCATAATCTGCTTGAGTTTTTTGTAGAACTTTTACAGCTTCATTGACTACTTCTGGACCTGTCCCATCACCTGCTAAAAGAGATATATTATATTCTTTCATTATCTATTAAGAGCATTTAAAAAGGATTCAACTGAACCCTGTACAACATCAGTTGATACTGCCCTTCCTTGTTTCAAATTGTGACCATCATTTATTATTGTTACGATTTCAGCAGTAGCATCAGCTCCTTTGGTTATGCTTTCAACTCTATAATCAATAAGAGTNGCATCTGTTTCTAATATTTTTTTAACCGCTGTAAATGCTGCATGTATCATTCCATCTCCTTCAGCTTCCTCAGTCAACTCTTTGCCGTGAACATCTAGAGTAACTCTAGCAGATGCATATTGATCTTTACTATTTACGGAAACTGATACTAATTTTATCTCTGAAGAAGATGTTTCAACTTGTCCCACAATTGCACGAAGTTCATTTTCAACAATTTCACCTTTTCTATCAGCTAGCTTCTTAAAAGTGTCAAAACTTGAATTAAATGCTTCCTCATCTAATTTTATATTCAATTTGTCTAATGCATCTTTAAATCCAGCACGTCCAGAATGCTTACCAAGAATAATTTTTGCCTCTTGACCAACAGAATCTGGAGTCATAATTTCATATGTCATACTATTTCTTAANTANCCATGTTGATGNATTCCAGATTCATGACTAAATGCATTCTTCCCAACTACTGCTTTATTATATTGAACTGGATANCCCGTTAATTTTGATACCAGTCTTGANGTTTCTAAGATTTCAGTTGTTTCGGCATTAATATCAACTCCATATTGATCCTGTCTAGTTTTCACCGCCATTATTATTTCCTCAGTAGAAGTATTACCAGCTCTTTCACCAATACCATTAATAGCACCTTCAATCTGTCTGGCTCCAGCTTTAATCGCTGTTAAAGAGTTTGCNACAGCAAGGCCTAAATCATTGTGACAATGGGTAGAAATAATAATATCTTCATTTTTACCTTTAACTTTATCGTAAACACCCCTGAGGAGCTCTAAGTAATCAGAAGGTGTGGCGTAGCCTACTGTGTCGGGAACATTAATTGTAGTCGCACCTTCTTCAACTGCTACTTTAAGTATTTCNATAAGAAAATCTTTATCAGTTCGTGTTGCATCTTGCGCTGAGAATTCAATATCATCACATAAATTTTTTGCATAACGTACTGACTCTTTTGCATCATGGAGGACTTCTTCTTTAGTTTTTCTTAGCATNTGTTCCATGTGTATNTCAGAGGTGGAAGTAAAGACGTGAATTCTTGATTTGTTAGCAACCTTGATAGCTTCCCATGCTTTTTCGATATCATCAGGAACACACCTGGCGAGAGAGGCTATTGTTGAATTTTGAATATTTTTAGCGATTAAGTTCACACCATCCCAATCGCCAGGGGATGATGCTGCAAATCCAGCTTCAATGACATCAACTTTCAATTTTTCTAATTGTTGAGCAATTAATAACTTTTCAGAGGGAGTAAGAGCTATCCCTGGACTCTGTTCACCATCTCTAAGAGTGGTGTCAAAAATAATNAGTTGATCTTCACTCATTTGTCTTTTTTAACATCCTTTGCGCTNAAGAATGGCATCATAGATCTAAGCTCTTTNCCAACCGATTCAATNTGATGTTGCGAAGCCTCTTCTCTTTTTTGATTTAAAAATGGAGAACCTTCTCTTGATTGAGCCATAAATTCNTTTGCAAATGAACCAGATTGAATTTCTTCAAGAACTTTTTTCATTTCTTTCTTTGTATCTTNATTTACAATACGTGGTCCCCTTGAAAAATCACCATATTCTGCAGTGTCCGAAATTGAATGTCTCATCCACTCAAANCCNCCTTCGTACATAAGGTCAACAATNAATTTAACTTCATGTAAAGTTTCAAAATATGCGCTTTCAGGCTGATATCCAGCTTCAACTAATGTNTCAAATCCATTTTTGATTAATTCAGTNAGNCCACCACAAAGTACAACTTGTTCTCCAAATAAATCAGTCTCAGTNTCTTCTTTAAAAGTTGTATCTAGAATTCCAGCTCTTCCNCCACCAATTGCCGANGCATATGAGAGTGCAAGCTCATGTGTGTTTCCGTTAGTATCATTTTCTACTGCTACTAAGCAGGGCATGCCTGAACCTTCTTCATAAGTTCTTCTTAATAAGTGACCAGGTCCCTTTGGAGCTACCATAGCAACTGAAATATCTTCTCTTGGTTTTATTTCATTAAAATGAATGTTAAAACCATGCGCAAAAAATAAAGTTGAATTTTCCTTCATGACTGGGGCTATTGTTTCGTTATAAACATCAGCCATTAATTGATCAGGAAGTAGCAACATTACCACTTCTGAATTTGAGACAGCATCTTCAACATTGGATACATTGAGACCCATTTCTTTCGCTCTTGTAAAAGTTTCAGAAGTTTCTCTTAACCCAACAGTTACGTCTACTCCTGATTCGTGAAGATTTAATGCATGGGCGTGTCCTTGGCTTCCAAAACCAATTACTGCAACTTTCTTTTCCTTTATTAAGTCCTGATTAATTTGATCATCATAAATGATTTTTGTATCCATATAATTTCTCCTTTTTATAAATTAGATTGAATAGCTATTCTTCCGCCACGAATCATTTCAATAATTCCAAACGGTCTCATTAGGTTTTCAAACTTTTTCAATTCTTTAGATGTACCAGTTAGCTCAAAAACTGCATAATCCTGTCCTACATCAACAGATTTTGCGCCTGATAAATTTGCTTTTTCTATAACTGATGTTTGAGAATCTTTGTTGATTGAGACTTTCATTAGCAGCACTTCGGATTCAATCGTGTTGTCAGGGTCTAGTTCTACGATTTTTATGACATTTATTAATTTGTTTAACTGTTTTTTTACTTGCTCGACCGATTCAAGCTCTGTAACAATTGTCATCTTTGATCTTCCATCAATATTTGTTGGACCTACGGAAAGTGAATTAATATTAAAGCCTCTCCTTGAAATTGTTGAAGAAATTCTTGCCAATACACCCGGTTTGTCTTCAACAAGCACACTCAAAATTCTTTCACTCATATTTTTTTCAAATCCTCTTCATTTAGGATGATTACATCATTACTACCCCCAGCAGGAACCATAGGGAAAACCATATCATCTGGATCAACAACACAGTCGACAAGTACCGGCTTATCATTAATTTCAAGCATTTTTTCAAATACATCTTTTACTTCGGACTTTTGTTCCATTCTTAGTCCGACAGCTCCCATAGCTTCAGCAAGTTTTACATAGTCAGGGGTGTGATGGGTAAGTTCAGAAGCTGAAAAACGATTCTTATAAAATATTTTTTGCCACTGTCTCACCATTCCATGATTTCCATTATTGAAAACAACTATTTTCAGAGGGATGTTTTCTGTAGAAGCTGTTATTAGTTCCTGACAAGTCATCTGAAAACAACCGTCTCCATCTAAAGAAAGAACCTGTCTATCAGGATATGCTGCTTTTGCTCCTATAGCTGCTGGCAGGGAATATCCCATTGTTCCTAATCCTCCAGAATTTAACCAAGTGTTTGGTTTTGTAAATTTCCAATGTAAAGATATCCACATTTGATGCTGACCAACCCCCGAAACTACAATTGAGTCATCCTCTGACATTTTTTGAAGTTCTTCAAGTACATAAGGAACTTTTAATGGACCATCTTCATCTTGAGTGAAGGTGAGGGGATAGCTTTCTCTCATTTCATTAATTTCTTGAATCCAGTTGGAAGTTTCTAGTTTGGTATCTCCAAGCTTATCAATAAGACCTTTGATAACACTTTTTGCATCTCCAACTATAGGTACTTCTGCATCTCTTACTTTTCCAATTTCAGCTGGATCTATATCAGCATGAATAACTTTTGCATTTTGAGCAAAAAACTTTGGATTTGCTGTTACTCGATCATCAAACCTTACACCTATTGCAATTAATAAATCTGAGTTCTGAATCGATGTTGTGGCGGTATAGTTCCCATGCATACCTGGCATTCCTAAACATAGTTCATGACCATCAGGAAATGCACCTCTACCCATAAGGGTTGTAACCACTGGAATGTTGAACTTCTCAGCTAGATCAAATAACTCAATATTTGCCTTTGAGTGAATAATTCCTCCACCGACATATAAAAGAGGTTTCTTAGAGTCTTTGATTAAGTTTACTGCCTGTTGAATCATTTTTGGATTTGCATCAAGAGTGGGTTTGTATCCTGGTAAATCTACTAATTTTGGCTCAATCCATTTTGCTTTTTGGTTAAGAATATCTTTTGGTATATCTACTAGAACTGGTCCTGGTCTTCCGGTAGTAGCAATATGTTTTGCCTCAAGTAGTACTTGAGGAATCTCACTAGCGTCGGTAATCAGATAATTATGCTTTGTTGCTGCCATTGTGAGACCAACTGTGTATGCCTCTTGGAAAGCATCATTACCAATAGCTTCAGTAGCAACTTGACCTGTTATAGCTAGAAGGGGGGTTGAATCCATTAAAGCATTGTTTAATGAAGTGATTAAGTTAGTAGCACCAGGTCCAGAAGTAGCAATTACTACTCCCAATTCACCAGTTGCCTGAGCATAGCCCTCAGCCATGTGACCCGATCCTTGTTCATGTCTAGCTAAAATATGTCTTATCGGGCTGTCGTAAAGAGGATCATACGCTGGAAGGATTGCGCCACCAGGTACGCCAAAAATGGTAGAGACTTTTAAATGTTCCAAACCTCTAATAACAAGCTCTGCGCCTGACAATAATTTATCTTCCATAACATCCTTAAAAAAAAACCTCCCTTTTTTTGGGAGGCGCTCATCACAAAAAAGTGAGCGCTACATAAGCACTAGCACTAATAATGTAATTAAGACATATAGTTTTTTCATTAAATCTAACTATAGTTAAACCTGATAAAAATGAAAGAAAAAAACCTATTTAATTATCTCGAAAGTCATAATATAGACGTTCCAGAAAATATAAATCTAGCTGTAATTTCGCTTCCTTCATTAATAGATAAATCAGTTTTAATCCAAGAAGCAAAATCTAATAACAGACATGCAAACATGAAATTTACATTTTCAAATCCTAAGTATTCTGGACTTGGTGATAAATTTGGATGGGCAAAATCTTGTATAATAATTTCATATAACTACTTTCCAAGATCATCAAATAATCACTCTTTTAGAGCTGGTGATGGTGCTATAGCTTTATTTGCTTTAGAAGATCATTACAAACCACTAAATAAGTTTATAAATGAACTTTCAAATCTGTTTAATAATGAAGGGATTCAATCACAACAATTTATTGATAGTCCACAACACTACGACAGAATGTTTTTTAACTCATCGGGACTAGGATGGCAGGGAAAAAGTACAATGATGCTTTCACCGGGAATAGGTCCGTGGCAGTTAATTGGTAATCTTTACACTGAGGAACAATTTCTAGGTACAGAAAAAAAATCATTCTCATGTGGAAGCTGCAATATGTGTCAAATCTCATGTCCAACGGGAGCGTTAGATGAGGAATATAGACTTGACTCTAATAAGTGTTTGTCATATTGGTTACAATCTCCAGATATTATTCCAGAAGATATGAGAATAAATATAGGTAATAGATTTTATGGCTGTGACGAATGCCTAATTTCATGCCCACCAGGGCAGACCAAGGAGTTTGACATCTCGGAAACGAATACAGTCGATTTAAAAAAAATTCTAACCATGTCAAATGAAGATTTGGTTGATAAATATTCATGGTTTTATATCCCAAAAAGAAATGGCGACTTTCTTAAAAGGAATGCATTAATAGCACTTGCAAATAATCCAGATGAAGATGCACTTAAAATAATTTACACTCTCTTAAAATCTGATTCTGAAATTATTCGCTTTTANGCAATATGGGCTATCTGGAAAATATCTCAATTTAAAGATATTGAAAATTATTATGATGTTGATCTTGAANCAAGCGACCTTGTAAAGANCGAATATCTAAGGCTTATAAAATGATTTTATACAACANTTAAACTATTCTTAATTTATGACAAAATTTTCAGATGACGTAACACANGGTCCGGGCCGATCNGCCGCAAGAGCNATGCTNAGAGCGGTAGGTNTAANTGATGATGATTTTAATAAATTTCAGGTCGGGATAGTTTCTGCTGGNAATGAGGTAACCCCATGCAATGTAACAGGTCCAGAGCTTTCTTTGAAAGCAAAAATTGGAGTTAATGGGCCGGAATCTGCAGGTTTAATTTTTTCAACAATCGCAGTTTCTGACGGTATTTCAATGGGACATGANGGTATGAGNGCCTCACTCGTATCTCGTGAGGTTATTACTGATTCTGTGGAATTAGTAATGCATGCTGAAAGATTTGATGGCATGGTTACTATTGCNGGCTGTGATAAATCTCTTCCNGGGATGCTAATGGCTGCTGCAAGAATAAATAGACCAGCAATATTTTTATATGGCGGAAGTAGTCTCCCTGGTTCTTATAAAGGTAAAGATATCTCAATTGTAGATGTATTTGAGGGCATAGGAGCTATGGAAAAGGGTCTAATAACTGAAGACGAATTGTATGAAATTGAGTGTGCAGCTTGTCCAGGTCAAGGTTCTTGNGCNGGCATGTTTACTGCNAACACAATGGCATCAGTGGGTGAAGCTATCGGAATGAGTTTACCCGGCACAGCATCACTTCCAGCAGAAGATGCACGTTTACGTATCGAAGCTGAAAAGACAGGTAAGCAGTTAAACTATCTTCTCAAAAATGATATTAAGCCAAGAGATATTATGACTTTGGATGCATTNAANAATGCAGTANCAACTGTTCTGGCACTTGGAGGCAGTACTAATGCTGTATTGCATCTAATGGCTATTGCGCATGAGGCAAAGGTTGACCTAACATTAGGTACCTTTGATCAGCTTGGAAGAACTGTTCCACACATTGCAGATATGAAACCATTTGGTANGTNTCACATGGTTGATTTAGATAATATTGGTGGAGTTCCTGTNGTCTCCAAGATCCTTTTAGAAAATGATCTTATTGATGGCAACTGTCTTACTGTAACGGGAAATACAGTTGGAGAAAATCTTGAAAATATTGAGATACCTAAAAATCAAGANGTAGTTTCTTTTCCAGATAATCCAATTTCAAAAGAAGGAGGTATAGCTATATTAAATGGAAGCTTATCTCCAAATGGCTCTGTTGTTAAAGTAGCCGGGATTGAAATTGATACTTTCAAGGGACCTGCCAATGTTTTTGATAGTGAGCAGGAAGCTTTAGAAGCACTATTCAATAATCTTATTAAAAAAGGTGAAGTAGTTGTAATCAGGAATGAAGGGCCCAAAGGAGGTCCNGGAATGAGAGAAATGTTACAAATTACTGCAGCAATAAAAGGTGCAGGTCTTGGAAAAGATGTGCTGCTAATTACGGATGGAAGATTTTCTGGGGGAACTACTGGATTATGCATTGGACATGTAACTCCAGAAAGTGTTGAAGGTGGACCAATCTCAATTTGTGAGAATGGTGATGAGATCGAACTTAACTTAGCTAAAAGGGAATTAAATATAAATATCGATGATGAGGAAATAAAAATTAGAAGAAGTAAGTACACTCCACCTACGCCAAGGTACACATCAGGTGTTTTAAACAAGTATTCAAAGCTGGTACATGGGGCAGATAAAGGTGCTGTGACAGGTTAACTGAATGCTATTCATCTCTGACGTTCACCATGGATTAGATTCTCTAAAANATCTTCCAAAGCTAAATGAACCCGTTGTTATNTTGGGTGATTTAATCAACTGGATTGACTATAGGAATGGTGAGGGTATTGCTCAAGATGTTTTCGGGAAAGATATTGTTGGTCAACTTATTCAATTAAGAAAAGATCATAACTTTAAAGAAAGAAAAAAACTCTGGTCTTCAATGTTTGAGAGAGACAAAGAAGGTGTACAACTAAGATTAGAAGAGGCAATTTATAAACAATACCAAGAAGTTTTTAAGGTATTACTCAAATATGAAATATTAATAATTCCAGGGAATGTTGACTCGGAAAAAATTATGAAAGAAACTATGACTAGTAACGTCAAATATGTAGATGGAGAAGTCATCAACTATAAGAATTTCAAAATAGGTTTTGCAGGAGGAGGAGTTCCTACTCCAATTAAAGCACGCGGTGAAATTTCTGAAGAATTATTTTCTTCAAAGCTAAAACAACTAGGAGAAGTAGACATAATTTGCACTCATGCTCCACCATANGTAAAAGAGTTAATCACAGATGTAATAACTAATAAAAAAGAGCAGGGCTGGGAAAGTTTAAGAAANTATATATTAGACACAAAACCAAAATATTCTATATTTGGCGATGTTCACCAACCACAAGCATCTAAATGGCGATTGGGACATACAGAATGCTTAAATGTTGGTTATTTCCGTGCAAATAGCAACTATTTAGAATTATCATCTTTGATAGTATGAATATCTTGTCATTTGACGTTGGTGGAACATCAATTAAATATGGGATCGTCAATGAACATTCGGAAATTAAATTTAAAGATAGCATNAATACACCTAGCAATGAAGACAGCTTTTTAGAAATAATTAATTCAATTACTTCTAAAAATAATATGAAATTCGATAAAATTTCAGTTGCAATGCCGGGTTTCATAGATAANCAAAATGCAATGTACCTTTATGGAACAAATATAAAATACAAAATCGATTTTAAAAAAATAAATAACTTTAGTCATTCAAATTTTNTAATTGATAACGATGGAAATGTCGCAGCNTATGCAGAATATCATTTGAATTATAGAGATAAGAAAACAAATTTAATAATGCTTACTTTTGGAACTGGTATTGGTGGAGGCATTATAAATGATGGAAAGCTTTTAAGAGGAAACAGCAATGCTGGTGAGCTGGGTCATATTTCAATCTCTGATAATATTGAAATTATTTGTAACTGCGGGAAAAACGGGTGTTTAGAGGCAATTGTTTCTGCTAAGAAATGGACTGAAGTTTGTAATAAGCTATCACTCAAAGAACCAGATTCAGAATTAGCAATTTTGTTCCAGCAGAAAAAAGTAGGATCAATTTTATTTGACGAAAAAGTTAGATTAACCTCGGTTCAAATATTAGCAAGAGATAGGATCATAAAATATATTTCAAGAGGCTTGGTCTCAATATTCGAAATATTTAATAATGAATTGTTCATACTTGGTGGATCAATGTCAGAAGAAGCATACGATTTAGTGAATTTAATACAACAAAATATTCATAATAATTTTGAATTTAAAGGAAGAGTTTTTCCAGATATAAAAATAAGTAATTTTCAATCTGACTCAGGAATAATTGGAGCTGCTCTTTTAGCCCAGCATGAGTAAAGAAATTTCAGTACTACTACCAGGTAGTTTTTTCGAACATGGTTTTAATAATAAACTTGATTATTTGGCTAAAAAAAATATTAAAAACGTATACCTTTTTGACCACTCTATTAATCCCTCGGATGAAAAAAAATCTATGTACAGCGTTAAAAAAGGGCTTTCAGTGATTCATGAGAATACCAATTATTCATTCAATTTGGGTGTATGTGTTTTAAACATAAATGTACGAAAGATTGATGCGCTTTTTTCTGAATACATTAACCCCATGCTGGAAATTAAAAACTTTAAACTTGGACTGGGCACAGGGGATAATAGGTATGAAAAAAATCGAATTGAGCATTCTAATAACCTTGATTACATAATTAATGACCTAATAAATAAGTATACGTTCTCAATAGATGGAAATAATTTATTTATTGGAGGCACTTCCAAAAAAAAGATAGATCTTATCAAAAAGTATTCAGTAGGTATAAATCAATGGTTTGGGGATGAGAAAAAATTAATTTCAATCTATGAAAATATTGATAAGAATAAGCCAACTCTGGGAAGGTTAAGTCATTGTCAAAATATCCAAAAAATTAATGAGAACCCATGTACTATTTTTGAGCAAATATTGGTACTAAAAGATTCCAATATAAAGAATTTTTATTCACAGATAGATATGATTCTTTTATGACAAATTTCTCAAATAATCTGATTAATGATTTTCCTGAATATCTATTTAATAAAATTAATACACAAAAGCTTGAAGCAAGAAAAAATGGTAGAGATGTCATAGATCTAGGTTATGGAAATCCTGATATCCCAACCCATTCTTTAGTTGTAGACAAACTTATTGAATCTGCTCAAAATAAAAAAAATCATAAATACTCAGTCTCTAAAGGAATACTTGGTCTGAGAAGTGCAATGAAAAACCGATACAAAAGAATTTATGACATTGATTTACATGAAGAAGATAATATTGTAAACACTATCGGAAGTAAAGAAGGTTTAACCCATCTTCTTATGTCTGTACTAGATAAGGGGGACAATATAGTCATACCTGATCCAAGTTATCCAATACACCACTTTGCTCCTTTAATAGCTGGAGGAACTCCCATCAAGATAAAATGTCTAGATGTAGATCAGTTTTTGAATGATTTGACAGAAATTTTAAACACCAAAAAAGTTAAGGTTGTATTAATATCTTTTCCTCATAATCCAACAACATTGACTGTTACTCAAGAATTTTATGACAGATTAGTTTTTTTAGCACGAACTCATGATTTTCTTATAGTAAATGATTTTGCTTATTCTGATGTTTTTTTTGAGGGACAAAGACCACCATCACTTCTCAATTCAGATAAGGAATTTTCACACTCTGTCGAACTTTATTCACTAACAAAGGGATACTCTATGGCTGGATGGAGAGTAGGGTTTGCACTGGGTAATAAAGAAGCAATCCAAAGCTTAACAAAATTAAAATCATACATTGATTACGGAACGTTTCAACCAATTCAAATTGCGTCTGCTGTTGCAATTAATGATTTAGACTCTTATCCATTAGAAGTTTCTAAAACATATAGAGAGAGAAGACTATTAGTAGTCGAAAATCTTGAAGCATTTGGTTTCAGTGTATATGCTTCCGATGCAACTATGTTTGTATGGGCAAAGATTCCAGATTTTTATGAAAAAAAATCAATGGACTTCTCATTAGAAATTCTTAAAACATCCAATGTCGCAATATCGCCGGGAATTGGGTTTGGAAGTGAAGGGGAGGGTTTTATTAGGATTGCCCTCGTTGAAAACAAACAAAGGATCAGACAAGCTATGAAAAACATGCAAATTTTTTTTGATGATAAAATATAGTCATGATCGATTTACGCTCTGACACCGTTACAAAGCCTTCTAAAGAAATGTTACAAAAAGTACTAGAGGCTGAACTAGGAGATGATGAATATAAAGAGGATCCTACTGTAAACAATCTTGAAGATTACTGCTCNGNCCTAATGGGATTCGAAAGTGGTCTTTTTGTAACTTCAGGTNTAATGGGAAATCAAATCTCCTTATTAATTCACAGTAATCCCGGTGAAGAAGTGATAACTACAANAGATTCACATATTAAAAATTATGAGCATGGTGCCGCNGCNTTCTTGTCTAGAACACAATTTAGAGACATTGAGAGNACTAGTGGAGTTTATGACCTTGACAGCCTNTCAGAAACAATAAAGGAGTCTAAAATTAACAAGCCGCTAATAAAAGTTTTNGCTTCAGAAAATACTCACCTTGCTTCAGGTGGAAGCATACTTCCTTTTGAACACATTAAANCTTTATCTGAAATCTCTAAATCTAATGGATTGAAATTTCACATGGATGGTGCAAGAATTTGGCATGCGATACTCACGGATCCTCAATCTATAGAATATGGAAAATATTGCGACAGTTTAACTTTTTGTTTTTCAAAGGGACTGGGTGCGCCTATTGGCTCAATGCTTATGGGAGATAAAAATTTTATTAATGAAGCTAGGGAGTATAGAAAAAAACTTGGAGGGGGGATGAGGCAAGTAGGTATTATTGCTTCTGCGGCACAATATGCAATAGAGAATAGAGATCATCTTCTCGAAGACCATAAGAAAGCATCTGATGTAAACAATTCAATTGAAAAAGATAATAGATCTTTCCATACTGCCACCTATAAAGGGACTAATATGTTATTTTTTTCATTTGACACACCTGATAGTGCTGAAATATTCAGAAAAAAACTGGAAGAAAATAATATAATTTCTGGATTTATCAAAAAAGATATTATTAGATTAGTTTTCCATAAAGACGTCAGGATTAATGAAGTAGATTCTATAGTTGAAGCTATTAACTATTCTTCTTCCATTGACATCTGATTCCATTCAGTTATTGATTTTTCAGATAAATTAACTAAAACNAAAACTCCACCTAGTGCAACAGAATTTGAAATTAATACATTTAATAAAATATCTGTTAAACAATCAGATGCACAAAAGGCATTACCTAAAACGTAGCCGATATAGCTAGCTAAAAAGGTTGTCAGAAGATAAACAATTACTTTAGATCTGTTGCTAAATTTCATAAGGATATTAAGTTTAGCTTAATATGGTTATTGTAAATCCTTGGATCACATTATTGAGCTTTGTTTATTTTATAGTTGCGGGTTTTGGTGCATTTATTTTTAGTAGGTTTGTAGTTGAAAACTACTTAGAAATATTTAGATCTAAGTTCTTTAAATTTCTTGAACCTGTGGTTGGAATTTCTAGTTTCTCATTGTTTTTTGGTGGAGCGTTAACTTTGTTGTACTATCTTCTAACTATGTCTCAATAATTATGAGTTAATAGTTCACCATTTTTAATTTCTTGTATTCCACAATGCATNGGTTTATTTTCATTGAAAACACNAGATTTAGTTTTGTAGTANGTAAAAGCTCTGATCGTATCTTGATGAGATACAAATAATGTATTATTNAAGTTTTCATAAACAACATTAACNCTTTCGAAAACAANTTGTAAATCTTCAGTTGTATTCTCAACCTCAAGCGGATTATTTAAGTATTTCGGGTAGTCCTTAGTTTTAGAGAATTCNTCAAAAGTTGTACCCAACCAACCCGTTACTCCGCTCCATTCGTAAAGATTATAAGAAANNTCAATTCNAACTTTTAAAAATTCAGAGACAAGTTTTGAAGTTTCCCTTGCTCTTAAAATAGGGGAGGTGATAATTTTATCTATTTTAAAGTTTTCGTTGATAAATTTTCCAGCATTNCTCGCTTGTTNGATTCCATTTAGACTTAATCGGTANCCCGGAATATCGCCATACATAATATTTTTAACATTATGAACCTCACCATGTCTTAAAAATAAATTGCTCATAATTACAGGGTAGTTTCAATTTATATTAAAATCTAAACATGGCATTAAACAAAAAAGAAGAAGAAATATTAAAACAGATTGAACTGGAGCTTTCAAAAGAAGATCCGGATTTNGCTAAGACAGTAGAGACATCAACTCTTTCTAGTTTTTCNAGAACTAGATCTGTTATNTCTTTTGGCACATTTGTTTTAGGNTTACTTACAATGCTAGGAAGCTACATCGTACAACCGGTAATTGCTATGGCTGGCTTTGCATTGATGGCAGTATCTGGATATGTCTTCGTAAGAAACACCAAAGCATTGCTCAAAGCAGAGAATATAAANGAATGGAATTTNAAACAGGTTTATTCTGTAATAAGAAATAAAGATACTTCTAGACAAACTAAATAGATTTAATTAAATTTAATATACATCACTATTTAGGAGTAAGGTTTTGAAAAGAGATGCTTTTACATCAAAGCAAGCGAGTTATTTAACTGGTTGCACTTCGCACCAATTAAGATATTGGGACAAAGTTAAACTTGTNTCACCAAGTATTCAGTCTTCAAATGGCAAGCCCGGTGTTCCAAAACTTTATTCATTCAGAGACATAGTCTCTCTAAGAGTGGTNAAAACTCTCTTAGATAATGGAATGAGNATTCAAAGAGTAAGGCGAGCATGGAAATACTTATCNAAAAATGGAAATCTTATTTCTGAACTNTCAGAAATAAAGTTAGTTTCCGATGGGGAGACAATATACTCTGTNGAAGAGGACCAAGTTTTTGACGCACTCAAGTCTGGACAACTTGCATTCTTTGAAACAATTGATGATATAGCTAAAGAAGTAAAAGAAGATGTNTCAAAATTTGANCTTGATAAAGAAAGATTTTTAAACNTNCTAACTAAAGTTGAAGAAGATGTCATTAATCAAGAAATGCAAGCTTAATCCACTGAGAGCTATTTACCGTGGGTAACANGAATACTCACAAGACANTAATATTAAATTCTACTTTTCANCCACTTTCTTTAGCTACACCACAACGAGCACTTGCACTTTTGTTTAGTAAAAAAATAAATGTTCTTAAAGAATCNGATATAAAATTAAGATCTGTTGGCCAATCTGTTGCTATTCCAAAAGTAGCTGTTTTGACTTATTTTGTAAAAGCCCCATATGCGAGGAGAGTAGCTCTAAATAGGGAAAATATTTTTATACGGGACTCTTATGCTTGTCAATACTGTAGTAATGCTGCTGAGTCAATAGATCATATAATTCCAAAGTCTAAGGGTGGTTCTCATGAATGGAGTAATGTAGTTGCATGCTGTAAAAAATGTAATCTTTTAAAAGCAGACAAATTATTGAATAAAACTAGTTTGAATCTTAAAATTACTCCAAAAATACCTGAGGGAAACTTTTGGATCAAAACAATTATTGGTAACAATCCTGACCCGGATTGGAAAGAGTATTTAGTCCTTACATAATTTTTTTTATCATTTTGTGTTGCAAGATGTCATAAAGTGTCATATAATGTCACAGAGTGGTTCAAGGCACGAAAGGCGGAAAAGTGTTCCTTGGTGAATATAGACATACAATGGATTCGAAGGGTAGAGTCG
>NHJS02000034.1 GCA_002169115.2 bacterium TMED221 | reverse complement strand
TGTATGGAAAGAGCTTCTAAAAATTCCTGCTGGATCAACAAAAACTTACAAAGAAATTGCAGTGGCAATTGGGAAACCAAATAGTTCTAGAGCAGTAGCTAATGCCTGTGCACAAAATCCTTATGCTCCGGAAGTACCTTGCCACAGAGTTATTAGATCAGACGGTTCTCTAGGTGGTTACAGTGCTGAAGGTGGGATTGAACGCAAGCGTCAGTTATTAGAAATGGAATCTACTTAAATAAGATTTATTTAAATTAAAGGCTTAATGTGTATTGCGAAAATGCCATGTATGGGAATCATTTCTTTATATTCGTGAAAACTATAAAGTAGCTCAATCCCTTGATCAATGTCTGTAACAAGAGTAGATAGAACTTCAAGACCTTCTTCTTCCAACAGTTCTCTGGGGTCTCTATATTTAATCACACTAAGAATTTCAACGGTTAAGGCGTCTGACTTAATAACATCTAAACCAACAAATGGTGGACCTGAAATTATTTGGAACGATATCTTGTCCCCGGGATTTAAGTTGTTGTATTGAATTTTTTCGTAACTATTGTTTGTTCTAATCTCAACTTTTTTTAAACCATCCTTAATTGCCTGCAATGGCTGAGCATAGATTTCTAAAGAATAATTACTACTCATACACATGAAGTCTACAAGAAAATTTTTAAAGCTGAGTTTTACTTTTTTATCAAAGAAACAAAACCTAAAAGAGAGCTTCCCAGAAAAAGGAGTAAGAATAAAATATTGATACCTAAAGCGCTATTTTCAAAAGCGTACATCAACGGATACGAGACATAAGCAATAATAAAATAGATTGCTGGATTTACATGTAGTAAATTATTCATTTTCTAAAAAGTTGATAAATAATAATTGGAATAATTAGCAACATAATCTCCCAAGTATCCCATATTTGTTCAAGTGTGTTGATAATGTTCATTGCATCCTCTTTTTGAGTAATTTTTTTCCAAACAATATCCACCAAAAAAACGTCATCCAGAATATTGGGAATACTACAGATTGTTGTACTCCAAATAAACTTAGTATTATCTCAACTCCTATTAGGAAAATAATTAAAAGACCAGTGATGGCTAAGTACTTTATATTTAGTGATTTTCTCAACACTGTTATGATAATTGAAAATTAAAGAGTAATACCAAATTGTTTTTTAACACTGATGCTAATTAAGTAAAAAGAGCTTGAACAAAGTATGAACCCAAAAGTAGGTGGCATAAGGTTCCATAAATTTGTACCCCCTAAATAACTTCCATAAGTGATTGCATCGTAAATCATCATCCCCCAGTTAGGAGTCCATCCAACTTGCCCAAAAAATGAAGCAAATCCATATGCAACTATTCCACTTGTTGTCACAGAAAGCATAAGTGCAACTGAGTAGGGAATAATTAAAGGAAGTATATGTTTTAGTGCAATTTGAAGTTCGCTAGCACCAATAACTCTTGACGCATTTAAAAACTCTGAGTTTATAAGTTCTTTAACTCTTGTACTGATAACTAAGTAACAAACTCCCAGTCCCCCCAGTAATCCATAAATAAAACCAACCATTTCAGGGCTGAGCTTTTCTAAAAAATCACCTGTACCAAGAATAAGTAAAACTATTGGAGGTGATATCAGAACTAAGCCTGATGAGAATTCTCTTAATAACAAATCAAATCGCTTGAAAAGAAATGGCACAAAAGTACCGACTATAAGACTTGATATGAGCCCGGTTATAAATGAAATAATAGAGAGCTTAATTAAGGGTTCTGAACCAGCTAAAAACATACTCAGAACATCTCTTCCAAGCGGATCTGTTCCTAGTAAGTGTGTTCCTGAAGGTGTAACGGGATGAGGAAATACAGACAAATCGAATCCAACAATAGGATCGTAAATATTCACCGGCCAAACAGTTTTAAGTAAGAGTATATGAGCAAGAGAACCTGTCATTAATAGCAATAGAAATAGATAGCCTAATTTTCCATGGTAGGTTTTATAAGTACTTCGCAATATAAGTCTAAACATTACGAGCACCTCGTAATTGTGGATTGAACACTACTTGAGAGAAAGTAATCATTAGGCGTAATGTGGCTGTAAGAATTGCTAGTAAAAACAAAATAGCCATTGCTGCATTTGAATCCTGGCTCATAATTACTCTATATAACATTGAACCCATACCGCCCCATCCCGTAGTGGATTCTACAATTACTAAAGATGCGATAGTGTAGGGAAGATTAATTGCAATCCTTGTAGCAAAAGGGAAAAAAGAATTCCTTATAATGTGATCTTTAAATATCTTATGATTTGAATAACCAATCGCTGCTGCAGTCATAATATGATCTTCTTTTGAAATATTTTGAACAATAATATTGTTGAATAAAATAAATTCTCCAATAAGCAAGATGGTGAGTATGCCGATTGTTATGAATGCATTTTTTGAATAATACAACATAGCAACAACTTCCTGACTCTCAAAAAAGAGAAAAATAATTATAAGCAAGGAGGCTGCAATCATGAATTTCTTCAAAGGTATATTTATTAATGCAATAACTTCAAAGAAACTAACAATAATCAATGAGCATGCGACTATAAAAATAAGAAAGCCCAAACCAAGTTTCATTTCGCTAAAGAGCAGTAGTTCACTTGAGGTTCCTGTAATATCAAATCGGTCAAATAAGCTTCTGAATGTATTCTCAAGTCTTTCGCCGATAAGGAAATAAATAATCGGAGGAAATAGACTTATTAATAAAATCCCGAAAGTGTCACTAAAGATTTTTTCCTTTCCCAGCCGTTTTACACTTGTTTTTAATGCTGGAATTCTTGATAGATAAATCGAGATAATGAAAGATGGGATTAGCACATGTAATGTAGGAAATACTGTATCAAGAACACTCTTACTTGAACGCTGCCTAAAACCCCCAGGAGTAATTTCACCGCTGAAGACACTTTGTATCCATCTGTAATATTGTTGAATTAATGGGTCGTTTGCACCTAAGGTTTCACGCAGAGCATCGAGTTCCTCTTGAGACATCATTAACCTCAGTGGCGTCAAGAAATCACCAGGAATCAAAATATTAATTCCATAAAACATAATAAGTAAAAATATGAATATCGAAACAACGGAGGTAAATAAATTACGAAGAAAAAATTTAAGCATTTTATTAGTTTAGTTCAGAAGTAAATTTCATTAGAGAACTCCCAGTTTTATAACTTAAGTACCATAAGTGGACATGGATTTTTTTGATATAGTAATTATTGGTTTATCAGCTGGAACCTTATTTTTCCAACGTTTTTCTTCGCTGACGCAGAGAATACTCCTCAGCACTTTTTTTATAACAATTATCACTCATATTATTTTTGTTGGCGTGAGGTGGCAGTACTACTTAATTTATGCGCTTTTTATTACTAAATCAATAATTACAATATTTGAATATAGAAGTACAAAGAAATTTATAAGAGCACTAATCTCCATCAAAACTATTTCATTCGTGATTATTTCAGCTGGNTTACTTTATATCTTTCCTGTTCCTACTTTTGGGACAGGCGGCGATGCACTTTACTCAGTTGGGTATAGTGAAGAGCTCTTAATAATTGATGATAGAAATAATCCAACTGAGTTTGTAGAACTTAGCAATCTCAAAGAAAATTCAAAAAGAGAATTGTTAGTAGACGTTTATTATCCAAGTGATGAAGAGATTTCTTCAAATCAGATATTTAGAAGTAAAGAAGGTAATTGGGGAACTTACATTGTTAGATATTTAAATAGGACATGGGGGCTTAGTCTTCCAGAGTTTATACTCCAACATTTAAAACTTTCACAGTTTGAAGTCCAACAAAATCTTATACCTGTTGAGAATAAAAAGTTCCCAGTTCTTATTTACTCCCATGGGTGGGCAGGTGAAAAAATATTTGCTTCAGATCAACTAATACACTTAGCTTCCAAGGGTTATGTTATCTTCTCTATTGACCATACAGGTTTAGCAATGTTTACAAATTTACCATCTGGAATAATTTTTAATACAGGCTCCACCGAAAATTCATCCAACATTCATAGTGTTATGTATGAGATGAAGAATGATATTGAAGACACTATGAATCATTTTATAAACTTAAGCAGTGTGGAGTTACCCATCACAAATATTGTTAGAGCAACAGCAGATTTTACTAACGTTTCTACAATGGCGCACTCTACAGGAGCAGGGGCTGTAGTTGAGTTCTGTGCTGTAAACACTTGTCAAAATATGATCCTACAAGATCCTTTTTTAACGCCTTTTGTCGATGCAGGAAAAGAGATTCAGCTGAGAAATAAAACAGATGTTATATACAGCGAGGACTGGTTCAATGGATATACAGATTCTGAAGAGTTAACTGAGATTGAGCTTTATAGAACTCTGTTATCTAAACAAGATGTTGAAATTCATGGGTATTACTTAAAAGATTCTAAGCATTATGACTTTGTTGCCTTTGGTTCAATCAGTTCTTTAACAAAATATACTTTTCTCAAAGGTGCTATAAATTATGANGATTCGTTAAATGTTAATAATTATTTTAATAGTTCAGCCTTAANGGGTGAGATCCCTAATGAGGAGTACTCACCATACTTAGTTTCTGTTGACCAATAAGAACTTTAAGTGAAGTACAAACAGTCTATTCGTGTTGTTAAGCAAATTAATACCACAGAGGAAGAGCTATGGGATGTCATAAGTCAACCAGGTCACTTAGAGTTAACACATCCTTTTTCAAGAAGCCATTCGGTGATATCGTGGCCTGGAGTTGGGTCAAAGGATGTTTTAATATATCTAAGTGGTCTACGGTATGAGAGATATTTTACTGATTGGAATGAAGGTAAGGGCTATACATTGCAAATTGGAGGAAGAGAGGGGAAAAAATCAAAGGTCATTTGGGAGATATCTTCAGATGAAAATAATATATTCCTTTCGATAACGATTTACCCCCATTTCTTAGCTAATACAGCAAGATTTTTTAGCTTTCTACCCTATAAGCTATTNATCAGACCAAAGTTAACAACTTATTTACATTCAGTACTTGGAGGAATAAATTACTACATTATTGAAAAAGAGTCAGTACCAAAAAACCACTTTGGCACGCACAAATGGTTTTCTTAAAGAAGGCTTACAATGAAAGAGATAGAAGCCCAAAGATAAGTGGTATCAGTAATAGAAATCCTAGTAACAGTATTCTTTTTGCATTCATAATTTAAAGTGTATCATTGAATCTATGAATGATAAAAAGTTCTTCATAATCTCTTTAGTTTTTTTAGTGACAGTTGTTGTAACTGCGTTCGCTGATCTTGATTATATCTCTATGGGCTTATCCTTTGTAGCAATGGCTTTTTGCTTTTGGTATATCAAAAAAAGATCTCTTCAAGAGTAAAGTGAAATACTTTCGTCCCCTTGTGCCCTATTTAGTTGGATTAGCTTTACTACTTACAATCCCTGTGTTTAGAGATGTTGGAATATATAACACAATTGGTCAAGCAGTATTGTTTATTTTTGTGGTGTGCATACCAATCTCCAGAACNGGCCGAATGAGTTATGTTGATATCGCCTGGCCATGGGGACTAGTTCTTGTGGGAGTCATTAGTTTTATATTTAGTGATGGCTATTGGCTTAGGTCATTATTTATTACTGGAATGGTAATTCTTGTTGGCCTGAGAATGGGGTTGGGTGCAGTCAAGATGTGGAGATCAGGGTATTTAGACAAAGAATTACCACGTTATGAATATCAACATATTCGTTGGAAAAAGAAAGGAAAAGATAATACGCAACTTGCCCTTCAGGTAGATGCGATTTCTCAGGGTCTAGCTAATGCGTCTTTTCTAGCGATGCCCATTTTTATCACCGCAACAAATGCACAACAGTCATTTGGGGCAGTAGAAATACTAGGTATCTGCATTTGGGGAGTAGCTTTACTTATGGAGTCAATAGCTGACTTTCAGAAACTAGCTTTTCTCAAAAGAATGAAAAAAGAAGNGAAGCGTAATCAAGTCTGCAATGTCGGCTTATGGAAATATTCAAGACATCCAAACTATTTTGCAGAATGGATGGTATGGAATGGCCTTATTATTACCGCTCTTCCATCATGGCTTGNNCTAAAAGATATACAATCAGGATTTTTTAATGATCAAATCGAACAGATTCTTTGGTTACTGTTAGGTGCAGGTCTAATCTTTGTCTCAAGAATGATGTATCTTACCCTCGTCTATGCAACTGGTGCTATACCTGCAGAACATTATTCTGCCCAAAAAAGACCTGAATACAAAGAGTATCAAAAGACAACAAATAGATTTTTTCCAGGACCCCCTAAGTAAAAAAAGAGTTGGTGTAGATACCACAAGTGTATGCACAGGGTAAGCAGTACCTACATTTAACCAACATCTTTTGTGACTGGTGAGCATTGAAAGTACTAAATTAATTTATGTCCATTCAACGCTCTAAGTTAAGTATTGCATTGAGCTAAGACAGAAATTTTCAGCGGAAAGCAGATCTTATAGTAGCTCTACCGCCTGCTTGATAACGTCTATTGTTTCATTACGCTGATCTTCTTGTAGTGACAGTAACTGCAGATAAACAGCTTCAATTCCAACTTCTTGCCACATAGATAAAGTTGTGGCAACCTCATTAGGGGTACCATAGAGATAGTTTTTTTCTTTCCACGTAGTAACTATCTCTTCTTTAGTTTGGGCCAGGGCTTTAGCCGCAGCAGTTACTGATTCTCCAACACGTTCTTGTGTCAAACCTACGACTGGAGGACAGGCTGTAGTAATTTCTAATGTCGAGGCGTCTCTACCATTTTCAACTGCAACTTCTTTAAACAAAGAGATGCTATTAACTAATGTCTCTTTAGGTCCAGCGTATATATTGAACTCTTCCGAATACTTTCCAGCAAGGGTAGGGGTTTTCACCTTTCCTCCACCACCAATAATGATAGGAATGTCTTTTAAGGTTGCTGGCTCAACAGGAAACTGTTCAAGCTGATAGTACTCACCTTGAAATCCTTTTTCATTTCCAGAAAGAGCTTCTCTGATGTAAATGAGTGACTCTTCAAGCATTTCAAATCGAGTTTTCAAATTTGGGAATGGTATACCATAAAGATCGTGCTCAATTTTCAACCATCCTGTGCCAACACCTAATCGAAATCTACCTTTTGCCATGTCATTTATTGTTGAGGCCATTTTGACTAGTACGCTTGGGTGTCTGAATGTTATCGGTGATACAAGTATGGAGTACACCATTTTCTCCGTATCTCTAACTAAACCAGCACCTGCGGTTAGTAAATCTAAAGCCGGAGTCCCATCATTTTTATCATGTCGTTGTTTCCCAACTATATAGTGATCAGGAAGACCAATTCTCTCGATCTCATTTAATTCTGACCATTTAGAAAGTGAAAGGAGGGTCTCATAACTTCCTCGTGCCTGTAGGAATAATTTCATACTTTTAGAGTAGCTGTTATGTACCAAAAATGAGGAACATCAAACCCACACCACTTGCTATTAAAACCAGAATCATCAAAGCATTTTTATATGTTTTTTTATCTTTCCAGTCGATTGTAAATACACTAACAAGCATTACAAAAAGAATGCCGGCATAAGCTAAATATTCAAGTGTTTCCATACTCTTACTTTAGACTAAAGATCTCTTCTATCTTGTCATAAGTTTTCTCTTCTAAAATCTCTAGTTTCGACAACAAATCTGAATTAACTCTGCCTTTTTCTTGCCAGATTGGAACCATCGCATTCCATATGCCTTCACCTTT
>NHJS02000024.1 GCA_002169115.2 bacterium TMED221 | reverse complement strand
ACCAGGCGTTTCTTTAAGTAATTCTTCAATAGGTGGTTTAATCATCTTTCCTCCAGACTATATATTATATCTAATATCTTATTAACCGTAGTGTTTATATCTTTATTATCAACTTTGTAGTGAAATTTATCTTGAAAACTCCTCTGATATTCAGCTAATCTCATTCTTTCGTCAATAAATGCTTCGTCATGGCCTCGTTTAGTTAGCCTTTGAATCAACTCTTTATCATCAATATCAATAAAAATACCAACATAATCTTTATTTGATGAAAGGAGTTTAGTTGCACCATTTACTTCAAGATCCAGTATTAGTGAATTTGTTGAGTCATTAACCGAATTTTTACTTGTTCCATAATAATTTCTACCATATTTTTCATATTCAATGAAAAAATCATCTTCAACTAATTTTAAAAAATCTGATTCAGAGACAAAGTTATAATCTTCACCGTTATACTCTCCTTCTCTTATGTTTCTAGAGGTGTAAGATACAGAAAATTGAAAGTCACGTTTTTGTCGAATAGCGTCTATTATTGTTGACTTACCAACTCCTGAGGGACCAGAAAATATAAAAATCATTTTATTTTAAATAAATCAAGAATCTGAGAAATATTCTTGTCTGTAAGTTGACCAATTGTTGTTTTTTCATCTAAACCTATTGTATCTAAGTATCTTGCAGTTTCTACTTTGCCAACAACTTTTGTGTGGGTTAAATACTTATGTAATCTTATTGAATTNAGTTCATTATCNTTTCGAGAAGTNTTTAAATTTTCAAAAAGATCATCATTNATGATTGAAAAANTTGTTAGAAANTTATTTCGCTTAAACTGTATAGATTCAACTTCNTGATTAAAATTATTCAATCTCATTACTCACTGAATTTAAAATACCATTAACAAACTTTGCACCTTTTTCAGAAGAATGTTTATCAGTGATTTTTACCCATTCTGAAATAATTACTNTCTGTGGGGTTAAGTTCATTATTAATTCAGATATACCGAGCGTTAAGGTACATTTTTCAACTTTGCCAATTCGAGCATATGACCAGTTATTACTNTATGTTTCAATCGAGTTAATAATCCTATCTGAGGTTAACTTTGTGTTCTGAATTAATTGATTGCATCTCAATAATTGATTTTCGGCTAGTTTGTTTTTAATAATTTCTAGACTTTCATAATCGAGTTCAGCATTAAATAGAGATTCAAATGAAACTGTTCTAAAATCTTTCATTGGACCCTAGTCATATATGATGAATTCTTAGTATCTACTTTGATCAGTTCATCTTCTTCAATAAACATTGGTACATTTAAGATTAAGCCAGTCTCGCAAGTAACNGATTTTGTTGATGATGATACGGTGTCTCCTTTAACAGCTGGTTCCGCACTTGTGACAAGAAGGTTAACTGTAGGAGGAAGTACTAAATCAATAGGCGTATCTTCATGCATTTGTATAGTGACTTCTTGATTTGACGTTAAATAAAGATACTTATTTTCAACGATTTCATTGTTTAAGTTAATTTGTTCAAATGTTTCGTTATTCATGAATATATAGCTGTCACCATCTTTGTATAAGTATTGGAATTGTTGTTTATCAATAAATGCCTGCTTCACATCTTCATCAGCNCGGAATGTTTTATCAACCACACCACCACCAGAAAGGTTCTTAAGTTTGGTTTTAACAAAAGCTTTGCCTTTTCCAGGTTTTACATGTTGGTATTCTAGAATTAAATAGAGTGTTTCATCTAAAAGAATTGATTGCCCAGGTCTTATATCATTAGTTGATACCATTATGGAATAACTCCTTCTTCTTTTGCTTTATTCTTCATGTTAATAAAGTCTGTGTAATCTGCTGTAAAAGACATTTTGCCATTTTTGTCAGTTAACAGGTAGTACAAATAGTCATTTTCTGGTGTGTCTAATACAGCTTGTAGGGATCTTTCACCAAATCCAGAAATTGGTGTAGGAGGTAGCCCTAAATATTTGTATGTATTGTACTGAGATTCAAACTGAAGATCTACTAAAAGAACCTGAGATTTTCTTTTTTGAAGTGCGTATAAAATTGTTGCATCAATTTGAATTAACATATCATCTTCTAAACGATTTCTAATAACAGAAGCAACTAGGGGTCTGTCTTCTTGTAGCTTAGATTCAGCTTCAACCAAGCTTGCAACAGTAAAAAATTCTGTGTAGGAANCTATCCATTGAGGTAAGTTATTATTTAATAATAATTGGTCCGTAACATATTCTAGTTCATCCACCATTAGCTGAAGTATTTCTTCACCGTTTGATTCTATATCAATTTGATAAGTGTTCGGATATAGCAAACCCTCCCAGTTACTTAAGAGTGAGGGATCGTTTAAATATAGGTAGTTACTTTTTACTTGGCCTGATAATAATGAATTAAGTAATAAATCGTAGTCAAAACCTGTCTGAGAGGATATAGAAAGGAGTGTTTCTGTTATCCAGAGGCCTTCCGGTACGGTGATTGTATAAGTTTTAAGCGGTGGACCTTTTAACAAGATTTCGGTGATTTGCGAAAATTCCAAGTTATTAGGAATTTCATAATCACCAGCTCTTAATTTATCAGTTAAATTTTCTGTTCTTAAATATAGTTCAAAAGCTAGTTGAGAAGAGATTACTCCTTCAGATGAAAGCAATGATGCAATATCTGATGCAGATGATCCTTGAGAAATAGAAATATCCAATACTTGATATTCGGGACTATTTATGCCAATGTTGCTCGATTGGTTTTGTTCTATAGAATCTGCAAAATTATTAGAGACTGAGATACCTGTGAAAATTGATATCGTTGTAATAACTATAAGCAGAAAAGTTCTATTGCGAAGATAGGTTTTATACATTAGCAAGATATGTTTCAAGAATTTGTAATGCTGATATATCATCAATACGTTCTTTATTAGANCTTGTAATTATTGTTGAAGTCATTCTTTCATCAACTTTAGAAACTTTTAAATTAAATTTAGATTTAAGTGTATTGTTTATAAATTCATCTACTAATTTACTCATTCTCGTTTCATGATTATTCAAGCCAATGGGATATCCTATTGCAATGTTTGTAATCTTATAATCATTTATTATTGTCTGAATACTAACGTCCACGTCAGATACCTTTGTGTCGATTATTTTTAATGCAAATGGTGTATTAGATTTAACAGTTGAAACTGCACATCCAATNTATCTTTCACCGTAATCAAGTCCAAGTATGTTCATATTAGAATATTTCTAAAAGAGCATTTTCAATATAAGAAATAGCTGAATCGTTATCGTACTCAGAAGGACCACCACCAATTGAGAGAGATGGATCCTTTGAAGCGCCTCCTCCATAGAGTTTTGATACTTCTCCTATAATTTTGGATATATCTATTTGAATATTCTTAGCTACAGCTCCCACTATGCCTGTCTTGTCTCCTAATTTTGAAAGTAAAATAATAGTATCGACTTTATTTGTTGCTAGACATTGCAATGCTAGATCTTTTAGTTCACTATTTGATCCCAAAGATACTTGACCTACATACACTTTCTTATCTTTTATTGTTTCAGTTCCATTAACTATGGCTTCTGTTAAAGATTTCAATTCAGAGTTTTTATACTTTGAAACCTTACTAGTAAGTTCCTCATAATCTTCAAGAAATGAANTTAGTCTTTTTGGAACATCTTCAATTGTTGTTTTAAGTATCTCACTAACACTTGCATATGATTTATAGGCATTAGTTAAAAAGTCATATGCATTAGAACCAGACAGCATTTCAACACGTCTGAGGTTAGACCCAATTGACGACTCCCCAGTAAGAACAATTAGTCCCACATCATGCGAATTTGTAACATGTGTACCTCCACATAACTCTTTTGAAAAAGAACCAATACTTACAACTCTTACGTCATCATCATATTTATCACCAAAAAAGGCAAGGGCTCCTTCGTCTTTGGCTTTTTGAATGTTCATTATTTCAGTTTGAATATTCAAATCACTGAATACACTCTGGTTACTCTCTTTAAAGATAATCTCTAATTCTTCCTTCGACACCTTACTTGTATGACTAAAATCAAAACGAAATTTTCCTGGTGCAACATGGGATCCTGCTTGTGCAACATGTGATCCTAATATATTTCGTAGGGATGCATGTACAATATGTGCAGCTGTGTGACTTTTGGAAACTGCATTTCTGAAATCTGAATCGACCAATTGCTCTATACTGTCCCCAATATTTAATTCAGAATAATCTACCAGATAGCCTACGGCACCTGAGCTTGTTTGAATAAGTTTTTTAATTGGTATTTTTGTAGATTCAGTTATCAGATAACCCTCATCAGATACCTGCCCACCAGCTTCATAATAAAAAGGAGTATCTTCTGTAAAAATTACTTTTCCTTCTTCTGTGTCCTTAATATCGTAAATCCGCGATTCATGATTAAGATTTTCATATCCAACAAAGTTATTATTGTCAGTATCTAAGGTAATTTGAGACTTTCCACTTTTATTAGTATTTGATTTTTGTTTATGTTGTTCAAACAAATCATCGAATTCTTGTCTATCTATGGTTAACCCATGTTCTAATATTATTTCTTCTGTAAGTTCAATCGGAAATCCAAATGTTTCAAACAGTTGAAATGCATCTTTGGTAGTGAAGTCTTTACTAGAGTTTAGTTTTGAGTTAATTTCTGATGTTCCTTTTAATAACGTTTTGTGAAACAAACTCTCTTCTGATTCTATAAGTTTTTTGATTTTTTGTTCATTTTCTAAAAGTTCAGGATAGCTATCTTTATAGTTCTCAATCACTATATCTACAAGAAAGCATAAAGAAATAAGTTCCTCAGAGACCATGTTTAATGCTCGAATAGCTCTTCTGAGTAATCTTCTTAATACGTACCCCCTACCTTCATTTGTCGGCACNACNCCATCAGAAATCATAAACGTTGATGCTTTAATATGATCTAGTACTATTCGTTCTAATTTTTTATCACTTTTTACTACAACTTTCTTGAGTGCATCATACATATTTGAGAATGTATCAATTTCAAACGGTGAATCCTTATCTTGCAGAACCATAGCCAATCTTTCAAGGCCCATACCCGTATCAATATTTTTCGATGGCAATTCACCAACAATTTCAAATGGTTTGTCTTGTATGGATTCCATAAATACAAGATTCCAAATTTCAATATACCTATCTTCACCACCACCAATAGGACCACCTTCTTCTCCGTACGCCTCTCCCCTGTCAATAAAGATTTCACTGCAAGGTCCACAAGGACCAGGGATATTCATGTGCCAAAAGTTATCCTCGCTTCCTCTTTGAATTCTCTCAACAGGTACACCAATATGGTTCTTCCAAATATCGTATGATTCTTCATCGTCTTTATAGACCGTAAACCATAGGTTTTCTACTGGAATATTTAAATGCTTAGTTATATATTCATAAGAATAAGTAATCGCTTCTTTTTTAAAATACTTACCAACACTAAAGTTTCCCAACATTTCGAAAAATGAAAGATGTCTATCAGTATCTCCTATGATGTCAATATCTATGGTTCGTAAACATTTTTGTGAGGAAGTCATATTTTGATTGTCTGGTTTTTTGTATCCTGAAAAAAAATCTTTTAAGGGTACCATTCCAGCAGCAGTAAAAAGAAGAGTTTCATCATGGGGTATGAGAGAAGCTGAATTTAGAACTTTATGATCTAGTGATTGAAAATATTCTAGAAACTTTGTTCGTATTTCATTACTATTCATCAGTTACGTACCTTAGGTTATATTCTACTAAATCGCCCTCATCTATTGCAGATGGAGCATCAGTTAGAGGGTCCATACCTGATTGTGTCTTTGGGAAAGGAATGACATCTCTTATTGAAGGTTGTTTAAGTATTTCAGTAACTAACCGGTCTATACCAATAGCAAATCCTGCATGTTGCGGTGTCCCATATGACAATGCTTCAATAAACCATCCAAATCTATTTTCAATATCTTCGTTTGAAAGCCCCCACTTTTCCAATACAAGTCTCTGTAGATCTGGATTATTTATTCTTTGAGAGCCAGATCCGAGTTCAACTCCGTTTAATACGAGATCATAATGTAAAGCTATAGAATCATTGGGATTTTGTTTAAAGTTAGATGTATCTTTAGGAGCAGTGAATGGATGATGTGATGGCTGTAAAACATCATTTTCAATTTCAAAATACGGGAAATCCTCAACCCAAAGGAAACTAGTAANNTCTTCAGCTTTGTTTGCAAAAAGATTCCGTCTAAGAACATCCATATATTTACCAATTTCGTATAAATCGCCAGCTTGGAAAACCAAGATACCGTTGCCAAACTTAAGTAATTCTTCTTTTTCGTTTGGAAGTAGAAGCTTTGCGAGCGGACCTGATAATTCGTTATCTAAAATCTTAAACCAACCTAAACCATTTGAACCCAATGATTTAATAGATTCATCAAGTAAGTCTATGTCTTTTCTACTGTAATTATTATCAGAGTGTAGAGATAAAACACTACCACCATTTTTAATTATTTCCTTTATGAAATTAATTTCCGTATNAACAAAAACTTCACTGATATCGTCAATAGTTTCCGCAATTCTTAAGTCGGGTTTATCAGTACCATATAGTGTCATTGCTTCTTTATAAGTTATAGTTTTGAATGGTAACTTAATTTTAAGATCAAATGCNTCATCAAAAATATGTTGAACAATAATTTCAATATTTTTTTTAACCAATTGTGGGTTACCGTTTGAAAATTCAAGATCTAATTGGGTAAATTCAGGTTGTCTGTCTTTTCTAGAATCTTCATCTCTGTAACATTTAGCAATCTGATAGTAATTTGGAAAACCAGACATCATAAAGAGTTGTTTATACATTTGNGGCGATTGGGGTAGAGCATAAAATGATCCAGGTGATTTCCTAGAGGGAACAAGGAAATCTTTTGCACCTTCAGGTGTCGATTTAATTAGAGTTGGAGTATCAATCTCTAAGATATCTAGTTTGTTCATAATATTTCGAATACTTTTAAATGTTTTAGATCGAGCAACGATGTTTTGTTTCATTTCAGTACGTCTCAAATCTAAGTATCTGTATTTAAGACGGATACTTTCATCTGTATCAACCCCATCTTCTATTTGAAAAGGTAAAGTTTTACTCTCATTAATAACTACTAAGGAGTCAATCAATATTTCATATTCGCCAAATTGTGTTTTTTTGTTTACAAGAGCATCATCTCTTTTACTAAATACACCCGAGATCTGAATATAGTATTCGTTCTTAAGGTTTGTCTCTATAGTTGATTCCTTATCAAAAACTAACTGTATTTTTGAGTCAAAATCTCTTAAATCAACAAAGGTTAATCCCCCATGATCTCTTATGCTGTCAACCCACCCATAAAGATCTTTGATGGCTGTGCCATTTTCTATATTGGATAGTTCTTTAATTATCAATTAATACCTCTACATTGAACTTTATGGAAGTGTTATTCTCCAAGTCTTTAATTGTATCTTCATCAGTATTAACTACATATTTGGCTCCAAGATTTTTGGCATTTTTAAATTGTGAATTAATCTTTGATAAACGTGGAGGTTTGGAATAGTTTATATTATTTTGGTCTAATAATTTACATAAACGAGAGATTTTATCGATGTCAATTCCAATGATATAAACTTTAGGAGATTTATTTTTAATATCAATAGTGTTCATTATTCTCTCTATTCCGAAAGCTACTCCAACACCATTAAATGATCCAATATTAAGAATTTCAGCCAGTCGATCATAACGACCCCCACCACCTAAGACAACTCCATCATCATTTATAAATTCAAAGGTTAGGTCGTTATAATAATCAAGGCCTCTCACAAGTCTTGTATTCTCTTTAAAGTTAATATTGTTATTACTCAATAAAGATTTAAGTGATTCGTATTTTTGAGATGAAATATCATTTATGAAGTTACTTATTACAGGAGCATCTTGGATAACCTTTGAGTCAAGAGAATTATTCGAATCTAATATCCTAAGTGTATTTAGCTCAAGTTTTTCCCTACTTTCATCAGAGAGATCATCTTCGTGTGTCTTAAAATAAGTATAAAGTTCCTTGCTATATAATTCACGATCATCGATGGAACCAATTGTATTTATTTCAAGTGTAAAAGTTAAATTTAAGTTATTTAAGAATCTGATAGAATCATTAATAACTTGGAAATCCGAAAAGCCATCGAGGTTACCAATAATCTCTACGCCACCCTGTGTAAACTCTCTGTATCTGTTCTTTTGGGGATTTTCATACCTAAACATCTGTCCAAAGTATGAATATTGGTTTGTTAACTCTTTTTGATTTTGAGCATGGTATCTAACAATACTTGATGTGCCTTCCGGTCTTAAAACTAAGGTTCTACCACCCTTGTCGTTAAATTGATACATTTGTTTAGATACAATCTCTGAATTCTCACCAATTGACTTTTCGAATAGTTCACTATGCTCTAAATGAGGTGTTTGAATGTATGAATAACCAGAATTATTGAATACATCAAAAAAACACTGCCTTACATGTAAAAACTTTTCAGACTCATTTTGATATATATTTTGAGTACCCTTAACTTGCTCAATCATTTACATGTTCCTTTATAAAAATATTATCTTTACTTATGATACTAACTTTTTCAGACTCCCCATGACCAGGAAGTATTTCATAGTCTGGATTAAAATTCGTGAATACATTTTTAATTGAATTGATCATTGCAGCGTGATTACCAGACTTAAGATCTGTACGACCTATAGATTCTTTAAACACAAAATCACCTGTAAAGATAATACCTAATTCTGGAAACTCAAATGAAGTGCTTCCAGCGGTGTGGCCCGGATTATGGTGAGATTTGATGAATTGATACGGTATTTCATTGATGTCTTTAATGTTTCCATTAAATTGCTCAGCTTGAAAGTCATTATTGGTAAACATAGCAATCTGTTCTTGTGGATTTCTTGCTAAAAATTCATCTTCTAGATTCATAAATATATTTGAAGGAAAAAGTGACATGCCCAAAGCATGATCGAAATGACCATGTGTCACAAGTGCACCACCAATGGATAAGTTGTTTTNATTTACATAATCCAGGGGTTCAGTTAAATCAGGGGGTAAGTCGATGAATATACATATGTCATTACCAAAAGGTCGTAAAACATAACAGTTTGAAGTCGTAAAGCTTGTAAATTTATATATATCTGAATTCATTTTTTACCTGGAAATATTCGTGCAGCTTCAAATACATTTTCAATATTTTTTGAGTCTTTTATGATCTCCTCAAGCTGAGTATTATCACTGATTTCAATTTGGAAAACTAAACTAACTATTCTTTTACTGCTGGTTACTGATTTAGCAACTAATATATTTCCACCATTATCAGATATTGCTATTGTTGCATCTCTTAAAAGATACGGTCTGTCTATAGCTTCAATTTCAAGCCAAATTATATTACCAGTATGTGTACTAAATCCCCATGCAACATCAATTATTCTTTCACCTTTTGTGGTATCTATTTGGATATTCATACAATCAGAACGATGAACAGAGATACCGTTTGAAATTGTCACAAATCCTAAAATATCATCGCCAGGTACAGGTACGCAGCATTTTGCCATTCTGACCTTGATATCATCATATCCTTCTACAATAATGAGTTCTGAGTTTTCACTAGTTTTAACTTCAGGAGTAAATATATCTTCATCATCTGTAATTTCTTCAGGAAAGACAAATTTTCTTATCTTATTAGCTATGTTTTCAATTTTTAGGTTTCCGCTACCAAGTTTTTGATAAAACATTTCATAATTAGGCAAAGAAGTGTCAATTAATATATTTTTAAGAATGTCATCTTTGTTTGCAAAGTTTAAAATATCTGTGTTATCGTCAAGCCAGATATTTAATATTTGCTTACCTTTTTGTATATCCTCATCTTTCATTTGTTTCTGATACCATTGTTTTATCTTGGATCTTGCTCTTGATGTTTTTACTATATTTAACCAGTCACGACTCGGACCTTTGCTGTTGTCATTAGTCGTTAAAACTTCAATAGTATCTCCAGTTTTTATACTGTTACTAAGATTTGTTAGTTTTCCATTTACTTTTGCTCCTATCATTTTTTCTCCAACTTCTGTATGAACAGCGAATGCAAAATCGACTGCGGTAGAACCAGATGGAAGAGTAACAACGTCACCATTTGGTGTTAAACAAAATATTTCATCTTCATATAAATCAAGTTTCATGTGTTGTAGAAATTCATTTGGATCCGGGTATTCAGTTGAGATATTATTCAATTCGCTAGTCCATTCAGATAGATCATTAGAGGGTTTTTCTTTATATTTCCAATGTGCAGCGACACCAAACTCAGCACGGTAGTGCATTTCACGAGTTCTGATTTGAATTTCTACTCTGTTTCCTTCAGGTGTGAGGATTGTTGTATGTAGACTTTGGTATAGGTTGAACTTCGGCATTGAAATAAAATCTTTAAAACGACCTAAAACAGGTTGAAAATTAGCATGTACAAGACCAAGGATTGAATAACAATTTTTAACATCATCAGTGACGATACGAACACCTATTAAATCATTTATCTCGTGAAATGAAAGACCACTATTAATTATTTTTTTATATATAGAATAATTATGCTTAGGTCGACCAACAACATCTGCCGATATTGAATTATCACCTAAGAGTTCAGATAGTATTTTTGTTGTTTTTTCTATTTCTGAATTTCTATGCGGAGATGCTTTTTCTATTAAATTTTCTATCTCTAGATGTTGTTTTTTGAATAATATTTCAAACGAAGTGTCTTCTAATGTATGTTTTATGTTTTGTAACCCAAGTCTATGGGCTAAGGGTGCGTATACGTATAAAGTCTCCTTAGCTATCTTTTCTTGTTTCCAGTCGTTAAGGTGTTCAAGTGTCTCGATGTTATGTAATCTATCAGCAAGTTTAAGAATGAGAACTCTTATATCTTTAGACATTGCAACTACCATTTTCCTAATAGCATCAGCTTTCGCTTCTTCTTTTGTGTTGTACCTGATCCGATCTAATTTAGTTACACCGTCAACAATATTTGCTACATCTGTTCCAAAGGAATCTTTTATATTTTCGTATGTAATGTCAGTATCTTCAATAAGATCATGCAGTAATGCAGCAGTAACAGTTTCAATATCCATACTTAAATCAGATAAATATATTGCAACACTCAAGGGATGAACAATATAGGGCTCTCCTGACTTTCTTTTTTGAGTAAAGTGTCCCTTATCTGCCATATCAAATGCGGACAATATCGTGTTTAAATCTTCATCCACATAACGTGATTTTAGTTCTGATAGTAATTCTTCTACTTCTGAATTTAAAACTTTATCGCCCATAACTATATGGTAGTAAGAAAATTATTTATTAATTATCTTTGCTAAAAATGGGACGGTTACAAAAATTGAGCTGTAAGTACCTGATAAAATTCCTATAAAAAGTGGTAATGCAAAATCAGACAGCGTACCAGATAGACCTAAATAATTACCTAGGAATAATATTGAAGCTATTGGAATTGCAGATGTGATAGATGTATTTAAACTTCTCATAAGCACTTCATTAAACGTTTTATTGAGCGAACCTTCTGATAAGTATGAATACTTAGAAGATTTAATAGAATCATTAAGTTTATCAAATAAGATAACTGTGTCGTATAACGAATACCCCAATATCGTCAATAGGGCGATTACCGTCGATGGTGTTATCTCTAAACCTAGCAAAACATAGATAGAGAAAACAAGTAATAAATCATGCGTAAGGGCGATCAAGGCAATCAGTGAATACTTGAACTCATATCTATAAGAAATTAAGAGTACAACCAAAGTCAAGAAAATAATTAAAGCTTGAATACCTTTAGTAGTTATTTCGTCACCAAATGTAGGACCTACTCTTTGGAAGTCAATTTCAGCATCGGGTATATCAAATTTATTTGAAAGATAAAAGAGAAATTCTGTTTCTTTATCTTGAGTATTTTCAGTAGCGCGAAAGATTAGTGAGTTTGAATTTTCAAATGTTTGATAACGAGAGACATCAAGAATAGTACTAGCCATTACCTCATCAATATCTGCCTCATCGTAATTTGCTTCAAATTGATATGTTGTTCCTCCAGTAAAATCAACTGAAAGATTTACATTCAAAGTACCTGTTAATGAGAAGATGAAAACAGCAATAAAAATTAAGGCTTCAGTAATAAATATACGATAAAATAATTTGCCAACTTTTAGGAAGTCAATATCCGTTGAGCCTATAAATAATTTTTTAATCATTGAGTAAATCTTTCATTTTTATAGGAAAAAAGCCTCTAGAGCTTGAAGTTAATTTACTAACAAATGGTACTGTATTTCTTGTGTACAGTCTTGTGAAGAATAGATCAAAAACAGTTGCTACACCTAATGCAAGTGCAAATCCTCTAATTGGACCTATTGCTAGTACGTATAGCAGTGTTGCTGCAGACAACGAAACAAAATCAGCTGTTAAAATCGTTTTCCATGCATCAGTAGCTGCTTTATCTGCTGCAAATTGAAAAGATCTGCCAATTTTAATTTCATCTTTAAATTTTTCAAATGTAACAATATACGAATCTGCAGCTAAACCAATCGATACAATAATGCCAGCAATTCCTGAAAGTGTTAGGGTAAATCCTTGATATTCCCCAAGTAGAGTAATAACCGAATAAAATAATAGTCCAAATGAGGTAAGTCCTAATATTGCTACAAGTCCCAAAATCCTATAGTAAAAAATCAAATATAATGAAACAATTATGAGACCTATGAGCCCAGCTTGTAAGCCTAGGTTTAATGTATTTTCACCCAATGTAGCTGAAACTTTTTGAATAGATGATCTTTCAAATGATACTGGGAGTGCTCCGTATCTTAGAATTATTGCTAAGTTATTAGCTGACTCGCCTCCATCAGCATTTCCCATAGAAATTGCAGCAGTACCACCAGTGATACCTACCGTTGGATCAACATCAAAAGCAATGCCTGGGGCTGAAACAACTTCACCGTCTAGAACTATTGCTAATTTTCGTTTCTCTCCATTTTCATTAGCTAGTTTTTTGGTTAATTCTGTAAATAGATTTGCAGATTCATCTTTAAATTCAAGAGATACTATCCATTCATTTTCAGGAAATACAGCAATAGCATCTGATATGTCATTTCCGGTTAGCTCTGCAGGCCCCAATTGATAAACAACTGGGTACCCAGAATTTACTGACAAGATATAAGATTCAAAATTTGGGTTATCTTCAATAGATATGCCAATAACCTCATCAACACCAGTAACCCCTTCCTTGATTGCAGTAGAAACATTTTCTGGATCATCGGGATCAACAATTAGTTCAAGTGCTGGTGAATAGCCTGTAGACATTGAAGAGTCTAGAACTGGTCTAAATGTTAAAAGTCCCGTTGTACCAAGTGCTTCGATAGCTCTCTCTTGATCGGTAACACCAGGTAGTTGTACTAAAACAGAATTTTCTCCACTTATTGCAATTTCTGGTTCTTGAACGTCCCCGAATGCTTCAATTCTTGTTCTCATAATTTCAACTGCTTGCTCAATAAGTTCTTGGTCTGTTCCCTCATCTGCAGTTAGGATAACCGAGATTCCACCCTGAAGGTCTAATCCTAATTTTGGAGATAAATTCTGGTAATAGACTAAAGAAAAAAGGGAAATAGAGATTAAAGGTAGGAATAAAATTTTAAACAACTTTTTCATTTCAAACCATCAATTTTTGCCTTGGAGATAACTAACTCACCTTTTTTAAGCACCAAAGTTACTGTATCTTCATCTAGTGAGACTACTCTGCCATGGATACCTGAATCGGTTATAACATTATTACCAATTTTTAGGTCTTTAAGCATTTGAGTATGTTTTTTATTGCGCCTTCTTTGAGGAACCCATAATATTGTGTAGAAAACAACTAAAACAATAACTAAAGGTAAAACACTCATCAATTCATTCATTTTATATATCTTTTCTTAAAATTTTCAAAATCTGATTCTAATATACTTTTCCTAGCTTCATCAAGCATAATCTCAGTCTGAATTAAATTATGAATTGTTAAATAAAGCCAAGCTGTTGTTTGTTCATTTTTAAGCAAGTGTTTTAGGAAAGCTCTTGAATAGTTTTTACATGTAAAACATGGACAGTAATCATCTATTGGTCTTGGATCAGAAGCAAATTTTTGATTCTTTATATTTATATAAGTATTTCCTGTTATTAGTTTTCCATGTCTAGCTAATCTAGCAGGCCAAACACAATCAAACATGTCTATTCCTTCTGAAATTAAATCTATAAGACCTAAAGTATCTCCTAATCCCATTACATATCTAGGTTTTTCGAGTGGTAGAAAATCAGTAGTAAAATTTACAATAGATTTTCTATCTTCTCTAGATTCTCCTAAAGCAAGACCTCCAATTGCGTATCCGTCAAAATCTAAATTGACCATCGATAATGCTGACTTTTCACGATATTCTTCTACAAGTCCACCTTGTACAATCCCAAAAAGCGCTTGATTATTGTTATTGTGAACTTGCTTAGCTATTTTTGCCCAGTGTTCCGTGGTTTGAATTGCTTCATTTTGCAAATAGTTATTTGCATCAATATCTACCACGTAGTCGAATATCATTGCGATATCGCTTCCTAGCAAATTTTGGGTCTTTATGGACAGTTCAGGTGTCATTAAGAAACTAGAGCCATCATATACATTTTTAAATTGAATTCCCGATTCAACCTTCTTAGTAGGTAAAGACCATCCTTGAAATCCTCCAGAATCTGTAAGAATTAAGTTATCCCAATTCATAAATCTATGTAAACCACCAAGGTCATTTATAATTTCAGCACCAGGTCGAAGATATAAATGATATGTATTTGCTAGTAAAACAGTAGTTTTATCAAGCATTTCGTGTGGCGTGGACTTAAGTGCACCCTTAGTTGCAACTGGCATAAACGTAGGAGTTAATACATTTTTATTGTTAACGTTTAAAATACCTGCCCGAGCATTTCCATCAGTATTTATTATTTTAAAGTTAAGATTGCTCATCTATTTTAAATAATACTGCATCCCCAAAGCTTAAAAACTTTAGATTATTTTTTTGTGCATATTTATAAAGTTTTTTCCATTCACTGCCATATATTGTTTGAACAATAGACAACAGACTACTTCTAGGCGCATGAAAATTTGTAATGAGAAAGTCTGGAATATTAAACTTGTAACCAGGTGTAATGAACAGATCTGTTTTTCCTTCATAGATACCTGAAGTAAATACAGTTTCAAGAGTTCGTAAAACAGTCGTGCCAACTGCTACAACCTTGTATCCGATATCTTTTAAATTTAAAATTTCATTAAATTCATTTTTTGATACTTTATAAAACTCAGAATGTATTTCGTAATCTTCAATATTTTTTGTATGGATTTGTTTAAAAGTACCTAGATTTATATCCAAATTAAGAAAGAACACCTTATGTCCATTATTTTGTAACTCTGAAATCATATCTAAAGTAAAATGTAATCCAGCTGTAGATGTAGCGACAGAGAATCCACCTTCAGAGAATTCATTTTTATAGTCATCATATTTAGAAGAATCATCATTTATATAAGGGGGTAAGGGAACCTTGCCTAATTTTTCAATTAATTCCCTGACATCTCTTTTGAAATCTACAGTAAAAATGCCTTCCGATTTGTCCAATATGGAGACTGTGCCAATAGGAGTATCAATTATATCTGAGGGCTTCAAATTAGATGAAGTCTTTATCATTACCTCAGCAGTGTTTGGATCCAAAATATTTAATATAAAAAACTCAATTTTTCCTCCTGTATGACTTTTTGTTGTTTCAATCCTTACGTTGTGAATTGTAGATTTATTGAATACAAATACACTTTTATCCTCTAATTCATTAAGAAATTTCTCAAAGGTTACTATCTCATTTGTTTCTGCAATTAGCAGTTTTGAATAAGAAGGATCTTTATATCTATATTGCGCAATACAAGACTCATCTAATACATATTCAAGATCCGAAGTTGGGGTTTTATGCAATTATTTTTGTAAAAGTTTTATAAATAATTCATAAGACATAGAAACGACTTCAGGAACTCCATCATTTGTACGACGTTCATTATTAGTTTTTCTTTTTAATTTTTTCCAAAACACAAGAGTTTTTTCATCTCCAGATTTACTTATTGCTTTATCTAATGTTTGATGAAGATTTAAGTTCATTCTAGATTTAGCTTCAATGAAAAATTCTTCATCATCAACAAAAAGCTGAATATCTCCTAAATCATTGGAACCCCCCTCAGCGAAGCGTTGAGCTTTCAAATTACTGACTTGGTTTAATCTATTAACTATGTTTGTCTCATAGTTTGTACCCTGTTTCTTAGCTTTGTTTACCATTAGGTAATTTTAACAATAATATTTAATTTATTGTGTTATCAAAGAGATTCTCATCAATATCAAAATTTGTATAAACATTTTGAATGTCATCGAGCTCTTCAAGCGCTTCAATAAGTTTTGAAATCGATTTAAATTGTTCTAAGTCAAGCATGATGAGAGATGTTGGTACATAAGCAACTTCGGCGTTTACACTTTTAAAATTATTTAGCTCGAATATTTCATTCATCTTTTTAAATTCTTGTGGTGTAAATTCTATGCTTACGCCAGAGGAATTTTCTGTAAAATCTAAACATGCATTTTCAATTGCTATATTGATAAGATCATCACTAGAGTTTTCAAACTGAAATATTGCTTTTCTTTCAAATAAATAATTAACACTACCAGGGGCTCCAGTTGACCCATTATATTTTGAAAATGTTGACTTTACATCAGAAGATGTTCTATTTCTATTATCTGTAAGGCATTCAACAAGTACTGCTATACCGTGTGGGCCATATCCTTCATAAAAGATTTCTTCAAAGTCATCGCTATCTTGTTGTCCACTTAATCTTTTTAACGCTTTTTCAATATTATCATTTGGGACAGACATAGATTTAGCTTTTGAGATTGCTTGATAGAGAGATGCATTATTTGCTGGATCTGGTCCCCCATTTTTAGCTGCAACCTCTATAGATCTTATTAACTTTGCAAAAAGTTTACCTCTTTTTGCATCATTGGCTCCTTTTTTCCTTTTGATGGTTGACCATTTAGAGTGTCCCGACATTTGAACCTTTCAAGATAAAACTTTCTAACCACTCTAAATAATTTACATCATTTGTTAGTTCAGGATGAAAACTCAATCCAACAACATTATTTTTTTGAATACCAACAACTTCATTGTCTAAAAAAGCTATCGGCTTAACATCCTCACCGTAAGCGATTATTTTAGGTGCTCTTATGAAGCAGTAGACACCAGTGAAGTCATGAAATTTAACTAAAGCCTCAAATGACTGATTTTGCCTACCATAACTATTCCTTTCAATACTACAGTCGATTGATTGTAGCGTTTCTCTGCCCAGTACATCGTTCGTAGAAAGCAGTATTAATCCTGCACAGGTTCCTAGTGTTGGTATACCTGAATCTATTAATGTTTTAATATTCTCGAAGAGGTTATTTTCTTCTTCTATCTTCAACATTGCTGTTGATTCTCCACCAGGCAAAATGAGTGAATCTATTTTATTTAAATCCTCTGGTCTTTTTATAAGAATATAGTCTCTATTAATTTGTTTTAAAGCTGTAGCATGTTCGTAAAAATTACCTTGAAGAGCTAGTATTCCAGTTTTCAATTACCAACCTCTTTTGGCTAATTTCTCCGATTCATCAAGATCATCAATATTAATTCCCACCATTGCTTCACCGAGGTTTTTAGATACCTCAACTAAAACGGCTGGATTGTTGTAATTTGTTGTTGCCACTACTATCGCTTCAGCTCTCTCGAGTGGGTCGCCACTCTTAAATATGCCTGAACCGACAAATACCCCATCACACCCGAGTTGCATCATAAGAGCTGCATCTGCTGGCGTAGCTATACCTCCAGCAGCAAAGTTAACAACAGGTAACTTTCCCAATTCTTTAATAGTTCTAACAACCTCATAGGGTGATCCTGTATTCTTAGCTATGGCCATAAGCTCATTATCATCAGCCATTGAGATTTTACTAATTCCTTTTGTCATGCTTCTCATGTGTCTAACGGCTTCAATTACATTACCTGTTCCAGCTTCACCTTTAGTTCTAATCATTGCTGCGCCTTCACCTATTCTCCTACACGCCTCACCAATATTTGTAGCTCCATTTACAAATGGAGTTTTAATTTCATGTTTACTTATGTGGTTCACATCATCAGCTGGTGTTAAAACTTCACTTTCATCTATAAAGTCAATACCTAATTCTTCAAGCATTTGTGCTTCTACGAAATGACCAATTCTAGCTTTTGCCATGACTGGTATAGATACTGTATCCATAACTTCTTGAATTACCTCTACAGATGACATTCTAGATACACCACCTTCAGCCCTAATATCTGCTGGTATTCTTTCAAGTGCCATAACCGCAACAGCACCAGATTTTTCTGCAATCTTTGCCTGTTCTGCGTTAACGACATCCATAATGACACCGCCTTTAAGCATTTCGGCTAACCCTTTTTTTACTTTAAATGTTGACTCAGTTTTCATAATATAATTTTAACTATATCTGCGTATAGAGTGAAATCCAAGAGGGCATTACTTTATCTACGTGATATTTTTCAATATGTGTTTTTTGCTTATTGTAAATTGTCTGTATCTCATCTGTATCCAATTGTTCAACAGTTTGTTTAAGGTCCTCTAAATTATTGTTTTTAAAATAAACACCGCTATCACCAAGCAGATCCTTAAATGCTGAGATATCACTACAAACTGCTGTACAACCAGCATTTATAGCTTCAAGAATAGTAATTCCAAAACTTTCTCCGTGAGTGTTGACTGCTAGATATATAGATGAACCTTTTAAAACCTCATTTTTAATCTCATCATCTGGGTTTATAAATAATTCAATATTTGGTGAATAAATATATTTATTTGTTATTGCACGAAAACTATAAGTTGAATTTTTTAATAGATTAGATAGCTGATAGTAAAGTTTAAAATTTTTTCGTTTTTCATTTCTCCCTATGAAAAGTATATCTTGACTGTTGGTGAATTCTATATTGATATGTTGGTTTGGAATTGCATTCGGTATAATCTTCACATCACGGCCTGGAACCACATTTTTAGAGGCTTCATTACTCACAGCTGTTATCTTCGCTGCTTTTACTTCGTTTTTAATCAATATCTTCTGGAAAAAACTCATCAACACTGATAGTGATGAGTGGTGTGTAATTATAGTTTTAGAATTCACTGGAAGACGCCAAAAAAATAATGGTATAAAAGGTTCATGAATATGAATAATGTCAGCCCAGTTTAAACTTTCTCTAATAATTTTTCTTTTAGCCAATACCTTTATTGGGGCTATCGAACCATTAAAGGGTATCTTAATTGCCTTGCCTATATTGAAGTCTGGTGAATCAGGACTCAAAACCTTCACTTTAAACTCTTTTCCCTCTAAAGATGTTTTAATAAGATCAATTTGATTTTGAACTCCCCCAAAAAAGTTCATACTATATGGGGACACTAAGAGAATATTAATACTCATTAACCCAGACAGGCTGAATGGAATGCCATTGATTGATGTCTCTTGATATTAATCTTTCAAAAGATTTGGACAGTACTTTCATACCCTGCTGTATACTTTGCGCTTCATTATCAAAAAGGGGTACATAGAATGGTTTTTCAAAAATAAGCGTATATTTACCATCAATCTTAAGAAAAGCAGCTGGGATAATTGGGACTTCTGTTTTCAAGGCAAGTGCTACTGGCCCTTTAGGGAAAGAGGCAATATCACCAAAAAACTCAACTCCAACACCATGCTTATTGATGGTTCTCTCCGAAAGTAGGCATACGTGTTTTCCGTTATTTATCTTATCTTGAACCAAACTAAAAGTATTCTGTCCTTTACCACCAATTATAATTTCGCATCCTAAATCCTCTCTTAAGGACTTAAACCAATGTAATACTTTTCGATTATTTAATGGTTCAGCAACAGCAACAAGATCTAAACCTATAGTTTTACCTACTGGAATAGCCATCTCCCAATTACCTAAATGTGGTAGTGCAAAAATTAAACCTTTTTCGGTGTTCATTAGATTTTCGATGTACTCAACATTTATTATCTCTACTTCATCCATAATATTTTGTTCGAAATTTTCTTTAGTTAACCAAAGTGTTTCGAGCCAATACTTTACATAATTAATTTTTACTTTTAACGGACTGTAATTTAAATCACTTTGCTTGCTAAATTTTGCTTTACGGAAGTTGAGTTTATAGCTGTTGCGAAATGAAATAATATAATATAGAGGTCCTATCAGATAAGCAACAAGTAATATCGTAGAGAGGTTTAAGCCCTTCAGTACTAAATGAAGTGTTTTAATAATGTAAAATTGTATATTTTTCACTATAAAGCTTTATAAAGTTTGATAAAACGTTGCCAAACTGTGGTCCATGTAAATAGTGCAAATAAATATACAAAATTAAAAGAGAACTGAAAATACATGTAAAAGACAGCAAACAATACTCTTTCAGGACGTGCAGCTATACCAACCTTGTTGTCAATACCATGAACTTCTGACTTAGCACGTAAATAAGGAATCAAGCTTGATGATGTGACAATAGAAAAGATTGTAAAGAGTTCTATATTTGAACTTACATAGTTAATACCAATTACAGCCCAAATAAATAGTTCACCTATTCTATCTATTGTTGAGTCAAGGAGGGCTCCCTGTTTTGTAGTTTTATTTAACGTTCTAGCTAAGGGTCCATCTAAACCATCTACAGCACTGCCAAGAAAGATTAATACAATGCCTAAGTTTTTATTATCTCCAAGAAAGAAAAGAGATCCCAGGATAACAACCAATATACCGATGACAGAAAGGACATTTGGTTGTATCTTTAACAGAATGCAAAGTTTGATAAACGGTTTAGCAAACTGTTCGGATGCAGGTTTAAAATATTTTTCAAGCATTTTTAATAGGTTCTGTATATATTTCAGAAACTAATTCAGCTGTAGACGCATCTATTTCTATAATTGTTTTATTCGTAGGTGGATTGTTGTGATCATAAACGATAACAGTCCATACGGGTTTTAGAAAAAATAAATTTTTAACAAACTCAAAAGTTAAAGCTATAGAATAATACCCAATTGAGTGTGGAATATAGCTTGATACTGTTTGGATAACATGTGATTGCTTTACTTCAATTGTGTTGTTAATAAGAAGAATAGAAATTCCAGTGAAAAACACAAGCACGGCACCGGCTGTGACACTCAACCAATCATTAAAGTAAAATATAAATTGGCTTATTAACGCTGTGATTATTAGCAAAAAACCGTATGTTTTTCTACGCTGCGGATCAGGAATTATATAACTACCTACAGCTAGTGAGTTTAAATCTTCAGGGATAACCTGCTTATCTGCAGCTTCTTGTGAAATTTCTATTCTGTCAACCATTAGAATTCAAATTCTGGTTCTGTCACGTCATCAATAATAAAGTCCACTAATGACGCGATATCTAAATTATTTTTACTTTCGCTATTAAGAATATTTAAAGATCCCGTGTTGTTCGATAAGTCTTTTTCACCAATAATTAAAGTCAGTGGTATATTTTGTTTCTTCGCATCATGAATCTTTTCACCTAACCTTATGTTTCTATCATCAATTTCGAAACGTACACCAGATAATTTAGCAGTTATGTTCTTTACATAATCTGAGACATCACCAATGGTAAGTATCTTTAACTGCGTAGGTGCTAACCATGACGGAAATTCTCCTGCATAATGTTCGATGAGAATTCCTGTAAATCTTTCAATTGAACCCAACAAGGCACGATGTATCATTACTGGTCTATCTTTTGAATTCTTGGTAGTTACATACTCTAAATCAAAATTATCTGGTTGCGCAAAATCGATTTGAATGGTTGATAATTGCCACCTTCTACCTATGGCATCTTTGACGTGAAGATCGATTTTTGGTCCATAAAATGCACCTTCTCCCTCTGCAGTTACAAAGTCAATCCCCTCGTCTTCTAATGCGACTTCTAATGACCTAGTAGCTATGTTCCAATCCTCATCGTTTCCTATAGCTTTATTAGGTTTAGTTGATAAATCTGCTTCAATATTTTTGAAACCAAAGGATTTAAGTAATGCAATTGAGAATCGAAGTAGATTGTTTACCTCAGTGTTAATTTGATCAAAAGTACAAAATATGTGCGCGTCATCTTGTGTAAAACCTCTTGCTCTAAGCAAGCCATGTAAAACTCCTGTTTTTTCAAATCGGTAAACAGAACCGAGTTCGAACAGTCTTATTGGCAATTCTTTATAGGAACGTAATTCACTCTTGTAGATCAGTATATGAAAAGGACAATTCATTGGTTTAAGATAGTATTTATCGTCATTGTCCTTACTCTGCAAAGGTGGATACATTCCCTCCTCATAATGTTCTAAATGACCCGAAGTTTCCCAGAGAACCGAGCGACCAATATGGGGTGTATTTACAAAATCATAACCATTATTAATATGAGCCTTCTTGCTATAATTTTCAATTGTATTTCTTAATAAGGCTCCGTTTGGTTTCCATAAAAATTGCCCGGGACCAAGTTCGTCTGCAGTTGTAAAAAGCTCTAACTGTTTACCTATTTTCCTATGATCACGTTTCTCAGCTTCAACTCTACGTGTTAAATACTGTTCAAGATCTTCTTTGTTGAACCAACTAGTTCCATATATTCTTTGAAGTTGAGAATTATTTTCATCTCCCCTCCAGTAAGCTCCACCTAGACGAGTTAGTTTAAAGTGTTTTATGAAACCTGTGTTCGGAACATGTGGGCCTCTGCATAAATCTATAAATTCATTATTTGAATATAAAGAAACTTCAGAATCTTCAACACCTTCTGATTCATCTGCACTATCAATTAATTCCATCTTGAATTGCTGATTCTTAAATAAATCCATTGCGTCGGGTTTTTTTTGAATAGATTTTACGAATAGTTGATTAGCTTTAGATAGTTTCAGCATTTCTTTTTCAATCTTTGGTAAATCAGCATCGCTAATATTTTCTTTAAAAAGAAAATCGTAATAAAAACCATCTTCTATGTCTGGACCTACTCCATACAAAGTACCTGGGTAGAGATTTAGGACTGCTTGAGCAAGAAGATGCGCAGACGAGTGCCTGAGTATAGATAAAGATTGTATGTCTTTTTTTGTAAGAATTTTGATTGAAGCGTTTTCTGTAATTACGTAAGACGTATCATAGAGTTTCCTATTTATCTCTATAGCTACAGCATCTTTACCTAATTTTGGACCTATATCAAAGGCAATTTCCTCACCAGTTATAGCTTTCTCGTACGTGCGTACAGATTCATCAGGTAATGTTATTTCAATATTCATTTGTTCTAATATTAGTGAAACTTAAGAACTATTATTTTTAACAACAAAAAACCTATAAGAATTTATGTTTTAATAGATTATGAAGAAAAAGGTTAAAATAGAGATTCATTCTGATTTTATACAAATAAGCTTTAATGATGTTCTAAAAAAACATACAGTCATTTGTGAATTTGTTAGTTTAAATGTGTATCAATTAGTTCTAAACAAAATAACAGTAATTAATACCAAAAATACACATGCAAACATAAGTTCAACGGAGTTAAGGAAAATAAATATTCACACACTGATAAAGAGATCTATAAAACTAATCAATGCATACATTGGTCTTGATAAGAAAAGTGTTCAAAATAAAATTAACTTTACTTATCAACCAGATCTAAATTATCGTAAATTATTAACAGAAGTACATAAAAGGACTGATAAGACAGATAGAAACACTTTTCTCGCTAAGTTTTCTTACGTATATATACAAACTTGTCTTTCTTATGAAACTAATATCACAACTGTTTTGGCAAACAAAACTGGTTACTCAAAAAGTTATATAAAAAATATAATTAAAGAGGCATTCCAAAAAGGTTATTTAAAATCATCTTCTAAAGGTATTTCAGGAGGACACCTGTCTAACAAAACAATTAACTGCTTGAAACAGTAACTCCTAAGATGACAACATCTTCAACTGGTCTATCACCCTCAGCTGTTTGCACAGAAGCTATTGTATCAATTACATCAAAACCATCAGTAACTTTACCAAAAATTGTGTATTGGTAAGGTAATGGATAATCAACATGCATAATAAAAAACTGGCTACCGTTTGTATTTGGACCCGCATTAGCCATTGCTAATATACCCTTTTCATAAGGTTGTTGATTGTTGAGTTCGTCTTCAAAGGTGTAACCAGGAAACTTTCCATATTCTCCGTGTCCAGTTCCACTTGGATCTCCACCTTGAATCATGAATCCAGAAATAACTCTGTGAAAAATTATATTGTCGTAGTATCCATCATTTGAAAGTGATATAAAATTATTAACTGTTACTGGTGCAGTATCACTAAAAAACTCAACAGTTAGATCCCCCATTGAAGTTTGTATTACAGCTGTGTATGATTTACTCTGATCAATACTCATCTCTGGCATGGATGAATATACTTTTTCGTCACTCATTGTCGATTCTCCTTTATTATCTTGTATTGTAGTTTCGGTTATCTCCTCTACCTCATTAGAACCACAAGCACTAACAAAAAGTNAGANAATCAAAAATCTATATATATTTTNTTTAAGCATNTAGATTACTTAGCCTAACTTTAGAAATTGCACATAAATTATCACCATTATATATTTTAGCTTCCCATAACTGTGATCGTTTCCCCAATTTAAGTGGCGAAGCTTTGCATTCCAATAAGCCGTCTTTAGCAGACTTTAAAAAGTCAGTGTTATTGTTCACTCCTACCCACGTACCTTCCTGAGTGAAGTACGCGGCATAAGAAATAGCAGCTTCTGCCATTGATGAATAAAGTCCACCATGCACTAGACCCATAGGTTGATGTAGATCTGAAGTTATTTTAATTTCTGTCCTGATGAAGTTTTCTTTTAGTTCGATAATTTTATGGCCATAAAGATCATCGAAGGTGCCTTCTCCAAATTGTATATCATTCATATTTTTCATATATCTTTTTTAACCTTTTTTCACCAACACCTGAAACAAACCACCAAATTCCTGTTGTAAGTGTAATTAGTGTAATTCCAGATAATACTAATGTGTAATAAAAAGCATCTGAAAAGTTTATATTGATTAATCCATATATATAGATTGCGACTCCATAACCTGTTATAAATAGAGTTACAAACGAAAACCAACTGAATGAAGAACCCAAACCTGCAACTACAATCTTTTTTTCTTGTATTGGAAAAAAATAACTATTTTCAAGTTCATGAGCAATCAGGGTATTTTGACCGTTTGCTTTATTTATAGCTATTTCGAGGTACTGGCTAAAATTTCGTGAAAATATTAAATAATGTGCATGAAATGAGAGAAGAACTGCACCGAAGAGTGATACAAAAGGGAGAATATAAAAAGTCAATTCATTTACAAATACAAGCATCGCTATCGTGATAATCATTATTAATCGTACATCCGTTAAAAACTGTTGATGATAATACCTATTCATCTGTCTCATTCTTATGAGTTGGTCATTGAGAACTTTTAAATTATCCATAGGTTAAAGTTTATATAAGATATGTTTAAATCAAAGTACACATTGTGGATAATTGCATTCTTGATTGTTACCTGCTTATATAATATTTTTTCAATTGTTCAGATTGAATTTAATACTGTTTCTCTTTACAGTTTCAAGAAATTTACAATTGAATGTGGAACTATTTATGATCTACTTTCAAATAATGTAGATTTCACAACTAATAAAAATCTGAGTATGAATAGATCGATTTGTGTTAATCAAGCTGTAGTTACCTTATCTACTTCAGTTCTCAGTATTATTTTTCTAACTTTTCTCTTTTCATACGCATATAAAATCTTTAAAACAAAAGATGATTACGAAGACATGAATATGCTTTTAGCCATCTTGAGACGAAGGAATAAATAATCCCTATAATCATCTTATGAAAATTGGTGCATTCATACCACAGGGATGGAGAATGGATTTATCCGGTATTTCTCCGGAAAATCAATGGGAAACAATTCTACAGTCTGCTGATAAGATAGAGAATCTCGGTTACGAATCAATTTGGGTATACGATCATTTCCATACAGTTCCAACTCCTACACAAGACCCTACATATGAATGCTGGTCTCTTATGGCTGCACTTTCTCAAAGAACATCTAAAGTTCGTCTTGGCCAGATGTGTACTTGTAATTCATATAGAAATCCATCATATTTAACAAAAGTGGCATCAACTATCGATGTAATGTCTGGAGGCCGTCTTGAATATGCAATTGGTGCAGGTTGGTATGACCAAGAATATGCGGCATATGGTTATGACTATCCTTCTGCTGGAGTTCGATTAAAAATGCTTGAAGAATCTTTGATCATTTATAAAAAAATGACAACTGAAGATCTTGCTACATTTAAAGGAAAGCACTACGAAATAAATGAGGCAATTAACCAACCTAAACCACTTCAAAAACCACATCCTCCCCTATGGGTCTGTGGTGGTGGAGAGAAAGTTACTCTTAAGTTATTAGCTAAATATGGTGATTATGGTAACTGGGATGTAGATGTTGAAGGTTTCATAAGCAAATCAGAGATACTAAAACAGCATTGTGAAAGGGAAAATCGTAATTATGAAGACGTTGGAAGAACGTTACATACGAATGTTATAATCGGAACCGATAAATCAGATTTAAATAATAAGTTGGAAAAAATAAGTAATGATACAGGTATACCTAAAGATATGTATCTTAAAAAACCACTGGTAGGTGTTAAGAATGAAGTTTTCGATAAAATAGATGAATTTGAATCACATGGCTGTGTCTATTTAATTTCCTACATTGCGGATATAGTCTGGGGCGATACCTTAGATATCTTAAAAGAAAAGCTCTAGAAATACGGAAGCCCCCAATGAAGAGGGCTTCCCAACAGGGCTGCGTATCACACTTAATTGAAACGCACTAATAGATTACCACGGTAGTTATTGAAAAGTAAAGTTATTTAGCCGAAACTAGGTGCTTTAGTGTTTGGTACAAGTGAAATCCAGACTTTACCCTTAGGAACGAAGAGTTCATTACCGTTTTTATCAACAATGTGAAAAGGATCAAGGTTGGATCCTCGTTTCCAAAAGACATCTAGAATTTTTCCTTGATGTAAAATAATAGCTCTACCATTTCCGACAGTCTTTACAGATGGTAATTGCAATGGATGAACATAAGGTTCGCAAAATAGGGCTATGACTGTTGTTGTGCTTATTTGCCCCTGATTACCATTTTCATCCATCCAGTTATGTACATTTCCTGATGAACTTCCTTTGTATGCGTCATAATATGTCCTTACATAATTATTACCATTCCATGTCCATTTTGTTTGTGTTTGGGATGAAAAAGTAAGATTTAAATATGTATTTGCTGACCAGTTTGAAACTATTGGGTCGCCCCAAGCAAATAGTGGTTGTGGTGTAGTTGATTTTACATACCCTTTGGCAACAGCTAGAGACTTTAGCTTTTTAGTATCGGCATAAAGGTTGTGGGGAGCATTTCTGCTTGAAATTCTATAATATTCAGGTCTTCTATCTGTGATAACAGGAACACCCATATCGATAATCTCCGGAATTAATCCACCAGTTGCACCGCTAGCTACAAGAACTCCACCTAGCGGCCTAAGCACAGTTGGATCTGTAGGTCTTGCAGACCTAATCGGGCCATGATAAGTTGTATCACTCTGATAAAATATATTAATAAATCTTGTCATTCCACCTTCAACTAAAACTTCTACAACAGCATCTGCATTTTGTGGTCCGGATTGAGGTCGTGCTCTAACGTTATTATCATTCTTTATACCTATGACAATGGAATTATTAGCATCAGGACTCATTGGCAATCCATTAACAGGTGAATTCACACCTGGTGTATAGTTTTGTGTGGAAACAGGTCCTATAGACGTATATACTTTCTCTTTTGTCAGGGACCATCTTGCCTGAAGATATGAATCTAATTCGTTCTGAGAATTAACTTGGGCAGTTTTTCCGAATCTGTAAACGAACACCGGATAAAAGCATGGATCTGGAACCCAGACGTCAATTGTGTTTACATAACCTTCGATACAGTTCTCGTTGGGATCATAGTTAATAAGATCAATTGCAGAGCTAGATGACGAAGCTGCAATTACTGGTGACTGAGCTTCTGAAGCATTTTCTGTATCTATATCTGTGTTTTGAACATATGCTGCCTCTCCTAAACTCAGTGCTTTATCTGTTTTCGCACCAACAACACCATCGGGGATTAAACCAGCCTTATTTTGAAAAGCTTTAATAGCTCTTTGGGTACCCGGCCCATTTAAACCATCAATGCTTCCTGTATATAGTCCTAATTCTTTGAGAATTCTTTGATGAGACTCAGTTTTTTCGGAATACTGTTGGTTTTTGTTAGTTTCTTCAATGTTTAGATTGATAACATTACTTCTGATATTTACTTTGTCTAGTAATCTTAAGCAAGATTCAGGACCTAAAATACCATCAACAATAAGCCCATTTTTATCTTGAAATGAACGTAACGCTGCTTTAGAAACAGAACCTATTTTTCCATCAATTTTTCCTTCGTAATAGTCATAAGACTTAAGAACGATTTGCAACATATATTCATTACGTACAGGATGAGTTGACAATTCGTCGACGCATGAATAATCCGAAATATTATAGGACGTACTAGTTAAGAGAATCGAGAATAGAACTGATGCTAGCAATTAGCTATTAGACCAGGTTATTTCACCATCAGTAGGAACAATATGAACCCATTGAGTACTAGGAGGAACATGGATAGCATTTTGTTCTGAGTCTGTGAACGTAAATGGTTCTTTTATGTCGTTTCTTCTCCAGGTGCCTTCAATAACTTTTCCGTCATTAAACACTGTTACTGGACCAACACCTACGGTTAAGATACTAGGTAATGTAGTATTTTCGTCATTATAAAGAGGTCCTTGAATGACTACTACAGTTTGGGTTTTCAATATGTCAGTATAATTCCCATCTTGCGTGATAAAATTATGAGCAACTGCTTCTTTATTGGGTGCATATCCATCGATAATGAAGCGTTCATATGAAGACTCACCAAGTTTCCAAATAACTGTAGTAAATTCACTATATTTAATTGTTATTCTTGCTGCCCCTTCATCCCACTTAGTTTGATCATTACCAAATGAATATAGTGGTTCCGGTCCTGGTTGTAGAAAGTAATAGCCTTTATCAGTAATTACATCTCTAACTAGTTCTGTATCTGCATACAGGTTATGTGGAGCATTTCGATTAGAAATCCTAAACATCGCTGGTGATCCAGTTTCCTCTAACACAGGTACTCCAGATTCTCTAATAGTTGGTATTAAGCCTCCAGTTGCACCTGAAACTACAAGAGTTCCCCCATAAGGCCTAATTACTGTTGGGTCTGTAGGTCTTGCTGACCTAACAGGACCTAAATAAGTTGAAGACTTATCGTGAAAAAATGCAAGAAAACGAGTCATGCCACCTTCAACTAAGAGTTCGAAAACTGCATCTGCTTCTTGAAGACCTGATTGTGGTCTTGCATTTATATTGTTATCAATTTTAAATGCTAGAACTCTCCTTGGTCTTTTGAGCCAAAGTTCCGGAGCAATCTCTAACCCAGTAAGTGCTGACATTCTTTCGACATCAAATACATATTCTTCAATTATGGGAGTATTATCTTCTGGTGTATCTACTGAAGTTGTATTAGTCGAATCTTCTGATGTAACATTAGTTGAGGTTGTTGTCACCTGATCATCTGCTACTTCAGTTTCTGAGGAACAAGCTATTAGTGATAATATAAGGAAAATTAAATATATCTTTTTCATCTGCTCTTATATTAGCGCTGAAAAAATTAACTTTGCCAGATTTAATTTGGAATTATCAATCTGGTAGTAAGTTAAACGTTTAAATACCTTTGTACCTTTTTTATTTGAAGTGAACCATACGGGATCAACAAACGGTAGTTTAAATTTAGAATACAACACTCCCTTAAGTGGAGATTCAAAAAAATAAGCATTGTGAACATAGCCTTGTCCACTTTGAATATCGGAATCTTTGTTACCAGGAAATCCACCCCAAGGCATGGTTGGGATAATAAATCCTAATGCAGGCCATTCATTTATGGCTACAGTCCCGTAATTAAGTTTTTGGGTGTATTTATTTGTATGAATTTTATTTTTTTTATTGTTATAGCGTTTAATTAACACAGCAGCACCTAAATTTCCCCAAACTTGATTATTAACATAGTTAATTGATTTTTCTACAAAATCTGATTCATCAGAGTATTCGATATATTTAAAAAATAATGTTGATGACCATACTTCATTTTGTTCAAAATAGTCATTGAGTTCTAAATCCTTTGTAAGATGAGGTGTAGAACAAGTTAAATCATTTTCTTGTGTGATGTATTCAGATTCTTTTAATAAATTCAGAGTTTCACTACTTTTCGGATAATAAGCAAGCCTATCTTTTTCATTTGAGAGTTGATTTTTTATTGCGGATACTAATTTATCGGTATGTTTCCAATCTTTTGGTAGAACAACGACTTGTGCGGCAATGCAATTGAAACCATTGTTATTTAGTTTTGCAGTTACAATTTTTCGTGCCTGGTATTTTATTTCAGAGGAAGACCATGTTCCTGGGTGAATTATAAATGGTGTTACATTGCCTAGTTCTGTTGTAAATGGTTTTTTGTTAACTTTGTGAAGTGTTTTTTTACCTTTTTCTTTTTCTTTTAATGTAGAACCATAAACAATATTTTCATACGTTATATCAGAACCAGTGAGGTGCATATTCGTTATGCCCGTATGTTGAGTCATATAACTTGAGACATCAACATTGCCTGTGGTCACGATCATAAATCCGTTATTTATAAAGTTTTCGAATACTTGTTCAAAAACTGGCTTTAAGTATTCATTTACGGGGTTTAACTTCAGAAGAACACAGTGTCTATTTACTACCATGTCAAAGATAGTGTCAAGTAAAGGGATTGAGGATACGTTGCCGGCACCAAGTATCAATGTTATACCTTTTTTAAAGCCAAGCCTATTCCCAAAACCTCTAGCATTTAATATATCAGCATTAGACATATTTTTATGAAAATGAACATCTGCCTTGACGAAAGGGAATAAAAGTTTCTCAATACTTTTATTTGGAAAAACGTGAATTTTGTTTTGATCTATATCTTCTTCGGAAATAGTTGAGTTGTCTGATCTTAAATATTCAATATAGTATTGGAGTGCAATTGTCGAGGCAAATGGTCCACCTAGCCATTCTTCACCCTCTGCAATTGTGTCTTTTATACCCTTATTGTCAGCACCAATAGTTGCCCAGAAATATGCAATATTTTTAATATTTTGAATTGATTCCTCAAACATGACAGCAAGTGCTTCATTTGATAATTCAGAAAATGATTTCGAGTTTAGACGAAGCGTGGAAATGTACCTATCTACATCTAATGTTGAAACTGTCATAAGGACAGTCTATTCAGTTAATTCAAGAAGTTCAAAATCTCCCCAATGAACAGTAAGGTGTTTTGCAGGTATTAATTCATTTGGTCGACCTACTGGAAGGTTTTTGGGATAATCTGTAAGGTTTACACCTGGCGCACAAAGTTCTTCGATAATATGTTGAATACTTTCTGCTAAGTCATCCAAAGTTTCTACAGTTTGCGTTTCAGTTGGTTCAAACATTAATGCCTCCTCAACTATGAGTGGAAAATAAATTGTCGGTGAATGAAAGCCTTTATCTAATAAAGCTTTTCCAACATCATACGCCTTAATTTTATGAGATTTCTTCAAATCCCTCACTGTAGCCACAAATTCATGCATGCATGGTTCGTTATAAGCAAGAGGGAGATATTTTGATACTTTTGAACTCAAATATCTTGCATTCAATACTGCATAAGAACCTAAGGTATCTAATCCCTCTTTACCTAAAAGTTTCATGTATACAAGTGCGCGTAGAGCAACTAAAAAATTGCCATGATAACCGTGCATACGGCCAATACTGTTTTCTGGGGTGTACCAGTAAAAATTGGTATCATTTTTTTCAACTATAGGACCAGGTAAATATTCCTTGAGAAAACTTTTAACAGCAACAGGACCTGAGCCAGGCCCACCGCCGCCATGTGGGGTTGCAAATGTTTTATGAAGATTTGAGTGAACGATATCAAAACCCATATCCCCTGGTCGGCAAACTCCAACTATTGCATTGAGATTTGCTCCATCGTAATAAAGTAATCCCCCTGCATCGTGAATAATGGTTGAAATTGTTAATATTTCCTCTTCAAATAATCCACCAGTATTCGGATTTGTTAACATTAAACCTGCAGTATTTTCATTAACTTTTGAGTGTAGGTCATCAATATTAACCATACCTCTGTCATCGGTAGCTACTTCGACGACTTTAAAACCTGCCATTCTAGCTGAAGCTGGATTAGTTCCATGTGCGGAATCAGGTACAATAATTTCAGTTTTGTTGGATAAATTCTGGTTTTCAAGATATTTTTTAATGATTAATAATCCTGTAAGTTCGCCAGATGCACCGGCCGGTGGTTGAAAACTAGCAACATCCATACCTGTTATTTCTGTTAGATACGATTCAAGAATATTAAGAATTTCTAATGTTCCTTGAGTAAATTCTGAAGGAGTGGCTGGATGAGTATTTGAGTAAGCCCCAAGAGAAGCGACATGATCTGCAAACCTAGGATTGTATTTCATCGTACATGAACCCAACGGATAAAAACCTAAATCTACAGCAAAGTTTCTATGAGCTAATCGTGAATAATGCATAACTAAATCATGTTCGGATACTTCAGGCAAAGGAGCTTTTTCATTTTTCATAGCCGGATGGTTAAAGTCAACCTCTGGAACATCTAATTTAGGATATTTTGAGGCACGGCGACCAGGTCTTGAAAGTTCTCTAATTGTTGGTTCTGATGCTCCTCCTACTAACGGAAGAGAACTTGCATTACCTCCACTAACCATGATTAACCTCACTGAATTGTTTTACATAATTATCAATTTCATCTTTAGTTCGTTTTTCAGTCAAAGCAACTAGCAAATGATTTTCATTATATTCGATACCAGCCAAGAATCCTCTATTTCCCATTTCCGAAATTATTTTTTTAGCAGGAAGTGTTGTCTCAACGATAAATTCTCTTAATGAGGATTTATCGTTTATAACATTAAACCCTTTTTCTATTAATTGTGATTTCATATATATTGCTTTTTGTATTGCTTGATAACCTACTTGGTATATACCTTCAGGTCCCATCCAAGATAAATGTATTGCTGAACCGATAGCATTTAATGTCTGATTAGTGCAAATATTAGAAGAAGCTTTTTCTCTTCTAATATCTTGTTCTCGAGCTCTTAAAGTCATAACATAGGTTTTCTTATGATTATTATCAATAGTTTCTCCAATAATGCGACCGGGAACTAATCTAGCTAAATCTTTTTTAGTAGCAAACCAACCAACTGTTGGTCCACCAAAAGATAAAGGTGTGCCAATAGATTGGCCCTCTGCAACAACTATATCAAAACCCATTGATCCTGGTGTCTTTAATACACCAAGCATTGATGGGTCAACATAACATATTGTAATTACACCTTTAGATTGAGCTTTTTTAACTAAGTTTGATAGGTCTTGAGCAGAACCTTCATAATGTGGAAAAGATACAACAAAAGCTGCATCTTCATCAGTAAATTCATAATCCTCTGGAAAAAGATAATCTGATAATGGAATGTAATTTAGGTCAAATTTTGACTTATCAATTAGTGTATTAACAACCTCTTTAGTGTTTGGATTAAATCCACTAGAAATAACAACTGAATCACGCTTAGTTTTATTTATAGCTACAGAGATAGCTTCAGCGACTGAAGTTGCACCGTCATATAAAGACGCATTAGCTAGTTCCATTTCAGTTAAGTCGCATACTAAAGATTGAAATTCAAACAATACTTGTAAAATCCCTTGTGAAATTTCAGCTTGATAAGGTGTGTAAGATGTCATAAATTCTGGTCGCATAGTAAGAGACTTAACAGTAGGAGGTAAATATACATCGTAATGTCCACCACCAGCGAAACAAATTAGGTTATTTCTGTTTTTATTCGATATATCTTCAAAGTAGTTAGTTGCTTCAAGTTCTGACAATGAATCATCTACGTCTAGTCCGTTTTTTATTAGTAAATCATCTGGAATATGTTTAAATAATTCATCCAGTGAGGAGATGTCTAATTCGTCAAATATTACGTTTAAATCTAAACTTGAATGTGGAACAAACATTAACTTAAAAACCTCTTTTTTAAAATATTTCCTTCTATAAATTTACCACGTATTTCGAATTCTAATAAATCAGTATCTGGTTGTGATTCAAGTAATACAAAACCAATTGATTTTTGCAGTATTGGAGAAAAATTTCCAGAAGTAACTATACCGTTAATATTACCAGCTTTTACTTTGGTACCTGTCCGAGCTATATTTCTTGAATCTATAGAAAACTTTTTAAGTATTTTATGATGCCCCGTTCTTATCTGCTCATTAATAACATCTGATCCCCTATATTCATTTTTATTGCTTAGTGTCCACTTCAATCCTGCTTCAACCGGACTTATATCTTCTGTTAACTCAAACCCATATAAAGGTAAGGATGCCTCAAGTCTTAAAGTATCCCTTGCGCCAAGTCCACATGGTTCTATTTCGTTCTGGAGTAAAAAAGAAGTTAAATCATCTAAATCTTCAACATTAACCATAACCTCTAAACCATCTTCTCCTGTATACCCAGTCCTTGCATATGTATATATATCATTACTTAAACATGAAAATGATTCTGGAATAGGTAGTAAGGCTTTTAAATTGGAGATTGCTTCGGGACCCTGAACAGCAACTAATGCTGTTTTTTCAGTAAGATCTTGAAAAATTATTTCTTCTGTTTGTAAATAGTTCGTAATTTTGTCAGTGTTTGCTGCATTGCATATTAAGAGTATGTAGTCATCATACTTCCAAAAAATAACATCATCTAAAGCAGATCCATTTTCGTTAGTAAATATAGAATATAGAGCCTTGCCACACTTCAGTTCGAGAAGATCTGAACAAATTAATGATGAAATTTTTTGTAGATAAGCCTTGTCTATCAGAAGACGACCCATATGAGATACATCAAAATAACCACTATTTTGTCTAACAAACTGATGCTCTTTTATAGTACCTTTATAGGAAAAAGGCATAGTCCAACCACCAAATTCAATAAACTTAGCTTTATTTTTTAAATGTAAACTATGTAGTGGTGAATATTTAATGTTGGGCATCTATGAAATAAAGTTTTCGTATTCTTGATACAACATACCTGAATCATCTAGGTTTTTAACCTCAGCTTTAACCATCCAACCCTCACCGCAGGGATCAGAATTAATAATCTCAGGTTCTGAATCTAAAGAAGAATTAATTTCTACGACAACACAATCCATCGGAGCATAAGCTTCAGCAACTGTTTTAGTAGCTTCAACTTCTACCATTGAATCACCTTTGGAAAACTCTTGTCCGACTTCTGGCAAGGTTACAAAAACAATATCTCCCAGTTCTCCTTGTGCATAATCAGAAATTCCGATTGTTATGGTGTTTTCTGTGAGTGAATACCATTCATGTGTTTCTAAATATTTTTTCTCTGTCATTTTTCTCCTATCTAGGTTTAACCGTTGAGAATCCACCGTCAACATGTATTGTTTGTCCTGTGACCCATTTTGATTCACCGGACAATAACCAAGTCACAACAGGAAGTATATCACTAATGTCACCGATTTTAGGAATCGGATGCATTGATTTAGACATCTCTACTGCAGTCTCACTACTTAATATTTTTGCAGACATATTTGTATCCATAATACTTGGAGCAATAACATTTACCCTAAGATTGTCTTTAGCGTAACTTGCAGCAGCAGATCTTGCCATACCCTCTATTCCTGCTTTAGCTGCAGAAATTAGTTCATGATTTGATAAACCTTTCGTTGCCGCAACTGAAGAAAAAAAGACAGCGGAGCCATTCTTCATTCTTCTAGCGAAAGCGGATAAAAGATAAAATGATGAAAAAAGATTTGTATTAACTACAGAATTAAAATCTTCAATTGTGGAGCCGTGGAGAGGCCTTAGGTAAATAGAACCTATGCAGTTAACCAATCCTTTTATCTCATCTATTTCTACTGTTTGTTGAAATTCTTTAACAGGAATAGGGTTTTCGATATCAATGAGGCTATATGAGGAATTGAGATTATCAGCTAGCTCTTTAAGAGCTGACTCATCTCTACCTATAAGATGAACTTTATCTGTACGTGCTAACTCAGTGGCTATAGCTCTTCCTGTTGTTCCAGTAGCACCAGCAATAATGTATGTCATAAATGTAATTCTACAGAAAAGGGAATTAATCAGTAAATGAATTCGTAGCAGATACACTGCCAAACCATTTCGCTGATGGATGTGGAATTCTTTCGTAAGTAGACTTGTTAACTTCAATCAGACCAAAATTCATTTCATACCCAAGATCCCATTCAAAGTTATCCAATAGGGACCAGTAGAGGTACCCAATAACGCGACCATTTACTTTTTCATAAGAGTGTATGTCTTTAAGTACTTCTTTTACAAATTGAATTCTTTCATTGTCATCATCGGTGGCAATTCCATTTTCAGTAATAAATATGTCCTTGTCGGGAAATTTATCATGAATCCTGTGTAGATTGTACTTTACTGCTTCAGGTCGATATTCATAACCCATTTTAGTTTTACGCGCATTTGCTGCTACGTAATCATTTCTACCTGAGAATTTATCAAGAAAGATTGGAAATAATTTATTTCTAAATAACGGCACCTTAATAAGAAGCCATGCAATTGACCTATAAACTAAATTTGGACTGGTTCGTTTTATAGAATATGTTTGTAGTCCTATAAAATCATCATCCTCAGATGCAAAGAAAAACTTATCTTCAAGATGATATTTAAGATATCTATTAAAAACACTTTTATCACTATCATCCCATTCATGAAGGGCATGTGTCATACCAACTTTTGCGTACTTATTGATTGATTTTATTACTTTTAATGCTCTTTTATGTGCATCGATTATGTTATCTGATGCCTTTAAGAAGATTTCCTCATTACGTATACCCGGAGGAAATTTCTCTTTAGAGAAGTAACCGAACATGCTAAAAATACCAGGCTCGTTTATTGTATTAAAATATTTTATTTCCTTAGGCAACTCGTTCATCAATCTTTCTACATATTTAACAAAGGCATCGGCAGTGTTAATGCTTGCCCAATAACCATCTTGTGCCAACCATTCGGGTGTTGTGAAGTGATGAAATGTAATAATAGGAATTATGCCCTCATCGATTAATTTATTGGCTTTTTGTATATAATGATCGATACTGATTTGATCATATTTACCTTTTTGTGGCTCAACTCTACTCCATTCAATTGAAAATCTAAACGCTTTAATACCTAAGTCTTTCAATAACGCTATATCATTATCAACTAATTCGAAATGTTTGCATGCTTCATTACAGGGTTCATTACATACTGTTTCGGATTTATTCTCCCAGTGAGTCCAATCATTATTATAAATACCACCTTCAACTTGATAAGAGGCAACAGCTGTTCCAAAAATAAATTTGGGTGGAAAATTATATTTAGTCATAACGATAAATAATATATGCGAAAGCTATATATGCAAGTTGCAGAAGTAATCTAAATAAATGCTGAGTGTTTGTAAATACACGATTACCGTATGGCAACTCTTCAACCCAAACATATAAATTTGCGCCGTAGATTGCAATTAAAAATATAATCATTAACAATGCTGCTTCTGATCTGTACTTTGTAAGTAGAAATATAGGAAGAATAATTTCTATAACACCTGTTAATTGGTGAACTTGACGAGGAAATGGTAAAAATTTAGGTACAAGTGAGTCGTAAAAAACGGGATTCAAAAAATGGTTTAATCCAGCAGTAATAAAAAAAATTACATATAAATATGTCGAAATTTTTATTAAATCCAATTTTTAGCCTTCTCGATTGCTTTATTCCATTTAGAAATGTACATATTTCGTGATTCAACACTCATGTTGGTATTCCAATTTTGAGAACTTTTAGTAGAAGGTATGTCCTTTAGTTCAGTCTTTTTAATATAAACATAAGAAGCTAAGCCTGCACCAAAAGCGGTTACTTCTTTGATGTCAGGAGCTTGTATTTGTAAACTACTAATATCAGATTGAAACTGCATAAGTAAATTGTTTTCAACCATTCCCCCATCCACTAATAATTTATTTTCCCTCTCCCCTACGTCAAGTTCTAAGGATCTTAAAAGTTCATCAGTTTGATAGGCGACAGATTCAAGTACTGCTCGAGCAATATGAGATTTATTAGAGTACCTGCTCAATCCTACAACAGTACCCCTTGCAGATGAATCCCAGTGTGGTGAAAAAAGTCCAGAAAAAGCTGGTACAAAATATACATCACCGTTATCTTTGACTTCTAGTGCCAGTTTTTCAACATCGCTACTTTTTTTTATTAAACCCAGATTATCCCTAAGCCACTGAACAGAAGCACCAGCAAAGGCTACTGAACCTTCTAATGCAAACACAGGAGATTGATTTTCAATTTGGTATGCAACTGTTGTTAAAAGCCCATTANTCGAAACTACTAACTTATCACCAGTATTACACAACATAAAGCATCCCGTACCGTAGGTATTTTTTACACTTCCTTGGTTGAAACCTTTGTGTCCNAATAAAGATGCTTGCTGATCTCCAAGGACAGCAGTAATAGGAATANTTCCAAAGAGAGANCTTTCTTTTGCAAACGTAGANAGTGAGGGTTTAACTGTAGGCAAGGTATTTACAGGTATATCAAATCTTTCTAATATTATTTTATTCCACTCTAATTTATGTAAATCGTATAAAAGTGTTCTGCTTGCATTCGTAATATCAGTTTGATGTTTACCTGTTAATTTAAACAGTAACCAGGAGTCAATTGTTCCGAAGCAAAGATCATCCTCACTTAATGCATGTTTGACTTCATCAACATTTCTAATTAACCAAATAATTTTAGAAAGAGAAAAATATGTAGCTATTGGTAATCCCGTTTTATCAAACTCATCTTTTAATTCATTAAAAGTTTGAATTTCATCACATATACTTTGAGTTCTAGTGTCTTGCCAGACAATTGCATTATGTAAATGTTCGCCTGTAGATTTTCTCCAAGCAAGNGTAGTTTCTCTTTGGTTNGTTATTCCTATAGAGGACAATAATGATATATCAAAATTCTTAGAAACCCNATTAACACAGTCGACAACTGACTTCCAAATTTCTTCTGGATTATGTTCTACATATCCAGGTTGGTTTAAATATTGTTTAATTTCTATTTGGTGCTGTGCAATTTGTTTATGCTCTTCATCGTAAACAATAAATCTAGTACTAGTTGTACCTTGATCGATAGCTCCAAAATAATCCATGAATAATTATACCAAATGAAGTAATCTGAAATTTTTTTGCCGAATATTTAATTCTATTTAAAGTAATAACTATGGAATTTTCCTTAGAAACTAGCACTTACATAATCTTATTTTTTGCAGCATTTTTAGCGTCACTCATTGATTCCATAGCAGGAGGAGGCGGATTATTAACTACACCTGCAATGTTGTTAGTAGGAATAAATCCATTAAATACCCTGGCTACAAATAAGTTTCAATCATGTTTTGGTACATTTACATCGACTTATAATTATTTTAAAAATGGATTACTTACCGACNCCAAAAAGAAGTTTTACTTTCTTTTATCATTTGTAGGATCTNCAATAGGTACTCTCTTAGTAAGTAGAATTTCAAATGAACTTTTAGAGACGATAATACCTATATTACTTATCTCAGCTGCATTCTTTTTTATACTTAACAGAGGCCCTTCAAAAACATCAACAAATTCAAAATTTCTCTATGTTTTTAATTTAATCGTTATTTCGATTGGATTTTATGATGGATTTTTTGGACCAGGTACTGGGTCATTTTTTGTACTGGCATTTGTAATAATAAAAGGAATTTCAATTATGGAAGCAACCGCAGTTACCAAGCTTCTTAATTTTGCATCAAATTTTGCTGCTTTTATTATCTTTGCAATACAGGGATATGTCATATGGGAACTAGGGTTAATAATGGCTGTTGCTCAAGTTGGNGGTGCAAATATTGGTTCAAGATTTGCAATATCCAATGGTGAAAAAGTAGTTCGACCAGTATTAGTAATAGTCTCTATACTCTTATCCGTTAGAATTTTATTTGGTTAAAACTAATTAAATACCATTACGTTGTCCAAATGGACCAATAATTGTCCCCATTATAAAACCATAAATAAATCCATATGTAAGTCCAATTTTTAGATATTTAATACATTCTTTTTTAAACGCTAAGTTTTTGTCTTCAGTTTGATAGAAACGAAATCTGTATTCTCTAGATACTAAATGTCTCACNAAGGGGTAACAGTAAAAAAGAAATCCCATACCAATACCTGAAAGACCTCCTTGTATTATTCGAGCAAGTACAACTTCTATCATATAAACAATCTAAAGGCAGTAATCTTTAATGGTTAATTTATAGATACTATTAAATGTAAAAAAGAGCTCGATTTCTCGAACTCTTTTTTGAGGTAACAGGCTTATTACCTAATCAAATAATAACCGAACCAGTGGATAATTACTATTTTTTATTCTTATTTAAGAAATTTATAAGCTGATAATGTTAAAAAGTCTTCAAAATCATCATTAAAGATTAAATCTTTAAACAGTTGTATGGCTTCAGACAACATTGATTCATTGTTAGTTTCTTTAATAATCTCTGTAACTTCATAATTGATAAGATTTTCAACATAGTCATTAGTAATAGCTATGCCTTGATCAGTTATAACATCATTCCGTAGCCATTGCCAAAGTTGTGATCGAGAAATCTCTGCTGTTGCCGCATCTTCCATCAAGTTAAACAAAGCTGCTGCACCTTGGCCAAGAAGCCAGGACTGTATGTACAAAATACCAACTTTTATGTTTGTACGCACTCCATGTTCTGTGACTGTACTATTTTGTATCCTAAAGTCTTGTAACATATCTGCATTAATTTGATAATTAGGAACCATTTCTATTTGGTTGTCGTTTCCATCAAGATAATCAGTAAAAATATCCTTGCAGATCGGAACTAGATCTGGATGCGCGACCCATGATCCATCAAAACCCATTTCTGCTTCTCTAATTTTGTCATCTTTAACCTTGCTAAATGCTGCTTCTGTAATTTCCGGGTTTTTTCTATCAGGTATGAATGCAGCCATACCTCCAATTGCATGAGCACCTCGTTTGTGCATACTCTCTACTAGGAGTTGAGTATATGCTTTCATAAATGGTACAGTCATCGTGATCTGGTCTCTGTCAGGGAAAGTAACATTTTTTACATCCCTATATCTTTTAATAGCGCTGAAAATATAATCCCAACGACCTGCATTCATCCCTAGGGAGTGATCTTTCAAAGAATATAAAATTTCATCCATCTCAAATGATGCGGAAATTGTTTCAAGTAAAACAGTTGCTCTTATAGTGCTGACAGGTAAATGTAATTCTTTTTCGGCTAGTGTAAAAATACTATCCCAAAGTTGGGATTCATTAGAGTTTTCTAGTTTTGCGATGTAAAAATATGAACCTAAACCATTTTTCATTCTTATTTCTGCATTGTGAAATGCATAAAGGCAAAAATCAAACAGTGAAGCAGAAACTTCCTTACCCCTATAAGTAACATTTTGTTCATTTAAATGTAGACCTCGAGGCCTAACGAATAATGCAGTTTCAGAATTTTGGTTAAGTTCGTATTTTTTTCCATTCTCTTTGTTTTCATAGGATAGTGATTTCTTATTGGCATCTAATAGATTGAGATGCCCGTTAAGTATATTTTCCCACGTTGGTGAAGTAGAGTCTTCAAAATCAGCCATAAAAACGTCTGAACCTGAATTCAACGCATTAATGATCATTTTTCTATCTACAGGTCCTGTAATTTCAACATTCCTATTGAGTACATCAGCAGGAGGTGGTACAACTTTCCATTCTCCATCTCTGATCGTTGAATCTTCTGGAAATGTAAATTTTCCACCATTTGAAATAAAGTTTTGAGTCTCTAGCCTTTTAATGAGTAGCTTTTGTCTTTCATTTTCGAAACTATTGATAAACTTTTCTAAAAAAGATAGAAACTCATCAGTAAGTAATGCTTTCGTCTTTTGGTTGTGATTAATTTCAAACATTAAAATTGTTCCTCTTCAGTGGAACCAGAAAGTGCAAGTGTCGATGCATCCCCACCACTTATAATTGTAGAAACAGTGTCAAAATATCCGGCACCAACTTCTCTTTGATGTTTCACAGATGTAAAACCATCTTTTTCTAAGCCAAACTCTTTTTGCTGTAATTCAACATAGGCACTCATGTTTCCACCCTTATACTTAGATGCTAATTCAAACATAGATGTATTTAAGGCGTGAAATCCTGCAAGTGTTATAAATTGAAATTTATATCCGAATGAACTTAATTGTTCCTGAAATGTGGATATTTCTTCATCAGATAATGATTTTTTCCAATTAAAAGAAGGAGAACAATTATATGCTAAAAGTTTATCNGGATACTTAGCATGAATGGCATCNGCNAACTCTTTTGCAAACCCTATATCTGGCTGTCCTGTTTCACACCAAATTAAATCAGAATATGGTGCNTAAGCAAGACCCCTNTTTATTGCTGCCTCTGGACCATTTTTTATCTTAAANAATCCTTCTGGAGTTCTATCACCTAATACGAAATGGCTGTCTGAATCATCTATNTCACTTGTTATAAGATTGGCNGCNAGAGCATCAGTTCTAGCAATTATTAAGGTTGGCACACCTAAAGTGTCGGCTGCTAATCTTGCGGAAGTTAACGTTCTAATATGTTGACTAGTTGGCACTAATACTTTACCTCCCATATGGCCACATTTTTTTTCAGCAGCTAATTGGTCTTCAAAATGAACAGCCGAGGCACCACATTCAATAAATTTTTTTGTTAGTTCGAACACGTTTAATGTTCCACCAAACCCTGCTTCTCCATCAGCTACTATCGGAACAAGATAATCAATATCATCATTACCTTCAACTCGATCTACTTGTTCAGCTCTTAAAAGAGCATTATTTATTCTTTTCGCAAGAGTAGGAGCACTGTTACTTGGATAAAGGGATTGGTCTGGATAGGTTGTCTCTCCAAGATTCGAGTCCGCAGCTACTTGCCATCCACTAAGGTAGATAGCTTTTAAGCCAGCTTTAACCATTTGTACAGCCTGATTTCCAGATAAAGCACCGAGAGCAGAAATCCATTCATCTTTATTACTTAAAGCAGTAAAAAGTTTCTTCGCTCCGTTTTCAGCGAGTGTATGTTTAATTTCTACAGAATTACGTATTCCAATTACTTCATCAGATGTATAGTTTCTTGTTATTCCTTTCCATCTACCATTGGTGTCCCAATCCTTTTGTAATTTTTCGGTGTCAAGAAAACTATTCTCCATCGTAGAGACTCTCATACAAATCAGCTTTTGTTTTCTTAATATTGTTATTACTCGTATTTGTGTTTTTTTGTTCTTTCATTATTTTCCTTCCTAAAATAAAAAAACCGGGCAAGTGCCCGGATTTCAAACGATTGCAAATAGGCACTACATATGTATGTAACTCACCACTTGCACTGCGTTATTAATTTTCATATAGAACATGATACCACGCAATATAATCTTTGTGCAATTGTGAAAGAATTAATCTAAGGATCGCCAGAGATGTAGTGAAGCTATAGATCTAAAAGGTTTCCACTTCATTGCATACAAATCATATTCTTTATGATCTGATCCTAAAGGAACCATACCACTTTCTTCCATAGCACGTCTTAAAGCAGCATCTTTAGAGGAAAATATGTCCTCATCTCCAAGTGAAAATAACTTAAACATATTTAAAGTCCAGGGCCCTAAGCCATAGATGGATAAAAAATATCTATCGAATTCATGGATGGATAAAGAGGTAATTTTTTGAGAGAAGTCATCATTAATAAAATTGTATGTAATATCCTTTATACATTTGGCTTTATTTTTAGTTAATCCAAGTTTATGTATTTCCTGATATGTGAGGTTTTCAAAAAACTCTTCTTTAAAGACAGCGGCATCAAAACTGAGTAATAATTTGTTTGTTATAGATAATGCTGCTGATGTTGATATAAATTGGCTAATTACCAATCTAATAAGGGAGTCATAATAATTTTCTGTGGATTTTGATACATTAATATGTTTATTAGAAATGATAAGTTTTTTCAGAAAGTTATCTTTCTTCATAAGAACTTGCTCTTGTTTTGAAAATTTCATATTTAAATTCTACTTAAGTTATCTTTTGTAGAGCAATAAATAATGTTAGAATTACAAAATGGTAACACCACATATAAATGCTGAAAATAATGCATTCGCTGAAACAATACTTCTGCCTGGTGATCCTCTGAGAGCTAAGTTTATTGCGGATACTTTTTTTCAAAAAACTAAAGAAGTAACAAACGTCCGTAATATTCTTGGATTTACTGGTGAATATAAAGGAAAGCGAATTTCAGTTATGGGTACTGGGATGGGTATTCCTTCCATATCAATATATGCTAAAGAATTAATTACTGAGTATAAAGTAAAATCCTTAATAAGAGTTGGAAGTTCGGGTTCAATAGCAGAACATCTTGAACTTGGTGATATTGTGGTTGGGGTTGGAGCATCTACAGATTCAGGTGTAAACAGAGCAAGATTCTTTAATGCTGACTTCTCAGCAACTGCATCATGGGAATTAGTACAAAATTTTGTAACTACTGCTCAATCTATGTCTAAAACTGTACATGTAGGAAATATATTCTCTGGTGATCTTTTTTATGATCCCAGAAAAGAAACCTTTGAAATCATGAAACGAATGGGAATCTTGGCTGTTGAAATGGAAGCAGCGGGACTTTACGGAGTTGCTGCAGAGTTTGGTGCTAAAGCATTGGCCGTTGCTACCGTATCTGATGTTATTGAGAAGAATCTCCAAATGTCATCAGAGGAACGTGAAATTGGTTTAAAAACAATGGTGGAGATTACTCTTGACTCAGTTGAGTAATGTTTCTGTAGGTTGAAGTTTTATTAATAAATTCAAATAACTTTAACCGGTCAGGTAAATGTCTTGCCCCCTCCCCTTGTATTTTGTAAGCAGCAACAGCGTTCGCATTCACTAGAGCTGTATCTAGATCTTGATAATTAGTTATCGAATGTATAAATCCAGAATTAAATGCATCTCCAGCACCTACGGAGTCAATTGGTTTAATAATAAAAGCTGGTGTTTTGATAATATTATTATCTGAGTAACAGATAGAGCCATTTACACCATCCCTAACGATAAAAGTTTTTTCTTTATTTACTTTATTATTAATCTGATTTTCCAATGCATCGCTTGAAAATATATGACTATATTCTTCTGATAAGCTTCCAAAAATATATTTAGAATACGAAATAGCTCTAAAGATAATGTTCCTAAACTTTTCAGACATTCCCCAGAGCTCAATACGTAAATTTAAATCGAATGAAACAGTTATATCACGTTCATGACATATTTTCATAGCTTGTAGCATAGAGGAGCAAATTGGATCTTCTCTTAAACTTATACCAGATACGTGTAACCAATCACTCTTAACTAATTTATCTATATCTTTTTCAGATAATTCAAATTTACTGTGCGCTGCACTACTAGGAGGCCACACAAAAAGATTTCTTTCGCTTTGCTGATCAACTACACCTATAACCATGGCTGTACTTTCTGTTTCGATGATATCTAAATGATCTATGTTTACATCACTATTGTTCATATCATCAATAATGAATTTTCCATGTATATCATTTCCTACCGATCCAAAAAAATAGACCTGATTCTCAAGTTTCGAAAGACCATAAGCAACATTAGCTGCAGTTCCACCACAAAAAAGTTTTGGGTCTGCCAATTCAGTTGAATTATTTAAATATATCATCATGTCAACGTTTGAATCACCGAGTATGCTAATTTTCTTCATATTTGATTTTTGGCATTATTAACAAAGTCCTCAACCTTGTTAAGGTCCTTAGTAAATGACCCATCTTCAAAATATTTATTAGTGTGTGTTAATGAATCTACAGCCCATGGATTGA
>NHJS02000017.1 GCA_002169115.2 bacterium TMED221 | reverse complement strand
TAGATAATCCAGTAGACTTTATTATTAAGTTGAGCAAAAAATATAGCGGTATTTGCCTTTTTCTTCCTGGATTGGATAAAGATAGCTACACCGCTATTAAGGAAGGTGTTGGCACCTATCCAATTGTGTCTCTTATCCCTGGAAAAAATTTAAAGGTAGATACTGTTTCTTTTGATTCTTACAGCGGTGGCTATATGGTAGCTAAACATTTTGAAGAGGTTGGATATACAAACATGGGCATAATCACTGGCCCAAAGAACGTCATGGACTCTTCATTTCGTAAAAATGGATTTGTAGATCACATAAATGAAAGAAAATCCTTAAACCTTTCTTGGAGTTTTGAAGGAGACTTTTCAAGTGAAGCGGGAAGTAAGGCTTTCCTTGATTTTAAGGAAAAAAAGTTAAAGAAAATTGCAATATTTGGCTGTAATGATCATTCTTGTTTTGGATTTATGAAAGCTGCGACTGAAAACGGCTATATAATACCTGAGGATTTTATTATAGCAGGATTTGATAATTTATCTTTTTGTGAGTCAATTACTCCTGAGCTTACTTCTGTCTCCACTAATTTTGGAAGCTTAGGAAAACAAGCGATCCGAACTATAGAAAATATGGTATCTGAAAAAGAGGGAATTATTGGGCAAGTTTCAATGATACCTGTGAGAATCATTATACGAAATAGTACTAAAGTATAGTTTCTGAAATTTTTTAAAACTATGCGCCTTCTGTCTACTCTCTTTTTAATAACTACTATCCTGTTTTTGAACTCATGCAAAAAAGGAAACATAAATATTGATGGCTGGGAGCTAGTTTGGTCAGACGAATTCAATAATGAAAATATTGATCTTTCCAGTTGGACATTCGATATTGGCACAGGGGCTCCTTCGTTTAAAGAATATGGAATTAGTTCTCCCTACTTCACCCCAAAAAATTTTCCTAATGATAACTTTTCAGTACGTTGGGAAGGTCAAGTTAAAATAGATCAAAGCTCAACGTACACTTTTTATACAATATCAGATGACGGGGTAAGGCTTTTCATTAATGGCAAAAATATAATCAATAATTGGCAAGCCCAACCGGCAACTGAAAATAAAGGAGCAATAACCCTCCAAGGAAGCAGTACATATCCAATTGTAATCGAGTACTTTGAAGATAGTGGCGGAGAAGCAATGATATTAGGTTGGGAAAGTGAAAATTTTAACAAAAAGCTAATTACAAGCGAAAACCTAGTAACCAATGATGGGAAGCCTGGAATTGAGGGAACATATTACAGAAACAAAACACTGAAATCCTCAAAAAAGAAGAAACCTGTAATTAGAATTGACAAAGAATTAAATTGGGTTACAGGAGGGGGCTGGGGCAATAATGAGGCTCAGTATTACACAAGTGATGCGAGGAATGCCAGAGTTCAAAATGGTAGGTTAATCATTGAAGCATTAAAAGAAGATTTTTATGGGTCTAAATACACAAGTTCGAGAATAAAAACAAAAAAGAGCTGGAAATATGGCCGCTTTGAAATAAGAGCAAAGCTCCCTCAAGGTATAGGAACATGGGCTGCTTTTTGGGGACTACCTACTGAATGGAAATATGGTAATTGGCCTAATAGCGGAGAAATAGATGTATTAGAACATGTGGGTTTTGAAGAGGGGCACATCGTTTCCTCTGTTCATAATATTGCACATCATGGCGACCTTTCAAGATCTGACCAAACAAAATATGTTATAGCTAAAAATGTAGTCAATTCATTCAATGACTATGTGTTAGAGTGGGATGAAAAAGAGATCAAGACATTTATAAATGACAAATTGATTTTTTCATACCCTAAAAATGATCAACCATGGGAAAGATGGCCTTTTGATGAAAAATTTCACTTCATTTTAAATATAGCAATTGGCGGAAACTGGGGAGGAATGAAAGGCATAGACGACACTGCTTTCCCTACAAAGATGGAAATTGAACACTTTAGAGTGTACAAGAAAAATACATGATTCGCTATTTAAAATTAATTATCGTTTTAGTTGCATCTTTAGCTTTTCAAAACTGCGGGAATGAAAAAACCGTTGAACAAAGAGATAGTCTAATTATATATCAAGAAAATCAGATATCGTGGGTACGTAATTTTGAACCTCTTAACCCAGTTTCTATTTGCAGGTGGCCGACTAGGGGGGGTATTTATGAAACACTATTCCTAGGAAACCCCGTAACAACTGAATGGATTCCATGGCTTGCAACCAGCTATGAATGGGAAAATAATAATGAAAAATTAGTTTTTGCCATACGCCCTAATGTAAAATGGTCGGATGGACACCCTTTTAGCGCTCATGACGTAGCCTACACTTTTAATTTATTTAAGGATTATCCAACACTAGATACTCGAAATATGTGGGAATATCTTGAAAGCGTTTCAGTAGTCTCGGATTCTCTGGTAGAAGTTAATTTTAAACGATTATATGTTCCTGGATTTGAAGCTCTTGCCGGGGCATATATTGTTCCAAAACACATTTGGAGTAAGCTAGAGGATCCTCTTAATTTTAGTAACGAAAACCCAGTCGGTACAGGGCCTTATACAGAAATATTACGATTTAATAGTCAAGTCTGGGAGCTAGGCAAAAATCAAAATTACTGGCAACCAGGTAAACCCCATGTAGAAAAATTAACTTTCCCAACTTTTTCAAGTAACGAACAAACTACACTTGCTCTCTTGAGCGGGAAGCTCGACTGGGGAGGAGCATTCATTCCCGCTATACAACGAATTTTTGTAGATAAAAATCCTGAGCACCATCATTATTGGTTTCGAAATACAGGACACTCCACATTTTTACATACTAATACAAAAGATCCTGTATTAAGAGATTCAAATATCCGAAAAGCAATAAGCTATGCTATAAATCGAGAACAAGTAGTAAGAGTAGGAATGTATGACTACACAACCCCAGCGCATGTCACTAGCCTATCGGGGCCAATGTCAAAATGGCACTCACCAGAAATAAATGAAAAAGAAAATTGGACTCTATTTAATTTAAAAAAGGCAAACGAGTTATTAGATAATGCCGGATATGAATGGAAAAATAAAAAAAGCCGAGTTAATAAAGACGGTACACCGATTGAATTTGACATAATCGTAGTTTCTGGATGGAGCGACTGGGTACGATCTGCTCAAGTAATAAGTCAAAACTTAAGAAAAGTTGGTATAAAAGCTAATGTAAGAACTTATGATGTTGGTGCTTGGATTGTGAGGATGCAACAAGGAAAATTCCAACTAGCAATCGGATGGGCAGATAAAGGCACAACTCCATATAATTTTTTTAAAAGCATGATGTTTTCAGAATATGTAAAACCAATTGGTGAAACTGCTGATATTAACTGGCACAGATTTGGGCTTAAAGAAGCAGATTCTCTCATNAAAGAATTTGAAAAAACATCCGACACTAAAGAAATGCAGAATATCCTTTACAAGTTGCAACATTTGTTTNTTGAAAACGCGCCAGGTATTCCTCTTTTNACTGAANTAAGTTGGGCAGAATATAATTCAAAATACTTCATAGATTTTCCAAATGCTGAAAATCCCTATGGGCCCTTATCACCAAATGAATCGGGTTTTGTACTCACTCTTTTAAATGTGAAGAAACGATGAATAAGTCAGTACTATACATCACAAGACGATTTGGATTTTATCTTATAGCTGCCTTTGCGGCTTTAACTTTGAATTTTATTATTCCAAGACTAATGCCAGGAGACCCTGCGTCGATTATTTTTGCACGTTTTAAAGGTAAATTAAAACCTGAGGCAATTGATGCTATGAGAGAAAGTTTTGGCTTAACAAATGATCCGATTTTCTTTCAATATTTTTCCTATTTAAAAAGTATTCTAAAGGGCGATCTGGGAACTTCGATAGCTTATTTCCCTGCACCCGTTTCAGAGATCATTGGTAATGGGCTGGGTTGGACAATTTTTTTAGCAGGAACCTCTATGATAATTGCGTTCTTAATAGGAACAACATTAGGCATCATTATTGCATGGAACAGAACAGGGAAGTTAGACACTATTTTACCACCCACATTGGCATTTTTTGGAGCATTCCCCTATTTCTGGCTAGCAATGGTTTTCCTTTATCTTTTTGGGTTTTCTTTAAACTGGTTTCCAATTGGTCGTGCATATGGAAATGAAATTAATCCTGGATATAATTTGCCATTTTTTATAAGCGCTTTGTATCATGCTTTTCTGCCAGCTTTAACACTTGTCTTTGTGAGCTTAGGCGGTTGGATGCTTTCAATGAGAAACACAATGATTAGCACTTTGGGCTCAGATTATATCACTTTTGCGCATGCAAAAGGCATACCCTCTAAATTAATTATGCTGCGCTATGCTGCGCGAAATGCAATTCTGCCGAACTTAACAGGATTTGGTATGGCTTTGGGGTTTATGTTAAGCGGAGCATTATTAACAGAGATGATTTTTTCTTATCCTGGTCAAGGTTTCTTATTATTACAAGCAGTTCAGACCCAAGACTATCCTCTCATGCAAGGTATTTTTATGACTATTACACTCGCGGTACTTGGTGCGAATTGGCTTGTTGATATTGCTATTTTATTTTTTGATCCTCGGACAAGAAAATGATCAGCAATAAAAACATATATCAAAAAAGCATCCTTGCTCGTTGGGTTTCTGGAATTATCGGTAATCAAAAAGCATATATTGGAAGCTATATTATTCTTTTTTTTAGTGTTTTAGCAATATTTGTTCCTCCATTTATCCAATCTCCTACAGATTTTTTAAGCACCCCACTTTTGCCTCCATCTTTTGACTATTTTTTTGGAACAAATGGTCAAGGGCAAGATGTTTTTGCTCAAACAATCTGCGGAGCAAGACAGACACTTTTTATAGGCTTTAGTGCAGGTATACTTGTTGTAATTATTGGTGCTTTGATTGGGGGTACCGCAGGTTATTATGGTGGGCGTATAGATGATGTTTTATCTTTGTTAATAAATGTTTTTTTAGTTATGCCTGGGCTCCCTCTTATGGTAATCCTTGCTAGCTGGCTCCCCCCTTCTCCAGGAACTTTATTAGGAGTTTTAGTGCTTACAGGGTGGGCATGGAATGCGCGTGTTATAAGATCTCAAATGATGACTTTTAGAAATCGTGATTTCGTTTCTGCCGCTATTATAAGTGGCGAGTCAAATATTAGAATAATTGTTATCGAAATAATGCCTAGAATGTTATCCTTACTTGCCTCTTCATTCATAGGTGCATCAATTTATGCAATAGGAGCTCAAGTAGGACTAGAGTTTTTAGGCCTTGGTGATGTGAGTACCGTTACATGGGGAACTAATCTTTATTGGGCGAGCAATGATCTTGCATTACTTACCGAATCATGGTGGACATTTGTACCTACGGGATTTTGTATTGCTATGATCAGCTTTGCTCTTACTTTAATTAATTTTGGGATTGACGAGGTATCTAATCCTCGCCTTCTCTCAGAAAGACTATGGCGGAATAAAGTCCCAAAAAACTTAATTGCACATGGTATAACTCCAGTATCAAAAAGCAATGAATAAGCCGGTTATAAATATAAAAAATTTGAATGTTGATTACATCACAGATAAGACTCCAATAAACGCAGTACGTGATGTAACATTTGAAATATTTTCNGGAGAAATTTTTGGGCTTGTAGGAGAATCTGGAAGNGGGAAAAGTACAGTAGTACAAGCAATGATGCGCATACTCCCACCACCTGCTATTATAAGCAAAGGAGAGGTGATTATTAATGACGAAGATATTCTGACTTCATCAAGCTTAGATGTTGTTGGAATGCGATGGAAAAAAATATCCATTGTAATGCAGAGTGCTCTTAATGCGCTTAACCCAGTTCTNTCTATACGAGAACAAATTCACGATGTCCTNAAAACACATAAAAACCTAATTGGTCTGGATGCAGATGAACGAGCGAAAGAATTGCTTTCTCTTGTAGAAATAGATCACGANAGGTTAGACAGCTTTCCTCACCAATTATCAGGAGGCATGAAACAAAGAATAGTAATTGCAATTGCGCTTGCAATTATGCCTCCAATTATCATTATGGATGAGCCCACTACTGCTCTTGATGTGATCGTAGAGAGAGAAATCATTGCAAAAATTATCGACCTTAGAAAAAAACTAGGATTAACAATTTTATTTATAACTCATGATTTAAATTTACTTTTAGAATTTGCTGATCGACTAGCAATTATGAAAAATGGAAAAATCGTCGAACTAGATAAAGTTAAAAACATTCATGCCGGCGGGAAACACCCTTATACAAAAAAGCTAATAGGGTCAATTCCTTCAGCCTCAGGGAAGCGCCAAAAAGGTTTGTTGTCAAAACCCAACTCATTAAATCTTTCAAAAAATCCTATACTAGAAGTNCGTAACCTAAAAAAAGTTTTTCAATCTCCCGGCTTTTTTAACAAAAACAAATTAATAGCTGTAAACGATATTTCTTTTAAAGTTCATAAAGGAGAAATAGTCGGACTAGTTGGGGAATCAGGAAGTGGAAAAAGTACGGTAGCAAAATTGGTAACACGCTTGATTCGACCATCTGANGGCTCTATTTATTTAAATGGTGAAAATAAAANAGTTACTGAATCTAGAAATGTCCCTCTTCAATATAGAAAAGATGTTCAGATGGTATTTCAAGATCCATTTGGATCTCTAAATTCTATTCATACAGTATATCACCACCTTTCTAGACCTCTGTATAGGCATAGGTTAAAAGATGAGGTAATAATGTTACCATATATAATAGATTTATTGGAAAAAGTCGGATTATCTCCTGGTGAAAAATTTGCTAGAAAGTTCCCTCATGAAATGTCAGGGGGAGAAAGACAACGGGTGGCAATAGCCAGAGCATTAAGCTTAGAACCAAAAATTGTAGTTGCAGACGAACCGACCTCAATGCTTGATGTATCAATAAGAATGGAAGTACTTGAAATATTTGCAAAAATGCGAATTGAGAATAATTTAACGGTGTTATTCATTACTCACGATTTAGCCTCTGCTAGATATTTAGCTGATAGAATTATAGTTTTAAAAAATGGAAAAATAATTGAAGAAAATAATTCCGAAAAATTAATACAAAACCCANGGGAGGACTACACGAAACAACTAGTCAATGCAGCTTCTCCTGGCTGGCTAAATAAAATAATAAAATAAACTNGGATACCATAGTGNAAGAGATTAAAAAAGAAAAAACATTTAACTGGGGAGTCGCAACTTCAAGTTATCAAATAGAGGGAGCACATGATACTGATGGAAGAGGACCATCAGTTTGGGATGTATTTAGTCACACAAAAGGTAGGGTTAAGAATGGAGATACGGGTGATATTGCATGTGATCACTACAATAAATTTTCTGATGATATAATNCTAATGAGAGAGCTTGGGGTTGATTCATATAGGTTTTCAGTTTCTTGGCCAAGAATCTTCCCAATTGGGACAGAGGATAAAATTAACCAGTCGGGTATGGATTTTTACGATCGCCTAGTTGACACCTTGCTGGAAAACAACATTACACCTTTTGTGACTCTCAATCACTGGGATATACCTCAAGGCTTAGAAGACTTAGGTGGNTGGACAAATCGTGATATGGTGCAACAATTTGTAAAATACAGTCACTATTTAAGTCGGGATTTAGGCGATCGTGTTGCTAACTGGATTACTCANAATGAACCATGGTGTATTAGTTTTTTAGGTTATGTAGAAGGCAGGAAGCCGCCTGGGCTAAAAGGAGCGTGGGCAAAAAGCCTTCACACCGCACACCACTTATTACTTTCTCACGGCAAAGCGGTCCCAGAAATTAAATCCAATGTTAGAAATGCAAAGGTTGGTATTACTCTCAATCTAAATACAGCTATTCCAGCATCTGATAGCGAATATGATAAAAAAGAATGTGATTTTTATGATGCTCAATTTAATAGGNTGTATTTAGATCCATTGTATAAGAAAAAATATCCAAAATTATTGTTTGATCGCTTATTAGAAAAAGGAGCCATCAAACAATCTGACCTAAACTTTATTGAAGAAGGTGACTTAAGAACAATCTCTACACCAACTGATTTTTTAGGTGTTAATTATTATAGTAGGGCGGTTATAAGAGATGAAAGTGTTGATGAAAAGCTTAATGAAAAACAGAAAGTCACTATGGGGCCCAAAACAGATTTTGGTTGGGAGGTATACCCTNNAGGTATATATGACCTTTTAAAAAGGCTTCAAGATGATTATAACGTTAATGAAATTATGGTTACTGAAAATGGGTGTTCATATAGTGATGGTCCAGATGAAAACAAAAAAGTAAATGATATTAATAGAGTAGAATATCACCGTTCACATATTGAACAAATACTAATAGCCGTTGATGAGGGCATCCCATGTACTGCTTATTTTGCCTGGTCTTTAATGGATAATTTTGAATGGGCGGAGGGGTATAGTCAAAGATTTGGTTTGATTTGGGTAGACTTTGACACATTAGAAAGAATACCAAAAGAGAGCTATTACTGGTATCAAAAATTTCTTAAAACACAAAAATGAGTAAAAAATGAATGACGGACTAAAACTATTTATTACCTCAAAAAATTCATCTAAAAGAATTTTTCAAATGTCCCCTGGANAAATGCCTAATGAAAAAACTAATATAAGTTCAAAGGTGACTGTAGAAACTAATAAGGTTCGCCAGGAAGTTTTAGGTTTTGGGGGGTCTTTTACTGAATCATCGTCCAGCATATACAAAGAACTCGACCAGAACAAAAAAGAAGAAATNATTGAAGCTTACTTTGGAGAAAGTGGAAATAAGTATAGTATGGCTAGAACGCATATTAATAGTTGTGATTTTTCATTAGGCAATTATGCTCACGTTGAAAAAGAAAATGACCCAGAGCTAAATACNTTCTCATTAGAAAGAAACCGGATATCTTTAATACCACTAATAAAAGACGCACTCCAAAAAAGAAAAAATAAGATTAGAATAATGGCATCCCCTTGGAGCCCACCAGCTTGGATGAAAACAACTGGNGAAATGAATTTTGGTGGAAAATTNAAAGATGAATACAGAGATACTTGGGCTGACTATTATTGTAAATTTATAGAGCATTACGAAAACGAAGGAATCCCAATGTGGGGTTTATCTGTTCAAAATGAACCNGAGGCCAAACAAACATGGGACTCATGCCTNTATACAGCAGAAGAGGAAAGAGATTTTGTCAAAAACCATCTAGGNCCATCTTTAGAAAAACATAATCTTTCCNATAAAAAACTTATCATTTGGGATCATAATAGAGACGTAATGGTTAATAGGGCTAGAACGGTTTTAAATGACCCTGAAGCAGCAAAATATGTTTGGGGAACGGGNTTCCACTGGTATTGTGGTGACCATTTTGATAATGTGCAACAAGTCCACGATGAATTTCCTGANAAACAATTAATTTTTACAGAAGGNTGNCAAGAAGGAGGNCCNCATATTGGTTCTTGGGATTTAGGNGAGNGNTATGCNACATCTATAATTAATGACCTAAACAGATGGACAGTGGCNTGGATAGANTGGAATTTAATTTTAAATGAAAAAGGCGGCCCAAACCACGTTGAAAATTATTGTAGCGCTCCGATTATTGTTGATACAAAATCTCAAGAATTACTTTACCAAAGTTCATATTACTACATTGGCCACTTCTCAAGATTTATCATGCCTGGTGACAAAATTGTGAACTCTATAAACACAAACGAAAACATAGAAGTGCTCTCCTCTATTGCAAACAACAAAAGATCAACTCAAACTATTATACTAAATAAAAATGATGAAGGTGTTGAAATTGACTACAATAGGGATCAAATAAGGTCTGCATTTACAGTTCCTGGAAGATCAATAATTACAGTGGTTGATAGTCAGAACTAAAATAACAATGAAAAAACCAGCATATAAAATAAAAAACGTTGACAATCTTGACCCATTCTTGATGAGTTTAACAAGCAGTGACAACCACTGGATGTTTATATCAAGTAATGGTTCGCTTACCGCTGGAAGAGAAAAA
>NHJS02000005.1 GCA_002169115.2 bacterium TMED221 | reverse complement strand
ATAAAATCACAAGTTTCAGCTGCTGTTATCATTTGCCCAATCTAAATCTGTGTCTTTTCTCTTTATAACCATAGCCATTTCTAAAAATAACATGCTCAAAAAAACAATAGGCACTGTCAGTGACATTGCCATTTCATCAATAGGATATAGGTTTCTAAATAATAAGAGAAATCCAAATATGTAAATTAATCTTGCTACGTAGCCAAATAAAGCTGAGAAATAATAAAAGTTAAGTGAGATATTTGCAGCAAAAGACATTAGAAAAGCTCCCAAATAAAAACCTGATGCAACAATCAAACCAGAAACGAGAGATGTGATCATAGATTCTGTTGACTTAATTAAGAACAATAACGGGACAAGTGTATAAATTGGAAAAGATCGTTTAAGCATACGAGTAGCAAGTATTAACTCCACATTCATAAGTTATTCTCTAACTTTTTGGAGATTTGCCACATTCTTCTTGAGCCATCATAGATACCTATTAAAACAAATATAATTACTGGAACTGGTTCATAGCCAATAAAGTATTGAATTAAGAGCCCAATAAGTAGTCCGCTAATGATCGATGTTGAAAAGGAAGTTACTGGACCAAAGTCTTGAAGGTTAAGATTATTTTTTTTAGGCATACGGTTGATGTGTTATTGCCAGATCTCTTACCTGGGCTTTTAAATTTGATAATTGTTTTTCATCATTCCTATTTTTGAGAATATCAGAGATTAATAAACCAACTGTAGTTAACTGCTCTTCTTTCATACCGCAGGTTGTAACTGCTGGTGTTCCCATGCGTATACCTGATGTTACAAAGGGAGATCTTGTATCAAATGGTATTGCGTTTCTATTGAGAGTTATACCCATTTCATTCAATAAAATACCGGCTTCTTTTCCTGTGAGTTCTTCATCCACACTCTGAGTATCAACTAAGACAATATGGTTAACGGTTCCCCCACTAACAACCCTTAGTCCCTCGTTTGAGAATGAGTCTGCTAGAGCTTTGGCGTTCTTTAAAATCTGTTGTGTGTACGTTTTAAAATCGTCTGATAACGCTTCCTTGAAACAAACTGCTTTTGCAGCTATTTGATTGTTTATTGCTCCACCCTGTGCACCAGGAAAAATATTTTTATCTACATCTTTTGCAAATTCTTCTTTAGAAAGTATGAGTCCACCCCGTGGACCTCTGAGGGCTTTATGGGTTGTGGCCGTAACAATATCTGCGTACTCCATCGGATTATCCACAACTTTACCGGCAACTAATCCAATAAAATGGGCTGCATCAACCATAAACTTTGCATCTATTGAATCTGCGATTTCCCTAAAGGCTTTGAAATCTAAATTTTGTGAGTATGAGGAGTAACCGGCTATCAATAATTTTGGTTTATGTTGGTGGGCAAGTTTCTCAACCTCCTCCATATCAATTAATTCTGTTTCCTTATTTAAGCCATAACCTACAAAATTATACATGCGGCCAGAAAAATTTACAGGCGAACCGTGTGTCAGGTGACCACCTTGATCAAGGTTCATCCCCATGACGGTATCTCCAGCATTTAATAATTGAAGATAGACCGCCATATTTGCAGACGATCCAGAGTGAGGCTGAACATTTGCGTGATCAGCGTCAAAAAGCTCACAAGCTCTATCTATAGCTAGTTGTTCTATTTCATCAACAGTCTCACATCCTTCATAGTATCTTCTACCAGGAAAGCCTTCAGAGTATTTGTTTGTAAGAATTGATCCTGATGCCTCCATTACTGCTTTCGATGCAAAGTTTTCAGATGCAATTAAGTGAATATGAGAATTCTGTCTACTTAAATCTTCATCTATTAAATTTGAAATTTCGACATCGACATCTGATAAGTTCTTTTGTGAAGCACCATTAATATCCATATTCATATCTTAACAGTAACTTGGTGGCCACTTTAATGGACCTTGCCTTAAAATTTTTCCTCCCTCGATTCTCAGGTCTACAACTGTTGAACCATCCCCGTGAGTTGCATAACCTTCCAAATAGGCTGAAACGGAATTACCAAATATATTTTCAGCTTCAATGTGATTATTTGCCTCCCTGTTACCTGAAATATTTGCACTAGTAACTGCTAAAGGTCCAGTTTGTTTTAATAGTTCAAGTGCTAATTCATTTTCAGGTACTCTAATTCCAACTGAATTTGGATTATTGGTACCCACACCAGGTGGGAATGCCTCCTCTACCTCAACAACTACTGTCAACGGGCCGGGCCAATATAAATCAACCACTTCAGGTATTTCTGTTTTTATATTAAGTTTTCTTAATTCAGCAAAAGAATGTACGAGCAATGAGACTGGTTTGTCATCATCTCTTTTTTTGATTTTAAAGAGATTGTCTACTGCTTCCTGAGAGTTTGGGTTAACACCAATCCCGTAGACAGTTTCAGTGGGAATACCTACAATTTGATTCTCTTTAATTTTATTTACAGCTTCATCTAAATTATCTAGTTGCAAAAACATAGCGATCCTTTTCAGCTAAATCTTTTAGTAATTTAACATCTTTCCAATCTGCNAATAAATCTAAAGTTTGTTCTGACTTTGTTGAGTCAATCTCAAGACAAAGTGTTAAGTTGGTGAGGTCATTATTTTCAATTTGTTNNATTANTNTTGATATTATTTCTAAACCATCTACTCCCCCATTTAATGCAATTAGAGGTTCNTAATCAATAACCTCTTTGTCAAGGCCATCTAAATTTTCCTGAGGTATATATGGAAGATTTGCAATTATTAAATCAAGATTTTTAGTTTTAACATTTTCTAACAGATCGGATTGATAGAAATTTACAGGCACTGAGTTCAGTTGTGCATTTTCAATTGCAATACTTAATGCTTCTTGGGAAATGTCTATACCGGAAACTTCAACATCAGGAAATAAAACTTTCATCATTAAAGCAATACACCCTGAACCAGTTCCAATATCTAAAATGCCTTTTGAGGGTTTGGTATTTTCTTTGATTAGCTCAATAAGATACTCTGTTTCAGGTCTAGGTATTAAACAACGCTGATCAACCTTCAATTGAATGGTGTAAAAAGGTACGTACTCTTCAATGTACTGCAAGGGTTCGTGGTTAAGTCTTCTTGTTAAAAGCGTCGAATACTCATTTTCATAGTCTGTAGGTGAACCATTTATTTCTTTTGCTTTTTCTCTCAATCGAGCTAATTCGTATTCTGGTATATTTCTGATGTTCACTTTATTCTTCCAAGTTAGCCAAACGTGTAGTTTCATGATCGGCAATCAAAGCCGTGACAAAATCTTCTAAGTCCCCATCTAGAACTTGATCTAGTCGTTTAATTGTTAAATTGATACGGTGATCAGAAACTCTGTTGTCTTTATAATTATAAGTTCTTATTTTATCTGAGCGTTCACCGGAACCTACTTGTTCTTTTCTGTCTTTAGCTCTTTCGGCAGCAGCTTCATCTTGTCGTGCTTTTAGTAGGCGTGCTCGTAAGATTCTCATTGCTTGATTTTTATTTTTTAATTGTGATTTTTCATCTTGACTGGTCACAACTAATCCTGTGGGGATATAGGTAATTCTTACTGCGGAATCAGTTGTATTAACACTCTGACCACCTGGTCCACTAGACCTATATACATCAATTTTTAAATCATTTGCTGCAATACTTAAGTCAACCTCTTCTGCTTCTGGAAGAACAGCAACAGTAGCTATNGAGGTGTGTACTCTACCTTGTGACTCCGTTTTAGGAATTCTTTGAACTCTATGAGCTCCTGCCTCAAACTTAAGTTTTGAATAAACACCCTTGGATTTAATTGAGAAAATAATTTTGTTATAGCCTCCTTGGTCTGATGCTGTAAGTTCTATAGGCTCAACATTCCAGGTATTCCTCTCCGCAAAACGAGTATACATTTTATACAAATCCCCAACCCATATTGCTGCCTCTTCTCCACCTGCACCGGGACGTATCTCTACTAAAACATCTTTTTCATCAAGAGGGTCTTTTGGTAAAAGTGCAATTTTAATATTTTCTGTAAGGTCAATAATTGAAGATTTTGAGTCACTCACTAATGCCTCAAGCTCTGTTTTCATATCAGTATCCTCTTCAGATTTTAACATTTCTTCTGCATCAGCTATATCACTGTTGAGCGTTCTCCATTCATTAAAAAGAACAACAATTGCAGTGACATCACTATGTCTTTTTGCTAATTCAGCATATGCTTTTGGATCTGATGATATATCCATCTTTTGGAGTTCTGCTTCTATCTCTTCTAAAGAGCTTTCTAATGCTGTAAGTTTCTCAACTAATGCTTCATCCATTTTTTAACTCCTTTGATGTAGATAGTAGTTCATCAAATTGNGCATTATCTTCACTATATTTAATACAATTAGCCATAGATATTATTGCAACTTGAATCTGTTCATCACTGGGTATTTTTGTAGTTATTTTTTGAGTCCAAATTCCAGGCGTTGCAAAAATTTTGGAGATTAAAGAATCACTATTTTTAAAGTTAAATTTTAATATTTCATACGAAATCATTGCGACAACAAAAACATGTAACAGCCGTGTGATAAGAGTAAAAAATACATTAAGGGTTGGAATAAAGGGAAGAGTCAACAGGCTGACAAAAACTATTAAAAATATNAAAGAAGTACCACATCGAATATGCTCTTTGGGAAATTTTTTAACATCATCTATTTCAAGTGAATGTTCAGCTTCGAATGATGCTATGGTCATATGTTCTGCNCCATGATACTCAAACAACTCTTGAGCATCCTTTGTTTTACCAACTAGGTAAATGTATGTAATAACAATTAATCCTCTCAGAATGCCTTCAGTAAATCCCTTCATAGTTTGGGTAAGATCTAAGAGGTCTATCAATAATCTTGGCCCGACTATAAGAAGACTCAGTATTGACACTATAAGTAAAGTATTAGTAATTTTAGTAAAAAGAGTCTCTTCTTCTTGTTCGCCGTAATATAAAGTATCTGAAAGTGATATGCCTTTATAGCCCACATATAAAGAATCAATTAACGCTCCCACTCCTCTTACGAAAGGTATTTTCCAAATACCCTCTCTTTGCGTTAATGGAGTTCTTTTTTCAAAGTAATTATGAATTTGATTTTTTTGATCTCTTACAGCGAGAGACCAACCCTTTGGACTTTGTATCAGGACGCCACCAATTACAGCTTGTCCTCCATAGGCAATATTGTCTTTAGACATTTTGGGTGTATTAAATTAAGTTATTCTTCTTCTTGAGAAGAAGCTTCTTGTGGTGCTTGACGGGTACTTGTAGAACCGTACCTTTGTTTAAATCTCTCTACACGTCCTGTGGAGTCGACAAGTTTCTGTTTACCAGTAAAAAATGGGTGACTTGCACTAGATATTTCAAGTTTAACTAATGGGTAGTCGTTTCCATCTTCCCAAGAAATTGTCTCACTTGTTTTAATTGTAGAACGAGTNAGAAATGCAAAACCTGCGTCTTCATCTTGGAAAACTACTTCTCTATAATCTGGATGTATGCCTTGTTTCATATNTACACTCTAACTTACTTGTTGTTTTTTGCGACATCTTTTAAGAAGGCTTCATTGGTTTTAACAGTTTTGAATCTATCAATTAGAAGCTCCGTGGCACCGCTCTCTAGCCCAACGAGTACCCTTCTTAGAGCCCATAAGGACTGTAATTCCTCTGGAGAAACGAGTCTTTGTTCTTCTCTAGTACCGGAAGGTGTAACATCAATTGCGGGAAATACACGTTTGTCAGCAAGGCCTCTGTCTAGTTTAAGTTCCATATTTCCAGTACCTTTAAACTCTTCAAATATTACTTCATCCATTTTAGATCCAGTTTCAACAAGAGCGGTACCAAGGATAGTTAAGCTGCCGCCACCCTCAATATTTCTAGCTGCTCCAAAAAATTGCTTTACAGGTGTAATAGCAGTTGAATCTAAACCACCGGAGAGTATTCGACCACTAGCTGGAGATGCTAAGTTGTGAGCTCTAGCCAAACGAGTAATGGAATCAAGCAATATGACAACATCTTTACCTTCTTCTGTGAGCCTTTTTGCTCTCTCGATCGCAAGTCTTGAAACTTGAGTATGTTCTTCTGGGGGTCTATCAAAGGTTGAAAAAATTACTTCGCCATCAACTGAGCGCTGCATGTCAGTAACTTCTTCAGGTCTCTCGTCTACAAGAACAACCATTAAGTGTACTTCAGGATTATTTTCAGTAATCGAATTGGCAATTTCTTTAAGAATTGTTGTTTTACCAGCTTTAGGAGGTGATACGATTAACCCTCTTTGGCCTTTACCGATAGGGGCAATTAAATCTATTATTCTTCCAACAATTTTTTCAGGCTTTCCGAGGACCTCTAGTTTTAACCGCTCATCGGGAAAAAGTGGCGTCAATTTATTAAAATCTACTCTTCTTGCTAAAAGTTCCGGGTCGGCTCCATTAACTGTTTTAGGTTCAATTAAAGCTGGATATTTTTCTTTCTGCCTTGGCGCTCTAATAGGACCTTCAACTAGATCACCTTTACGCATCCTGAATTTTTTGATACTCCCTGCTGGCACGTAGACATCATTATCACCAGGTTTGTAACCACTACATCTTAAAAACCCATAACCTTCTGGAAGAATATCTAATATTCCTTCTCTAGATTCTCCAGCTTTTACTTGGCTATCTCCAGAATTAACAACTGATGGAAGGTCTGAATCATCATTTTTATTGATAACCTCGGCAACAATAGGTTCTTCAGTCTCAACAACTGCATCACCTTGTTCGAGAAGTAGATCAATGAGTTTAGCTTTTTGCATACCTTTATGTTCAAGGCCTAGTCCTTCTGCTATTGCCCTCAAGTCAGTAACTGGTTTTGATTGTAATTGTGTTCTAGCGGACATTTTTCTCCTAATTCAAAACATTCGATTTGGAATGGTAGTGATTTGTTTGTCTGAAAGACAATATCATTATATACATAAAAAACTTAAATCAACAAGATTTAAATATTTTTAAGAAATGCATAAGAAGCAGCGAAAGCCATACTTATTAAATAATAGATGACTCCGTATACAATTAATTCGGGCAAATTAAGAGATGCTGCAAGCACGAGGACTATTGGAAAATTCTGACACAACCCTTCAATTGTTATTGTTTGCATATTTTTATTGCTTAGATTTAGTGTTTTAGATCCAACTACGTTTAATAAATAAATTGCTATCAATACTAGAACAGCTAGTTTGGATCCTTCAAAAAAATTGTCCACTAAAAGTTCTCTAATTTCAATTGGTCCACTAAAAGTTAACACCAATACTACAACTTTAAGAAACTGATCTAATCTTCCAGAGAGCTTCTGGGCTAGCATTGGTTTTTTGATTAAAGTATAAATGCCAGCTAAGAACGGTATTAAAACTAATATAGCTAACTGTAAAAAAGTCTGTAAAAAATTTATACTGAATTCTTGACTATCTCTGATTACAATATTTAGCCACAGCACAATCGTAAAAGGAGATAACATTGATGCAATTGATGTTAGGCCTACACTAAGTGCAACATTTCCTTTTTTAATATGAGTCAGTAGTCCGGATACATGACCTCCAGGAACAAGTAAGGATAGAACTACAGCAGTAGAGAAAATAGATGTTTTAAAAATAGTTGAGAGTGCAATACCGACTAAAGGTAAAAATATTATTTGAAAAATCAAGCCGTACACCAAAGTCTTCTTTTCAGTAATTAATTTTTTAAGTTCTGTTGTTTCAGTATTTAAACCTAAAAAATAAAAAAGGATAGGTATGAAAAAAGGAATTATTTTAAAAGATATTGCACTATTTACGATTTCGTCCATGTAGACAATATACAGAAAATTAACCTTAGCTACAAGTACCTATATATTTTGAAATATAATTCGTTTCCTCGTTGGTAAGATCTCCCGATTCCCTGTAGTGGTTGTACGAACCTCCAAAATAAAGTACAAGTGCATCAGCAAATTGTTCTTCGCTTCCAAAATAATCCCACGCGTCTTTTCTAAAACTTGTATTATTTTCAGTATTACAATTTCTGGTTAAATATGAAAAAGCATGGGCTGATTCGTGAATCAATACATCCTTTTGCTCTCCAGCTGTAAATGCTCTATTTGAAATCCATATCGAAAGACTCCACTCTGAGCCTTTGGTTCCATCAGGATAAGTTCCTGATGAATCCCATACACCATAAGGACACCTAGAGACAACAGTGAGAGCATATTGATGACAACCGTTAATGAATAATATCTTATTTTCAATTACTCCTTTTAACTCTGCTGGTAAAGCCTCTACTAGCTCATCGAGTAATACTTGATTTAAGCCTTCAAATCCCGCAAATGATGAATATGGCCCATCGTATAAAAACTGTTCACCAACCTCCTCTTCCTCTATTATCTGAACAGATTCTTTGTCTTCAGAGATATTTACTGGAACTGTTGTGGTTGTGGTGGTATCTGGAACTGTTGTGGTTGTGGTGGTATCTGGAACTGTTGTGGTTGTGGTGGTAT
>NHJS02000028.1 GCA_002169115.2 bacterium TMED221 | reverse complement strand
TGTTTAAGCTTCCATAATAAATATAAATCATATAAGATTATATTATTAATCTAACTTCAGACATCACTGTCAGTTAATTATTATGATAATCTACATTATGGAAAATAAATGATTATTGGAGTTCTAAAGGAAGTCTTAGAAAACGAAAATCGTGTTTCAATTACACCTGACATAGTAATTAAATTTATTAAGCTGGGATACTCAGTATTGGTTCAAAGTAAAGCAGGCTTAAAATCTAATTTTACGGATGATCAATATGTAGAATCTGGCGCATCCATTACTGAAGATACGAATGAAATTTGGTCATCTGCAGACATTATCCTAAAAATAAATGCCCCATCAGAGGACATGCCTGATGAGACGGCTGCGTTAGTTGGTTCTAAAACTCTTGTATCATTCTTTGGTCCTGCACAACATACATCAAAATTAAAAAAAATGGCAGTAGAAAATGTAAATGTATTGGCAATGGATTGTGTGCCAAGAATATCAAGGGCACAAAAAATGGATGCATTAAGCTCAATGGCTAATGTTGCTGGATCTAGAGCTGTTATTGAAGCTTCATTTAAATTTGGAAGATTTTTTGGTGGTCAAATAACTGCCGCAGGCAAAATACCTCCNGCNAAAGTACTAATTATNGGGGCNGGNGTAGCTGGTCTNTCNGCAATCGGNACCTCCGTTAGNTTAGGNGCAATTGTNAGAGCTTTTGATACAAGACCGGAAGTNAAAGAGCANGTTGAAAGCCTCAATGCAGANTTTTTAACAATNGATNTNANNGAAGANGGNTCTGGTNCNGGAGGNTANGCNAAAGAAATGAGNAAGGATTTTCTTNAAGCAGAACATGANTTATTTAAATCNCAATGTNAAGATGTAGATATAATTATNACAACAGCNNTGATACCNGGCAAAGAAGCTCCTAAATTAATTACAGAAGACANGATTGAGATAATGAAGCCTGGGAGCGTTATTGTGGACTTAGCAGCTCAACAAGGTGGAAACTGCGCCTATACACAAAAAGATATGTGTGTTGTTCAAGGGGGAGTAACCATTATTGGTTATACAGATCTACCCTCACGTCTAGCATCACAGTCTAGTAAGTTATATGCAACGAACCTTTATCATGTCATACATGACTTAACACCAAACAAAGATGGCGAAGCACAAATTAATATGGAAGATGAAGTTATAAGAGGAATGACAATAATTAGAAATGGAAAAATTTCTTATCCGCCACCTAAGGTAGAACCTCAAAAACCAAAAACAATCACTAAGAGTGAACCAAAAACTCTTATCTCTGAAAAAAAAGATTCAACCAAGCAAGTATTTCCAGTCATACCTTTTCTAATATCCTTGTTTTTACTAATAGGTGTTGGTTCATCTGCACCTGCCTCATTTATGGCACATTTTACAGTATTTGTTCTATCATGTTTTATCGGATATATGGTTGTTTGGAATGTTACGGCATCATTGCATACGCCCCTAATGTCAGTGACCAATGCTGTTAGTAGTATTATAATCATCGGCGCTTTGATACAGGTATCTTCTGAAAATTCTTTGTTAGTAATCATGTCATCGCTTGCAATTTTGATTGCTAGTATAAATATTGTTGGAGGCTTTGCAGTCACAAAAAGAATGTTGGATATGTTTAGGAAATAATTTTATGAATTTTGAAATAAGTATTGAGCTTGCAAGGGCGTTATATATTGGAGCCACAGTTTTATTTATATTAACTCTTGGTGGTTTAAGCAATCAAGAATCAGCTAGAAAAGGAAATATGTATGGCATTCTTGGCATGTCAATTGCAATAGTTGCAACACTACTGAGCCCGCTTGTTACAGAAAACTTTTTATTAATATTCATTTTAATGATTATTGGTGGTTCCATTGGTATTTATTTAGCTAAAAATGTCCAAATGACAGAAATGCCTGAGTTGGTAGCGATATTGCATAGCTTGGTAGGACTAGCTGCAGTATTAGTTGGCTATGTAAATTTTTTAGATGAAACGTTAATTTTAAAAGGAACTGAAAAGCTCATACATAGCATCGAACTATATATTGGAATATTTATTGGGGTTATTACATTTTCAGGATCAATTATTGCATTTGGAAAACTTAGTGGGAAAATTGGTGGAAACCCACTTATCTTGCCTTCTAGGCACTTGCTCAATCTTGGAATAATTTTAATAGTAATATTTTATGGTTATATTTTTACAACGNCTAATTCAACTAATGANGCCATTATCCCTCTAATTATTATGACGGGGCTTGCATTTTTATTTGGCATGCATTTAGTTTTAGCAATAGGTGGAGCAGATATGCCAGTAGTTGTATCAATGTTGAATTCATATTCTGGTTGGGCTGCATCAGCCACTGGTTTCATGCTTAACAATGATTTACTAATTGTTGTAGGGGCACTCGTTGGAAGTAGTGGAGCTATACTAAGTTATATTATGTGCAAAGCTATGAACCGAAGTTTTATTTCTGTAATTGCTGGTGGTTTTGGTACAGATACAAAATCAACCTCAACCGCGGTTGAAGATCAAGGAGAGATAATTGAAATTGAGTCTCAAGAATTAAGTGAATTATTATTATCGGCAAAGAAAATTATGATTATTCCTGGTTATGGAATGGCCGTAAGTCAAGCACAGCATACTGTGAATGAAATTGCTAAGATGCTTAAAGGTAAAAACATCGATGTTAGTTTTGCTATTCATCCTGTTGCTGGAAGAATGCCTGGCCATATGAATGTACTCTTGGCAGAAGCGAAAGTACCATATGATATTGTTTATGAAATGGATGAAATCAATGATGACTTTAAAAATGTAGATGTCTCAATCATTATTGGTGCTAATGATATTGTAAACCCTTCTGCTTTAGATGATCCTGAAAGTCCAATAGCAGGTATGCCAGTATTAGAGTGTTGGAAAGGAAAAACTTCTGTGGTGCTAAAACGAGGAATGGCTACCGGTTATGCAGGAGTCCAAAATCCATTATTTTTCAAAGAAAATACAAGAATGCTTTTTGGAGATGCTAAAAAAACAATGGATGAAGCATTAACAATATTACAATCATCTTAGTATTTAGCTTCTATATATATCATAAGAGTCTGCCAAAAATACTATTTTCATAATATATTTTAGATAAAGTAGTCTCTGAAGTTGTATCATGAGGGTTGCAATTAACCTATTTATAAACCATACTTTTAGTATCACATTAATGGATTTTGTGGACTAGAATATGAATATAAAATTTTTCTTATTTAGTAGTTTACTACTCTTACTAACTTCTTGTGCTACTACTCAAGAAGTATATCTTCAGTCAGGTCAAAAAGGTATCATTGTCATATGTCAATCTAGCAATATGGATTCATGTTATAGCGATGCTGGTAAAGTTTGCGGCACAAAGGGCTATAATATTTTTAGAAAATCTATCGATGGAAATTATACCAAATTAACAATAAGTTGCAGGGATTGATATGTTAAAACTTCATAAATTATTTACATTATTTGTAATTTCAATTTTATTCCAACCCTTAATAGCTTTTTCACTAGAGATCAATGGAAAGGCTACTTATAACTACACCTCGATAGGGGATTATGAGTTGAATAAGGAAATAATACGTTCAAAAGCTATGAACTTAGCTTGCAAAGATGCTTTTAAAAAATATGTTAGGGAAATGGATCGAGATACAAGAAAAAATTACAATCGAGTTAAATCTGAAATTGAAAATAACTTAGATGCTTACCTAACCTGTGATCTAGTCGTCGATGAACAAAATATCAAAGACAATCAATCTTTGAGAATTGTTGTTAAAACAAATATTGATACAGTAGCCATTGAAGAGATAATAAATTCTGGATCCAAGATTGCGAGTGAAGATAGTGAATTAACAATTACTTCTCTTATGATAGTGAGAAAAGCAACTGGTATGGATGAAAAGTTTGATAGAACAAGAACTGTTGATAGAAACACAAATATAAATACAACAACTACTTCTAGCGACAGAAGTAGTGATGCAGATTCTTCCTTTACCAAAGAAGGCAATAAATCTATAAACACAGATCAAATAGAGGCAGTAGACGATAGTTCTGTTATTAGTTCTAGCAATACTGATACGTCTGAGTCTGGAGATTTTCAGGGTAATAGTTCACAAAGAAATGATAGTACTCAGACAACAAAAAATGTTGATACGAACATGAGAGAATCAGGGGGCGGACGGATAGTATCCGCAGCTAAATATACATATACTGTAGACGATGGTTTAGAAGGGGCAATAGAGTCTGGCATGACTGAAGAGTTATTGGAAAATAATTTTGATTTATTGTCCTTAGACTCAATACCAGGAGTTATAGATTTATATGAAGAAATTAAAATAGCTTATAGTAAAAGTAATAAATATGATAAAAAATTAACAAAAAAAGTAAAAGATGCTCTAGTTAATGATGAAGTAGATTGTTATATAACTGGTAGTTTTGATGTTGGCATTACACAGAGAAGTCCAACAACTGGAGCAATTATGAAAAATGTAATTGTTAAAAAAGCAGTTTTAGAATGCTATATGGCTAAAAAAGGTAAAACTAAAAAAAGATGGAGACCACAAGCAACTGTTTCTGGCATACAAGCAAAAGGCGAAGGATCTGATGAGCAAGAAGCTGAAACTAATGCAGTTAGAATAACTTCTAATAAAGTCGGTAAATTATTACTAAATAAATTCAATGCAAAAAGGTTAAATTAATATGAAAAAAATACTCTTAATATCATTTATTGTCTTATTAAGTCCATTACAGGTAATGGCACTACCAGGTTTAGATGACTTGAAAAGTATGAATCCATTGGGTGGTGGAGATAGCGATGTCGATCTTGCGGGTGGAAAAACTCAGCTTTTAGCTAAATTTGATCAGTCCTCGAAGCACTTTATGCTCGCTCAAGAAATATTACTTAGAGCGGTAGGCAAGAACACTGAGGCCGATATAGTTAAAGCAGGAATTGAGTATTCTAAGAATAGTAAAAATAGCGAGGCTGACAGAATAGCAAATTCCATTAAAGTTACTACGCAAGCAAGCAAGGCACTTGAGTCAGTTGATTCTCTAAAAAGTGGTGGTTTATCAGCTGAAGGCAAGGTACTTTATGTGAAATCATTTCCATCAGCAATTAAAGGTCTTAAAGCTACGATTCAGCTCGTGCCTGTTTCAAAAACAATGGTTGCCGGTGTTTCAGCTAACCCTATGAGCGCTTTTAAAGAGTTAGGAGGTGTAGCTAAAATCATACCAAAAATTCCTGGTTACATTTCTAATGTCACCTCTGTGATGGGCTTAATAATTAGTGGGGCACAAGCTAATGATATAGAAGGTACAGAAGACCTTCAGGCTAGTCTTGGCGAGTTATAATTTTAAGTATGTCTAGATTAGTTACTATTCTTTTATTTGTTATACTTGCTTTCCATCCTCAGATGTATGCTTATTCTAGTATAAAATTTCAGGAAATGACAACTACTGGAACAGGACAGTCACTCGAAGAAGCTGTGAATAATGCATTATCAGATGCTATAACGATGGTTAATGGTAAGAATGTATATACTAAAACTGTTATAAAAGTTTTAGGTGGTGAATCAGTAGAGCAGTCTTCGAAAGCAAAAGAGTTGCAAAGTTTCTTATCATCAAAATTTTCTGAGATTAAGGAAACTATTGCAAATAGTACCACCTCTGGAGACTCCAGCTCAGTTGATGTAAATGTAAATATACAGGAACCTGCCAAAAAGGCTTATTCACAACAATATGTTAAAGATATTATTAATGAGGTGAAAGGAGGAATAAAATCATATGATATTCTTTCAAAAGAGGTAGATTCAAATGGTTGGCATCATGTACAAATTAGATCACAAGTAGCAAGATTTGAAATTCCACAGAGTGCCCAGAGAACACGAATTGCTATTGTACCTTTTAGGTTTTACGAGGAAAGATCAAAGAGCAGCTCTATTTTAGATTCATTAAAAAACTTTGTGAGTGATGATAATATTAAAACCTTAAAATCATCTGATGAAAAATATAAATTAGGGTCCAGTGATAAAGAGAGATTACTTAGACTAATAAATCAAGGACTCACAAACTATTTAACTCAAACTAGAAAATTTACAATATTAGATAGAGAATATATCAAAGAAATTGCAGATGAAAAGCTAAATATTATCGAGGGAAGAGCTCCTGCGATTGAAATGGCCAAGCTAGGTAATGAAGTATCATCAGATTTTATCTTTGTTGGATCTGTCGAAGATTTTACAGTTAAAGATAAGGTTATAAAAATACAGAGTAGCGATAAAGAGATATCTAGAAAAGTAGGTTCTTTTTATGTGACATATCGCTTGTTGGATGTAGCAACTAAACAAATACAAAACGCCAATAACTATAAAGTAACAGCCACATTCAAATCTGATGATCCTATTGAAATAATTACCACGCTTGTCGATAAAGCAGTAAAAATTATTGGGCAAGAGGTATTATTTACTGCGCATCCAGTCATTGTTGAAAATTATAATGATGATACGTTAATCCTTGGACAAGGTGGAAATCAGTTTAAGAAGGGCGACTCTTATGAACTGTATGAAAAAGGTGACAAGATTATAGATAGTTATACAAATGAGGCAATTGGAAATGTTGAAAAGTACTTAGGTAAAGTCGAGATTACACAAGTTAGATCAAATTTGTCGCAGGCAAAATTTACAGAAGGTGCTTTTGATATGTCTGTTGGGTTTATTCCTGGTCAGTATATAGTTAGACCAGTTCAATATGATGAAGAAGCTTTAAAGAAAGAACAATTTAAAATTAATAAAAAGAAAATATTAAAAGCAAGACAAGAAAGACAGAAAGCACTTGAAGAGAAAAAAGAACAAAGACGTATAGCTAAAGAGAAAAGGATGGAAGAGAGAGAACAGCTAAAAAATAAAAGGGATGCAGAGGTAGATGATCTTTTCTAAGTTTTAATGATGTCTATAAAAAATTTTTATTTATTAGTTTTTTTAACAATCTTACCTATCTCAAACCTTGTAGCAGAAGAATATGATGTCTTCTATGCTGGATTCTCTTTCTCAGGGAATTATGTAGATAAACAAACTTCTGCAAAATTTACAGATAAACTCCTAAACAAGAAAAATAGCATGGGTCTTGATGTTGTTTCAGCTTCACTTTTAGATTCTCTAAAAAAAACAAAAACACCTAATTATAATATTAGATATGGCCTTGCAGATTTAGATAAAGGCGAGAAGGAGTCTATTGTTATGTCAGTTGCCTTAGATTCTGAATCTTACTCAGTTGAATATTTTCCAATTTCCAAAACATATGCGAATTTTGTTGATATGTATTTTCAAATTATGTTCTATAACTTCAAATCTCAAAAACTCATTGCATCAATACCATTTGATGTTGAGATTACTTCTATGTCTAAGCAACCATTTACACAGGCGCAGATACTAGAGATGATTGAAAAATTTTATACCGAAGGGTTATTATCTGATTCTAATGAGAAAATTAATGCTTTTCATTCTGTGGAAAAAATATTATCTAGTTTTATTCTTAAAGACAAGTATAGATTTAGGATAGGTGTTACTGAGGTTAAACTAGGAGAGAAATCTTTTAACTCAATCCCTAAGAATATGTTATCAAATCTGTCTTCACTAAAAAATAATTTCGCTCAATCTCTGAGTCAAAGATTATCTCTGACACAATCTATATCATTGGTGCCTTATCAAGAAGGGGTTGCTCTTGGTTCAAAGATGAAGCAAAGATTTGCTAATACTGATGAAATATATGAAATTAAGCTGCCAAAACCAGATTTTAATATAGAGTTAACGGTTAGAGGATTCAAAAAAGTTTTAGCGAAAACTTCAGATGTCAGCAATATTTTTTTATATGGATCATATGCTAATATTAAAATTTTGCAGCCAGACTTAGATAAAGTATATATAGATTCAAGATTTAAAAATGCTAATCAAATAAAAATGCCAGTAGGAATAGAAGAAGTTGATGACTGGAGGAAATTTAATTATAGTTTAATTAAGCTCTTCGATGATTTCTCTTTAAATATAACCAAGACATCGAATGATTACTTAAATAATCAAACCAAAGATGCACGAAAGCTTAAGACACAATTAGGAAATGTCGCTGATGTCTTGGAGAAAGTTAGATAAAAAAATAGCCATAACAATATTCATGTCCCAAACAAATCATTTGAGGTAGTCCTAGGGTATTAAAAATACTAGTTATGTCCTACATTTCTTTGTTATGATTATGTTATGAAATATTTACATACAATGCTTAGAATCACCAGCATCGATGAATCTTTAAATTTTTTTTGTAATGGATTAGGCTTAAAAGAAGTTCGAAGGATGGAATTTGAAGATGAGAGATTCACTTTAATATTTCTATCTGCTCCTAATGATTCTGATGCAGAGTTAGAGTTGACATATAATTGGGATGGAGATGATCTAAAAACATCATCGAGAAACTTTGGACATATAGCGTACAGAGTTAAAAATATATATGAAATATGTAAGAAACTAAAAGATATGGGGTATGTAATTAGTTATCCTCCAAAAGATGGTTACATGGCATTCGTAAAATCACCAGATAATATCTCTATCGAACTACTCCAAGAAGGTAAAAAACTAAAACCTCAAGAGCCTTGGTTGTCAATGAATACTAATGATTAAAAATTATATATTAATACTTTTTCTTAACTTTTTATTTCTATCGATAGGATTTTCTGAAACAATACTATCATCTAATGGAATCAAACTGTCAGAAATTACTTCTAACTTAAATGAGCCATGGGGCATGACATTTATAAATGATAATAATTTACTCATTACTGAAAAGACTGGTGAAATCCTTCGCATTAATATGAATACTGGAGAGAAACACTCTATTGATCATGATCTTAACTTTTTTTATTATGGACAAGGAGGGTTGTTAGATATTCTTTACAAAGATGGTTATGTATATGTCAGTTACTCTGAAGACAGAGAACAAGGTAAATCTTCTACTTCAATAGCAAGAGGGTTATATAATGAGCAAAAAATTATTTTTGAAAATATATTTAGAGCTGAATCACCTATTAGTAGCGGTTATCATTTTGGTTCACGTATTGTAATAAAAGATAATTATTTATATGCATCTATAGGTGAGCGTGGGAAAGGAATGATTGCTCAAGATATAACTAATCATCCAGGCAGTATTATTAGAATTCATTTGGATGGCTCGATACCACAAGATAATCCGAAATTTACAATCAAACCTAAATGGCTACCAGAGGTGGTTCAAATTGGTATTAGAAATCCACAGGGAATGTATTTATCTCCGTTTGATGACGAAGTCTACATTTCAAACCATGGTGCTAAAGGTGGAGATTTTTTTGGTAGAGTAGAATTTGGTGGTAATTATGGTTGGAAAATTATTGGTTGGGGTGGAACTAATTATATAGGCACTAAAATCGGAGACGGCAGTGCCTGGAAAGCTAACTTTACGAAACCATTATGGACTTGGACACCATCGATTGCACCAAGCAATATTTTGATATACAACGGAGATCTTTATCCAGAATGGAAAGGTGACGTGTTTGTAACATCGTTAAAATATAAAACATTATATAAACTTAATTTTAAGAACAATGAAGTTTTGAGTCAGGATATTATATTTGAAGATCTCATTGGAAGAATCAGAGATATAGAAGTTAATAGTATAGGTGAACTATTTCTAATAAATTCAAATAGTAATGCAAGCTTATGGAAGATGAGTAAAGAATAATATTCATATATTCAAATTAAAAATACCAGAAAAAATTATAAATTTAGGAGATCTACTATGCATAAAGTAATTAATTTTATAGTAATATCATTATTATTATCGTCCAACCTTTTTGCTGAAAGTTATATTGCAACAAGACAAGAATTATGGTTTTCCGACTCAAGTTATTATAAAACTTCCCATCATGTCAAAATCGGTAAAAAGATTAAAATGGATGATTATAGTTTATTTGGTGAGTTAGGCGTTGGAGAAGATATAAATGAAGGAACCCCAGTGGGATCAGGACAATCATTTGATTATCTTAGATTTGGTGTTACTAAAATTTTCTTTAATGCTTTGAAAGTAGATGTGAATTATCGTAGCAAAATGAAAGCTCATGATAGAGATCTGAATTGGATTATTATTAATACAAAATATAAATTTTAAGTATTTTAATTATTCATAGAATCTATTTTTTTATGGATACCTGTCCATAAATTATACCGAATTTCTATACTCTTAATTGCCGCATCCATCGCTTGATTATATTTTAAATCATCACATTCACAGGATTTATTGAATAGTATTAATGATAATGGTCCATGCCTGTTTGAATCTACATCAATATGCCTTTTTAAATAAAGTTTTAGCTGGTCATACTTTGAAGATTCACCAATTCTTAGTAATAGTTTCTGAAACATTCCAGGAAGAGTTGTTTCTCTACCATATGTGAATAATGCAGATATAATATGAAGTTGATTTGTATTCAGTAATCTATTATTACCCTCCAAAAAACTATAACATTCAGGCTCTAAATTATATTTATCAAAACTTTTAGGTTTGTTTTTTGAAACATCATCCACTATAGCTTCTATATGATCTGTTTTTGCATTAATATTTTTCATGCTAGATAAATATAATTCAAAATGTGACATAAAAATACCATCTGAGATTTCAT
>NHJS02000033.1 GCA_002169115.2 bacterium TMED221 | reverse complement strand
AGACGTTTTAATTCAGATTCACTTAATTCAGCAATTGCTTCTATAATTTCTTTGTCTACCATTAATAAAATGTTACATGAATATTTACTAGATATAGGTTCGAGATGAAAAAGTTAGCTTACATTTCTGGAGGAATTGGTGGAGCCAAGCTGGCAAAAGGGTTTTATGCCCAAAAGCATATAGACCTATCAATAATTGTTAACACAGGTGATGATGAGATTATTCATGGTGTAAAACTTTCGCCTGATGTGGATTCTGTTATGTATGCTCTAGCCAATATGGAAGGCGAATTTGGGTGGGGGCAAAAAGACGATACTTTCAATGTCAGCGATTATTTTAAAAATTATAAAAGCCAGCAATTTTCAGTTGGAGACAAAGATCTTGCACTTAAGCTATTAAGAAATCAAATGTTACATGATGGGCATACTCTTACAGAAATTACTAAATTTTTGACTGAGTTTTATAACTTAAACTGTGCCTTGCTACCAATGACTAATGATCAAATTAAGACAATGTTGACAACATCTGATAATGAAATATTGAGCTTTCAAGAATACTTCGTTGAACGAAAAGCGGAACCAGAATTAAAAGAAGTTGTATATAAAGGTGCTGAAAAAGCAACGATTACAGATGAAGTAAGAAAAGCTCTCATGGAAGCTGATCAAATAGTTATCGGACCATCAAATCCTATTCTTTCAATTGGACCAATATTAAGTATCAGCATTATAAAAGAATTAATTTCTAGTAATAGGAATGTAACAGTTGTTAGCCCCTTTATTGATAACAAAGCCTTGAAAGGTCCCTCTGATGAGAATTTTAAAGCTTTCGGACTTGAACCTAATATAGAGGGGTTGAAAATTTTCTATAAAGATATTGCAAATAACTATATCGTTCATGAAAATGAAAAGTCTGACAAAAATGTCAAAACGAAGAATATTTTATTTTCAGATAAGGAAATTGCTGTTAACTTAGCCAATGAAATAATTAGTGATGAATAAAAATATTGTAAAGATCATACCTATTTTTGGTTTACCTGAGTTTAAAAAAAATGATAATTTGATTCAAATTTTAGATGTTGCTTTCAGTGATATTGAAGAAAAGTTTATGGAAAATGATGTTTTAGTTATCACTCAGAAAATTATTTCCAAAATAGAAGACAGAGCCATTGATTTAGAGGTAAATGACATATCTGAAGTGTTGAAAAATGAATCAACTGAAATTCTCAGAAAACGTGGAGAAACAGTGATTGCAAGAACGAAACATGGTTTTATATGTGCAAATGCAGGTATTGATAAATCAAATATTGACAAAGGCTATGCTTTACTTTTACCTGAAGATCCAGATAAAACTGCCCGTGCTCTTAGGCATAAAATTAGAGCTGAGTATGGAGTCAATATAGCAGTAATTATTAGTGATACATTCGGAAGGGCTTGGAGAAAGGGACAAACTAACGTTGCAATTGGTTGTTCAGGTATTGAACCATTATCAAGTTATATCGGAACCACTGACTCATTTGGAAATGACTTGATGGCTACTGAAATAGCAATTATTGACGAACTAGCAGCTGCATCGGAATTGGTTATGAACAAAGTTGATGAAGTGCCTGTAGCTCTAATTCGAGGCTATTCTTACAATTTCTCCGAAAAAGGTGTGAATGAAATTATTAGAGATGCTGACGAAGATTTTTTTCTCTAAGCTTTAAGCCATTGAATGAGTTCAGTGATCCCATCATTAAGCGAAAATTTGGGATCCCATCCTAAAACTTTTTTTGCTTTTGAATTATCAAGCACGCTTCTTAAAAGCTCTCCGTCTCTTTTTGGATGATAGAGAACCTTGCCTTCATAACCTATCGTATTTTTTAAAGTAGAAACTAATTCATTTACAGAAGTCTCTACGCCGGTACCAATATTTAAAAATAAATTATCATCAGTTCTGGAAGATTTGATTAATGCATCAACAACATCTTGGACATAAATATAATCTCTTGTTTGTTCGCCATCGCCAAACACTATAGGTTCAGAATTATTCATCATTTTGCTTGTAAAGATAGAAATAACACCTGCTTCTCCATTAGGGTCTTGTCGGGGCCCATAAACATTGGAAAAATTGAGTATCGAATAGGACATAGTTGGAATATCCTCTAACAATAATTCAATAAATTCATTTAATCTTTTCTTTGCAACTCCATATGGGGATTCAGGTTCTCCAGCAAAATCTTTTTCAGAGGTTGGAATAATCTGCGGTTCGCCAAAAATTGTGCCGCCCGATGAAGAGAACACTATCTTTCTACAATTTGTTGTAAGTAAAACTTTTATAAGTTTTAGTGGCTGCAAAATGTTGTGTTCAAAATCTAACATTGGGTTATCTACAGAGATAACAACTGAAGACTGAGCAGCTAAGTGAAAACATATATCTGGGTCAAATTCAATTATATTTTGTAATACATTATCAGATCCAATGTCATCGTAATAAATATTATTGCTTACTATGCTAGAAATATTTTCCTTTTTGCCACTTAAAAGGTTGTCAACAACCATAACTTCATATCCATCTTTAATTAAGTCATCAACAAGATGAGAGCCAATAAAACCCGCTCCACCTGTAATTAATGCTTTTTCTGTTTTCATTTATATATTTCTTCAGTAATTATCGTACCATCAGGTATAACGCTATCTTTAAGAATTATTGCATTAGATATTTTCACATCATTACCAATTTGAGAATTCTCGAACACTACGCTGTTTTCAATTTTGGTATTTAAACCCAAGGTTACATTTTCTGCAATCCAGTTATCGTTAATATCGGTATGTGCTTTTATGTAGGACTCCCTTGTTCCAACATCAATCATATTGCCATCAACCTTATAACAATCTAAAAGTAAATTTTGTGCCAAAGAAGGAAAAACATCTTTTTCAAAGGATGTTGGAATATTTAAATATTCTTTGATTTTCAATATGTCCTTTTTGTAAATGTAATAAAAACCCATGCTGATATTGTTTCCATATTTTAAATCATCTGGCTTTTCAATGAAATTAATTATCTTGTTGTTATCAAGATGTAATACTCCAAACCTTGAGGGATTGTCAACTTTAACAGAACATACGGTTGAATTTGAAGCATTTTCAATATAACTTATGAATGCTTGAAAATCCATGTCTAAAAGCAAATCACCGTTCATGCAAAAAAAAGTTTCCTCAAATGCTTCTATATTTTGAATAATGTAACCCGCAGTGTCTAATTTTTCTGTTTCAAATAATAATTCAATAGATTTTTTTGCATGATTTTGGTACTGTTCCCACTGCGCCTTATGTTTAATGGAACATATCAACTTAAATTTACTAAAACCAGCTTGCTCAAGATTATCAAGAATCAAATCAACTATGGAAGTGCCTTTTACAGTTAGCAAAGCTTTAGGGATTCCCTCTGATAATGGCTTAAGTCTTGTGGCTTCACCTCCTACCAGTAAATATATAGTTTTACTCATTCAGTAAAAGGTTAGTCAATTGGCTAAATTCAGCATCTGTTTCTAGGCCATATATAGCTGTCCATAAATGAATTGCCTGGTCTCGATCTAAATGACGTGAAGTATTCTTAATAAATTTTTCTCTAATAAGAGGGATTGCTTCATGTCGTCTTTTTGGATGGCCAATTGGATACCTAACGGTTATCTTTTCTGATTTGCTGCCGTCTTCATACTCAAGATAGATACTGTTAGCAATCTCTCGTTTTTCAAATTTGTAATAGGTTTCAGTAAATTCAGGATTTTCTTTTACGGTTATTTTTTTCCTCAGGTACTCAATATCTTTATATCCTTCGAAGGTATCTTCATAACTATCACTTGTTACATCACCAAATAAAAGTGCGGCTGCCACCATATACTCTAAGGAGTGATCTCTATCAGAGGCATTATTTAATATATCCTTATTACTAATAATTCTTACTGCAGGTTCATGTGTTTCTATTAAAATATTTTTTATAGCATCTTTGTTGTTTAGATACTCTTCTGAAAGTTGTACAGCTGCTTCGACGGCAGACTGCCCATGAAACTCAGCCGGATAAAGGACTTTAAAGAGAACATTATTAATAACCCAATTGTCGAGTGTTTTACCAAACTTCATCGTTTCATCTTGAAAATAAATACTTTCGAATCCCCAAGTTTGATCTTTTAAAATTCCATCATATCTTTCATCTTCAATAGATGATATTTCTGATAGTTCAATTGCTCTTGATACTGCATCACCAGCGGCCCAGCTTTTTCTTCTCCCAACATTTGGGGTGTGTCTGTAGCTTCTCAAAGATGGTCCATCTAAAAGGGCATTATTAATTGTTCTGGTGACAACATCATTATTACCACCTGAAAGCAAGTGAGAATAAACAGCCGCAGAAGCAATTTTTACAAAAAATACATGGTCGTAACCCTCTTTGTTTAGGGATGTTGCCAATGACAGAGAGCCTTGTATCTCATAAGTTTTCACAATAGCGTCAGATAAATCTCTAAAAGTACCAGAGTTTGACATAAAATATGCAAGCAGTGATCCTATATTATCTGATGGATGAGCCCATTCTCTAGCTAAGAAAGTATCGTTATAATCATGCCAGCGTATCAAGGTCGTAAAATATCTTCCCATATCTCTGTTGTTATCTATATTTTGTGCATGCTTAAAAGGATTATTTATTTTCTGGTGTTCGCCGCGTGTTGCAAAAGCAACTGGTTGAGATCCGTCAGCAGCATCAAAAATACAACCAATCGTGTCAAGAAGTGCTAACTTTGTGGAAATTAAGGTTTCTTCATCTAAGAGAACTTCTTTTTCTAAATAATTCGTGATTAAATTATTAAAAGATGGCTCATTCAAGTTGTGATTATCTTTCTTGAATTCCTGTATATTTTGCAGCGGGTCTAATTAGAGTATCTTGATTTCTTTGTTCAAAATAATGAGCTGACCATCCAACAGAACGACCAGCAACAAAAATTGGTGTGAATACGTCAACAGCAAACCCTAATTCGGAAAGTAGCAATCCTCCATAAAAATCTACATTTGGGAATAATTTTTTTTCAGAATCCATAATTGAGTCTATGGTTTTGGCTATTTCGTATTTATTAATAGATTTTTCTGAAGTTGACAGAACTTCAACCCAGTTTTTTACAACAGGACTTCTTGGATCTTGGATTTTATAAACACCGTGACCAAAACCCATAATTTTCTTTTTATCTTGAAGTAGCTGGTAAACGCCATTTTTTGCATCCTCTGGAGTATTGAAACTGTTTATTAATTCAACGGCTGCCTCGTTTGCTCCACCATGTAGCTCTCCTTTCAGAGTTCCTACCCCTGAAACAATTGCACTTATTAAATCTGATCTTGTTGAAGCAGTGACACGAGCAGCAAAAGTAGAAGCATTAAAGCCGTGTTCAGCATAAAGAATTAACATATCATCCAATGCTTCAAGTTGTTGTTCTGTAGAACTATTTGGTAGAAGTGAACTTGCTACTGTGTATTTTTGGTCTAACACGTCTGATGATTCTTTGTTATATGAAGCAATAGCTAAACAAGCTATTGCAGTAACCTTACTCGCAGCATCTAATTTGTTACTCTCATCAGCTTCACCAATATAGGAAATAGCTGTTCTTGTTACATCCATAGGATGCTGTTCTGTCTTTAACCTATTAATTAGTTCAGTTAATTTTGAGTCCTCTGAAAGTTTTTTGTAATGATTAGAAAATGACTTTTTAAATAATTCTCCATCCAGATCATCATCGATGATTAAGGATGCAACATCCTCATATGTACTTGTTCTGGTAAGACCTACAGCATCATACCCTCTGTATCGAAGTGAGGTTCCTTCCATTCCTACTGTGGAGATTTCAGTTTCTCCAGCTATTACGCCTCTAAGTCCTGGTGAATAATCCATTGTTAATCTATATTACATGTATTCCTATTACTACTCCTAATGTTAAATTGATTTTTATAGACACTAGAATTAGATAATGGCACAAATCCATAATTTAGAAAATAAATCCAGGTATGGAATTAGATATATAGCTGGATTTGGTCTTTTAGTTAGTGCTCTATTGCTTTCGGGGTGGTTTGCTTTTTTCACATTTTTACCTATAAAATCTGCGATGGAAGTAGTAACCAGTTTGGAAGAAAAATTCTTACCAAGGGCTGAGGGTATGGTTTTAGATTTTGTATCATTATCTGAACCTTCGATAATAGTTACTTCAGATAATCAGATATTAGACGAACTTCATGATGGTCTTAATAGGGATCCAATCAAATTATCAGATGTCCCTCCTTTTGTTATCAACACACTCCTTGCTGCAGAAGATAGTAATTATTATCAACATGAAGGTGTAGATTTTGTAGCAATATTAAGTGCTGTAGTCGATAACTTAAGGGGAGTTACTAGGGGTGGCTCAACTATTACATCTCAAGTCGCTAAACAATCTTTTGTAGGTGATGAAATCTCCATACGAAGAAAGGTTGCAGAGGCCGTTGTAGCAGCTGAATTAGAAAGAAGATATTCAAAAGATCAAATTTTAGAATATTATATTAACTCCATATATTGGGGTTCTGGAGCTTATGGCCTCCAATCAGCTTCATTTGAATATTTCAACAAAGATGTTGGTGATATTACTTTAGATGAGGCAGCAACACTAGTGGTCATCATAAGAAGTCCAGCATATTACAACCCTAGAAAATATCCAGAAAGAGTACTGGAAAGAAGAAACGATGTTTTAGATGTCATGCTTAAAGAAGGATTTATTGTAGATATTCAGCACAGGTCTGCAAGGTTGGCCCCGCTTACAATTGCAGAACCAAATACACTTTCAAATAAAGCTGAACACGTTTCTGCTGAGGTAAAAAGAAGATTACTTAATGAACCAAAATTTGCAGTTCTTGGTTCTACAAAAGAAGAAAGGAAAAAAGCTCTTTTTGGATGTCCATCAGATGATACTTCGTGTACTGGTGGTGGTGGTTTGACTATAAATATAACAGTTAATTTAGAATTACAAAATCACGCTAACGAGGTTTTGAATAAATGGGTTCCATCTGAAATTATAGATACTGAAGCCGATGTAATTCTAGAAGAACCCGAACCTAAACCGACGGGAGTAATTACATTAATCAATAATAAAACTGGAGCCATAGAGGTTATGGCTTCTGGTCTACCTTTCGAAGAAGAACAGTATAATCTTGCTACACAAGGCAAGAGAAATCCTGGTTCAGCATTTAAACCAATTACCTTGCTTGCAGCATTAGAGTCTGGAGCAAAGCTATACAGTACAAGAGACTCAAGAAGCCCTGTTGAAATTGATTGTGGATATCCATGTGCTCCTGATGGTATTGGTACTAAATGGGTTGTAAGAAATTATGGCACCTCAATTAAAGCTGACAGGTTTATAAATAAACTTCCTGCACAGGACAGAGCCATTGAACTTCAATGTGTAGGTTTTCATGCGGAAGAGATAAAAAACAAAGATTTTATTGATCAGTTTCCTATTTCGTCAGAGATAAATGAACTTGAAGAAGAGGCCGATAAATTATTAGCAATAGGCATTGCACTAGGCCAATATTCTGAAGATGGAGGTATTGTAATTTACACCGAAGATGAGAATGTGACCACTGAAGATGATGAAGGACGAACATTGCTCTTAGTAAGAGATCCTGTCTTAATTGAAGAACAAAATAATTTAATTCAAATTAACCTTGAAAGTGAAACTCAGTTTATCTTCAAACCGTGTCTAGATAAATCAGAATATAATAGATCTATTAAACTTCTAGATACCTCAGGAATGGTTTCACTTGAAGAAGCGACCAGAAAATCAGTGAATACCGTGTTCGCACAACTTGCCTCAGAGCTTGGTGGAGAAAAACTCTCAAGTACTGCTAACAGAATTGGCATAGACTCAGAATTAGATCCCGTAATATCATTAACTCTTGGTGCCGGAGCTGTAACTCCAATTGAACTGGCTTCAGCTTATTCTTCTTTTGCAAATAATGGCTACTTAGCTCCTACGTATTTAATTGATAATATAACAGACTCTAATGGTCAGATACTTTATCAACATATATCATCACAAAGGGTAACTATTCCTGATCCTGGAGCTGCTGCGGCTGTAAGGAAAACTCTTGAAGTAGCAGCTCAGTACGGTACAGGAACTAGAGCTGTACTTGATGACAGGCCAATTGCTGGTAAAACTGGGACTCATCAAGGATTTAGAGAAGCATGGTTTATTGGATTTATTCCTCAATATACCTCCTCAGTCTGGATTGGTTTTGCAGAAGAACAACTGCCCCTTACAAATGTAGAGATTAATGGAGAAGTTGTATCAAGTGTTTCTGGAGGACGGGTACCAGCACCTATTTGGAAAGAATTTATGGAAAAAGTTGTAGAAGATTTACCAATTCAAGAATGGCCAGCTGATCCAAGTGATATTGATAAATACTATGAAATTCCGACAATTGAAATACCTCAGCTACTAGGACTTAACATCATCGATGCTGAAGAAATTGCATTTTCAGGATACATATTACCAACAATAAAGCTGATCGACTCTGAAGAGGCGCCGGGATTAGTTCTTACTCAAAGTATTGAAAGCGGAGAAGAAATGCCTGAAGGGACAGAAGTTGTACTCGAAGTTTCTGGTACAAAATTTACAGCTGCCATTCCAAACATTCCTCCTTGTGTTTACACAAAAGATGAAGCAGAAATTTTAATCAAGGAATTTATGAGAGAAACAAGTGTTATCTTGTTCTTGAAAAATTCATTTGAAGAATCTGAAATACCAGATTGTCAAGGTAAAGTCATTGGAACAAATGTAGCCCAAGGTGGAATGGTTTCCACAGGAGATAACCTAATTTTTATTGTTGCTAACCCTCAGGATGATTCTTAGATAAATCTTTAAAAAATTCGAATAAAGTTAAAACTGAAAATCCAGTTGCCCCTTTTCTATTACTGGCTCTAGCTGGTCCCGCTATGTCAAGGTGAACCCAATCTAAATCCTCCACAAAATTTTCAAGAAGAAGTGCTGCTGTTATAGCTCCTCCAAAACGTCCTCCAGTATTTTTCATGTCAGCGATATCAGATTCTATCAATTTTTTATAACCTCCATGCAGGGGCAATGGGTAAAATTCTTCCCCAGATTTTTCTGTAGATTTGATAAAAATATTTTCTATATCTTCATTATTTGAAAAGATAGCACCAATATCTAAACCTAAGGCTACATAGGAAGCGCCGGTTAGAGTTGCTACATCGCAGATTAAATCTGGTTTTTTTTCAGAGGCGTAGGCTAGGGCATCTGCCATAATTAATCTTCCTTCTGCGTCAGTATTTAATACTTCAATTGTTTTACCATTTCTTGCAGTTAAAACATCACCTGGTCTAATTGCACTACCGCTGGGCATGTTCTCTACAACTGGAGTTAAGACTGTTAAGCCTATGTTTATTTTATGTTTTGAAATCAGACTCATTACTCCCCAAGCAGTAGCTGCACCTGCCATATCAGTTTTCATTGTCTCCATTCCAGCTGGAGATTTTAAGGAAAGCCCTCCTGAGTCAAACATTACGCCTTTACCTATTAGTGCAATTTGAAAATCTGCTTCCTTGTTGTATTCGCCGACTAAAAAGTATGGTTTTCTTTCTGATCCCTTCGCAACTCCAAGAACAGCTCCAAAATTATTTTCTTCAAGCCATTTTTCGTCGTGAATTTCAAGATTTATATCTGTATTTAAATTTTTAATGTTTTCTATAAAAAATTCAGGAGTTTTGTCAAGAGGTGGTGTATTGATCATGTCCCTCACCCAAAATACAGCTTCTTTTTTTAATTCATTACTTTGAGTATCTAAGTTTTCAGAAAAATTAATTTCAATACTTTCTTTTGTTCCCTTTGTTTTGTAAGAGTCAAAGCTATACTCTGAAAACATAATCCCTTGAATCAAAAGTTCCTTATTTCCCTCAAAATTGATAATTTCGATTGTTGCACTACTTTTTATTTTTTTTCCTATTGAATAACCTAGTTCTAAAAGATCTGTACTTTCAATATCCTCAGAAGATGCAAGGACTGTTTCGTTTCCTCTTGAGGACAAAGATGGTGGCATCAAAAGTAGATCTTTTGGTTTTCCCTCAAAGCCGTGAGTTGATATGTACTCTCTGAATGTTTCTGAATCAACTATGAATTCATCTTTGTTCTCAAATTTTTTATTAAAAAATAATATATCCATTTTCATTTATTTACTAGGTGTCCAATCTTTTTCAAAATCCCTTGCAAGCATCCATAGATAATCTGAAAGCCTGTTGAGATATTTTACTACTATAGAGTCTTCTATTTCAAATGCATTTTGCCAAGTTACACATTTTCTCTCCGCCCTTCTTGAAACAACCCTAGACCAGTCAATTTTAGAAGAGATTGCATTCTCTCCGGGCACTACAAAAAAGTCAGGAATACCATTCTTATCTTCAAGTTGGTCAATCATTTCCTCAAGATTTGTTATCATTTTTTCTTCAACTAATGTTTTACCAGTTTCAAGTTTATTTCTATTTTCTTTGGTTGTTGCTAGTTCAGCTCCGACAATGAATAGCTCTCTTTGTATTTGTAATATAATTTCTTTAACCTCAGAAGGAAGTCCGTCTTCAGCTCTTATAATCCCAAGTGAAGCAACAAGTTCATCTACAGAACCATAAGCTTCTGGTGCTAAATTATCCTTAGATACAGAATCTCCATAAAGAAGTCTTGTTTTTCCTTTATCACCATTTTTTGTATAGATTTTCATATTATTAGCATAGTGTTAAGGCAAAAGTATAAGGGTTCCTGTGCCACCAAGTGAGACAAGAAGTGAAAGATAACTTAGACCTGTTGCAGCCATAACTCCAGTGTAGGATTTCTCATTTAATGACTTTAATGAACCTAATGAAAGTATTCCCGAAGATACGTATAAACCAATAATAATATTTCTATAAAAAATTGATAATTCTTGTGAAGCAAATCCCGTTAAAATCAATAAGCAAAGAACAACTGCAATAAATATTGATGATCTAGCAATATTTTTCATACCGATTCTTGTAATTGTTGGATCAACTAAAAACCAATGACCAATCATCATCAGTGAAAAGATGCCGCTGACAAGTGTTATGGGTAAAATAGTCCAAATTAAGTTTTCTGCACCTGTATTAAATGCACTGGTGATTAAAACTATAAAGCTAGTAAAAAAAGAGAAGTGACTTAAATTCTTGTTCTTATGGAGTAAAACTGATCCAAGAACTGCACAGCCAGCCAATACAAATAGATTAAAATTTATAAATAAAATTAAAGAAATT
>NHJS02000023.1 GCA_002169115.2 bacterium TMED221 | reverse complement strand
GGAATATATAGAAAATTGGTCTTTAATTGGAGATTTTGAAATAATTCTAAAGACACCTTTTTCATTATTTAAATCAAAAACAATAGGTAAATAATGTGGGTCGGGTGGGAATCGAACCCACGACCTTGAGCTTAAAAGGCTCCTGCTCTACCAATTGAGCTACCGACCCTAGTTTTTAATTATATACATTAAAAAAGTCTTACTTACAAGTAAACAATTATTCTTCCTCTAAATCATTATTTGTAAAAAGGGGGAGCTCCTTGTTTCTTAGATCTGATAATTGTTTTCTAATAACTTGGATATTTTCTACAGACTTATGTAATGATTCATTTTGTGGAGAAGAATTAATCTCCTTATTTAAATTTTCTAATAGTATTGACACTTCTTCTAGGGCTTCTTTTAATTCTTGTTTTAAATCATCTGTAATTTTTTCAGATTTTTTTTCAACTGAATCAATGTTATTGGGATCTTCAACAAAGTTGTTCTTATTTGAATGTTCACTCATAAAAATATCATAAAGAGATTAAAACTTAGCTTTATCCTTAAATAGCAAATTAGGATTTTTAGAGATTCTTTGCTGAGCCCACCTAGCAGGTGCAATAAGTCTGAAAAATGGGGGTAGTAAAGGTCTTGTAAACTTGAGAAGGGCTAAGTTAAAGCCGAGGACTATATTCTTTAAATTACTATCTTTTATTCCATATAATACTTTGAATTCTTTAGGCAGTGTATTAAATGCTGTAAATGCAATAAATGGCCAAATTGGTTTGATGTGCATAGGAACTGGTCCACCTTTAATGATATCTTTTACATCATGGGCAACATCAGTGTATCTCAAAAATCCTTCTTTTTGAGAATATGTGATTACCCATTCTTTAAGGTCTTCATGAGTTTTTGGAATTTTTTCTTTTTTAATCAAGACTAGTTCTGCAGCAATAATGTTCTCATTGTGATATTGATTCTTTTCCTCTTGGCTTAGTTTTTTAACGGTAAGTTCATAAAAATATATTGAGGATATCTGTAAACAAGCATGAACCCAAAGTAACTGGTCCTGGTCAAGAGCATCATAGATTTCTCCTGTGACTTCATCCTCACCTTTGATTACTTCATGGAGCTTGTTTATTCTATTAGCACTTTCATCAGCTTCCTGTTTATTACCAAATGTAACTGAGTTTTGGAGAGATAGAGTTCTTATTAATCTCTTCCAAGGATCTCTTTGGTAAAATGAAGTTTGCCTAGCTCCAGCAGCAATTAAGGGGTGTGCGGCGTGCATTAGTAGTGCTCTAGCTCCTCCAAATAAAACTGTAATTTCTTTATTGACTTTCCACATCATGGAGTTTGGACCAAAGTAGCCATTTCTAATATCCATAATTAAATTTTATCAACCAACAGTTTTATAACTAATTACAATTAGATGTACAGGAAATATATGAACGTAAATTTATTCAATATCGATTTTAAGATAGATAATATCTGTGGTGAAAACAAGTCATCAGCAAATCTCAGTGACGTAGGTAATGATCCAAATTATATATTTACAATAGATCCAAATTTTGAATTGATAACTTTGTATTCAAGCGATGGTGGTAAGATAAATGTCAATTCATGGGTAGAGTGTGCAAACTATGTGAGTGGGGGCTGGACAAATGGAATCTTTCCAACAGTAAACTATGAATTTTACTTTTTTTATTTTCTAATTTTTTCAACTCTTTCTTATAGTGTTATTTCAACTATTTACAAGAAATATGCAAACTAAACATTACAAATTTATATCAATATCAATACTATTGATTCTCCTTGCCTTATTAGGATTTCCATATTCAGGAGATAGTGAAATTATGCCTTTAAACAGTGAGACATTACTTAAATACCAAAGTAATTCTTGTGAAGTATCAGCGTTTAATTTTTTGCTTACAAATGGAGTAAGTGAAATGTTTATATTTAAATTTGATAGCTATAGCAATATGGACTGTTTTGGCAAAATCAAATATATTGAACCTGTTGGAAACTCTTACTTAGTCTTAATCGGTACACATACACTTATTAACTTGTTACTACAATCAATTTTTTGGCTGTCAGCAATGGTGCTAATTAAAAAAGAAAGTTCAAGCATTAAGAATTCCTCAATAATCAAAGTTCTTTTAACGTCTATAATTTTTTGTAGTTTATTTATTGTTGAAAATAATTATAATGCTTTTAACAATACGACTTATTCTCCAAAGTTAGAACCAGGAAACTATTTAGCTTTTTCATACTTTTTAAGTATCTTTTTAATTGTCTTTTTTATAAATAAATTACTCTCCGTAAGAATAAAATCATTGATTAACTACTTTCCTTACCTATTTCTTGTTGGTGGAGTTTATCAAAGTCTAAATTTGAATTTTTTTGTCATAGTTTTTGTATTATTTGGGTTTTATAATTTAGTAAATCTAAACAAATCTAAGGCAATAATTACTATAGTTTATTTCTCAATTACTTGTTTTTGGGTATCTTCAGATAGAAGTCAATATGGATTCTTTGATGTCGATAAACTTAGAGGTTTTGTGTCTTCGTCGAATAATTCTCTTTCTATATTATTTTGGTCCTTAATTTTTTTTCTGATTGTAAATGGAATTTTGTTTCTGACCAAAGAAAGTAGTGTTAACCATGAACTGCTAATGAATAATATGTTGAAGTCTAGTCTTTTTGTTGTGCTTTTTGGCCTAGTTGCTTCTTTGAATAATTTTACTAACCTAAGTCTATTTTATTTTTTTGGTCAAAACAAACAAAGCAAGCTTGGGCTTGAAAGCGTAGCTGGAAATACTTGGAGAGGATTTTCTCCAACAGCCGAAGGAATAGGTGAGTTTTATGGACTGGTTATATTAATTTCGTTTTGGTTTGTATTTGTTAAAAAAAGAAAGTTTGAAAATACTCAATACATTTATTTGATTTTTACATTCTACGGTTTCTTTAGGGCAAACAACATTGCTGCACTTATAACTTTAATTGTATTCATTACTTCAATTGTTATATTTCAAAATATAAATAATGCTAATAAAAGAAATGCCTTATATTTATTTCTAGCAACCATCTTTCTAATAAGCTCATATTTTATTCTTAGACAAAATAGTTATGAAGCAATGGGTTATGGTGTTGTTTTTGAAGGTTGGCAGAATTCTAGACTGTATGAGTCCCCTGATGTTGATCAAGATATAGTTACTGACCTTCTTAAAGGAAAGGACTTCAAAACCCTTCTAGCAACATACCGAAATACGGATGTCATTTCTAGCTCATTAATAGTCATCACAGATACTTTAATAAGTGAGAATAATATACGTATTCTTCCAAACCCAGTTACTTTGCTGGGAATAGCAGGAGTATTTATTAATAGAGCTGAAAAATGGGGTTTATTTTTTGCTAGTCATGACCCCGACTTAAGCACTGCTCTTTTAGGTGGTGGGCCTTTTAATATCTCAAATTATTACTATGATCAAAATTTATTTGAAGGATCCTTGGTACTGCCTCATTCCTCAATGTTTAGTTATGTTATATATTTAGGAATTGTTCCGGTTGTGTTTTTATTTATTTACTTGATATTTATAATCTTTAAAAATTATGACTTTAATAACTTCAATTTGTTTAGTGTTTTATACTTAACGATTAATTTCTTGAAAAGTGACTCCTTACTCTACTTACCTACATTTGTAATGTTTTTATATTTTATTGTAAAGCTTAAAGACAAGAAGGATATTAGTTAGTATTGTGAAAATTTATTATATAACCTACCAAGACTTTCCATCTAATAAAGCTAATGCTCAGCAAACTATTACAACTTGTAAATATTTTTATAGAAATAAGGTAGATATAACATTATTTTTTCCTCTTAGAAGTGTTACTAGTAATGACAATATAGAAAAATTAGAAAAGTTTTATGATTTAGATGAAATAGATTTTAAAGTAACTGGATTAAAACACTTTTTCAAGTTTGAAGGAGTAAGAATTTTTAATCGATTGTATTTTCAATTTACTCAATTTATGTGGGCTTTCAGCAGCATAAAATATATTTTTAAGAAGTATAAAAATCCAGACTTTGTTTATACCAGATCAGACTGGGTACTTTTCCTCCTGTCTCGAAAAAATTTTCCTGTAGTTTTTGAATGTCACCAATTAACGAAATCAAGAAAAATTATTTTGAAATACTGCTCAAGAAAATCAAATACTAGGTTCATTTTCATGAATAAAAGTTTACTCACAGACAGCGGATTAGATATGAAAACAAATTTTTTAATTCAAAGTAACGGTTTTGATGAAGATTTTTTTGAACAAGATCCTAGTATTAAAAAAATTAAAAATAAAATTGTTTTTGCAGGAAAGTTAAGCAGGAATAATAAACAAAGAGGTCTTGAATTTATAATTGATTGTTTTAAAGATGAAAGACTGCATAAATTTCAATTGCAAATAATTGGTGACTCTGATCTGGAAACTTTAGATGATCTTAATAAAAACTCACCATCAAATGTTAAGTTTGAAGGATACTTAAAAAAGAGAGAAACTATTAAGCAGATTATGAATTCAGAAGTAGGTCTGCTTGTAAATTCCTCTGATAGTGACCACTCTTTATATCATACAGATCCACTTAAATATTATGAATACTCAGCAGCAGATTTAAAAATAGTTGCACCAAATTTTCCCTCACATAAGAGATTAAATCAATACAATAACCTTTCTCTTTATGAACATGAAAATAGAAATAGCTTTATTGAAACTATAAATCAAGTCTTCAGCTCACCAGAAATCGACTTTTCTATTAATGGTGTAATGTCCGCAAATCTTAGAGTTGTTAATATTATCAAATTTCTTGATAACTCAGCACGCCTGGAGGGACTCGAACCCCCAACCCTCTGATCCGAAGTCAGATGCTCTATCCAATTGAGCCACAGGCGCAAAAGTTGCTTTTCATCGTATAATAAACTAGATAAATGAAAAAAGTTAAAATTCTTAATACAAATATTAGTGAAATAAATTTAATTCAAGCAGCAAAAGTTCTTACATCAGGCAATAAAAAATCTGTAGCTGTTTGTAATGCAAATTCTTTAGTTAGATCTTATAAAGATGTAGAAGTAAATAAAATCCTAAATTCGTTTGATATAGCACTACCTGATGGTTTTCCTGTAGCAAAAGCATCTTCAATCCTCTATAAAAATCAGCAAAAAAGAGTTGACGGATATAAAATTTTTAATGAAACAATTAGAACTGGTATAGAAAATAATACTAGTCATTACTTTTTTGGAAATAGCGAACAAGTTATCCAAAAATTGATAAGCGAACTTAAAAAAAAATATCCTAAGGTTAATATCGCAGGATACAACTGTCCCCCAATTGATTCGGCAGAAGCACTCTCTTCACCTGAATATCAAAAAGAAATCCTTAATATAAATCCTGATATTGTCTGGGTATCATTAGGGTTTCCAAAACAAGAAAAAGTTATTGCTAATTTTATGAACTCAAAAGAATTTAATTCAAACTTTGTTGGTATTGGCTTTGCAATAGAGTGGGTAGCCGGAACGAAAATAAAGGCACCGGAGTTTCTTGCAAACGTAGGGTTAGAATGGGTATTTAGGCTAATACAGGAGCCCAAACGTTTATATAAAAGATATTTAATTGACAACAGTCTTTTTATCTTTTATTTCATTAAACAAATACTTCTAAATGATAAAGAAAGTAAAAAAGATGAAAATATATGAAGAACTGATATCGAATATTGAGAACTTGCTAAAAACTTATAGTATCAACGAAATTATAGAAATTCGAATATCAAAATTTGAAAATTTCGATTATCAAATTAATCTTTTAGTTAGGTATCAATCTCACAATGAAATAATGAATATAGTGAGCGATATTTCATCAGTTTTAAAAGACTCGAACTTGATAGACAGTTTTGAAATTACAGAAAATCTGTTTATAAATCTTAAAATTAATCCACAAGAGTTAATTACTAAGTTATCAAATATAAAAGAAAATATTAAAAGTGACTCTCCACAAAATATAATAATAGATTACGGAGGCCCAAATATTGGGAAACCCCTTCATGTGGGACATCTAAGACCTTTAAATATTGGTAGGAGTATTTACTTAATTAATAAGATGATTGGAAATGTAGTTTATGGAGACATTCATTTGGGAGACTGGGGAATGCCTGTTTCTCAAATAATAACATACTGTTATGAAGAAAATATACCCATTAATACTTTGACTATTGAATTGCTTCAAGAAATTTATCCTCTTGCCTCAAAAAAATATTCTGAAAATCAAATATTTTCGAAATTAGCTAAGGAAAATAATAAAAGACTAACAATTAAAGAAGAAAAGATAATTTCTGATTGGCAAAAGATTCGTAAATTGACTGAAAGTTCACTTCTAAATACACTTAATCTTCTTGAACATAAATTTGATTATTGGTGGGGAGAAAGCACTGTCAACGATCTTATTCCTGGCATGTTAAAAGATTTAGAGAATAATAATAAAATTGAATATGATAGTGGGGCAATTATAAGTTCTGAAATTACAGATCCAAGAATTCTCATAACAAAATCTGATGGTTCTTATTTGTACATAACTACGGACCTTGCCACAGTTCTTTTAAGAAATGAAAAAATTAACCACCAAAAAGTTCTTTATGTTACGGACAACAGACAAAAACTACACTTTGAACAACTTTTTAGCTCCATAAATTATTTTGAGTTTCCTAATAAAGAATATAAACATATAGGTTTTGGAACAATTAATGACTCCCAAGGAAATCCTTTAAAAACAAGAGAAGGTGGAAACCTTAAACTTGTAGACCTATATAGCCAAACTTTTGACTACATAAAGCAGATCAATAAAGACTTGGAAGACCCAGAAATACATTGCTTAACAAATACTGTACTAACTTTCAGCGATCTTATTACGAATAGAAAAACAGACTATAAATTTGATTTGGAGAAGTTCACAAATGTATCTGGAAAAACTGGTATTTATGTTCAATATGCGCAAGTCAGGGCATCAAGATTAATGGAGCATTTAGAAAGTAACAATATTCTTGATACTGCAGAGATAGTACTTGAAGAGACAACAAGAAATCTTATAATTTGTATGGCAAATTTAGAATTTTACTTGGAACTCTCATACAAGAATAATGAACCTCATCATCTGGCAAATTATCTGTACGAAATTAGTAATCTTTTTAATACTTTCTATCAAGATTCAAATATAAAGAATATGAATGATAGTCCTCTCAAAGACTACAAAATATACGTAACTAAATTATTTATTCAATACTCACATTTTGTTATGAACTGTTTAGGAATTAACCCTGTAAACAAGATGTAATCTATAAAAATATCTGCGAAGAAGCAATCCAAGAAAAAAGGGTAATTCCATAAGAACTTCTATCCGTCAAAGTAAGGTTGTTTCGGAGGCTGTGTTGTAAAAATAAAATAATTGGTACTGCGATAAAACCTGAGAAAGAAACTGCCCTTGTTATTGCTTGTATGTCTCTGACTATCTGTGTATCTGAACCTAAAATTATCTGGAAAAAGATTAGTGAGATAAGTGAAAATAAAATTACATAAAGAATATTTGTAACTAAATCTTTAAAAGTAGAATTATAAAGCTTAAAAGTGTTAATAAATTCAATTGGAATAAATAATAAAAAGATTGCTCCTAAAAAAAGTATTAAAAACCAAAATAAGCCCTGGCCATTCCAAGTAATTAATTTAGGATCTACCCTTCCTACTGACTCTAGAAGAAGATAAATTGAAAAGCCTCCGATCAATGAGCCTAGAGAAAAAATATAAAGACCTAATATGCTATAAAAGTTTTTTATGTCAAAACCTAGGTTCAAATTTGATATTTTTTGATTTTGATATTTCATACAGTCATATATTAATATTTAAATGATTAAACTAACCATATATATGGAATTAATTGAAACACCTAATCCTAATGCAAAATAAATACTCCTTAATCATGAGATACAGACTGGGACCGTCATAGATGAACCTGAAAATACAGATAATGAAATCTTTAAGATCTTAATAGGCACAGAAGGTGTTGTTAGCCTGTTCGTTGGACCAGGATTTGTGACATTGACGAAAGATCAAAAAACTAACTGGGAGTCAATAAATGAATACATTGTGACTAAATTTGATAAACTATAAACATGGAAACTTTTAACTCAGATCCAAAACCTGGAAGACTCATACTCCCACTTGTTCTTATAGGAATGATTGCGACTACTTATACTTTTATAAACCGAGTGACTACTAATAACAACTTAGAAGTCATAAATATTGAGGAAAATGCTGATGAAGAGATTGTCTCTGAAGAAGTTGTGGATGAGACTACGACTACAAGCACTACTACTACCTTGCCTGAAAATGTAGTAGCTTATTTGGAAGAAATTCAAGCAGAAAAAATACAATCTACTGAACTTGGGAAAAAAGTCCTTGAAACTAATGAACGTTGGAATAATAAAGAAACTTCATACCAAGAAGCTCAACAAGAATTTAAAGAATTTATCTCTGATGCTGAACAATTTGTCGCGACCGTAACAGATCCAGGACCACCGACATCAAATGCAAACCTAGTCTCAAATCATGAAGAATTAAAAATTTTAGTTAGCTTAATCTATGAGGACACTAAAGAATTACTAGAAGGTCTTACAGCTTCAGATACAGGTGAAAGACGTTCTGCTGCTTTAAGTTCTTTTAATAGTAATTTAGGATCTTTTCAACAAAAAATAGAAGAGATTATTGCCTTTTCAACCTCTAGCTAGCAGCTGC
>NHJS02000030.1 GCA_002169115.2 bacterium TMED221 | reverse complement strand
GGAAACCTTAATATATAGATATAGTGTATACATAAAGAAAACTTATTGTGCCAAATAGTAAAAATCATAGCTTTATTGAACCCCAACAAGAAAGAAGTAAGAAAAGGTTCGAAGCAGTATTAAAAACTGCAGAATTTATTTATAAAAACCAAGACGATTATGATTTAACTGTACAAGATATAGCCAGGCTATCCGGCATGAAAAGACCCTCTATTTATAAATTTTTTCCAAGTAATGAATCTATTCTCGAAGCTCTATCATATAAATATTCTTCATCCCTATTTGGTCTAGTAAAGAAAAATCTTAATAACCTAAATTATTCTGATGAAAAAGAACTCATCAAGGCTGTAGTGGATGTCTACGCAATATATGTTAATAACAATTATTGTATTTCTGACCTAGTCTTTAATGTTTTCTCTAAAAACTTTCTTATTGAAGAGATTCTCAAACTTATAGAAGCAAAAAGTGCTGGAGAAACAAAAAAAATAAAATTTTCTCTCAGTATTTTAATGGCGTGTTTAGGAGATTCTCTCAGTCAGGAAAAAGTAATTACACCGAGTTGTGTTGCTGAAACTAAAAAGGCCTGTCTTCTTTATCTTGCTAGCTAGGTTTATCCAAAATCTTATTGATTCCAAAAGCTAAAAACGCACCTAAAAATTGAGCAGTTATAAAAAAGAGAACATTACCAGGATCAATACCTGTAAACGTATCCGTAAACATTCTTCCGATTGTAACCGCAGGATTGGCAAAAGAGGTTGAGGAAGTAAACCAATAAGCTGAGGTAATGTACAAACCTACTGCGGGTGCTACCAATTCTGATCTAACTGTTCTTACTCTAAGGATAACTAACAACAATCCGAAAGTGGCTACAACTTCCGAGATATATAAATTTAATCCACTTCTAGAATTTACTGAAACCTGAAGGGCATCTAAACCAAACATATAATTTGCCAATAAGGTTCCAGAAATTGCACCAGACACTTGCAATAAACCGTAAAGAATAAAATTTCTAGATGAAAGTTCACTATTTGCAAACATGACAACAGAAACAGCTGGATTAAAATGAGCTCCTGAAATTTTTCCGAACGTCCATATAAGTACTATTAAACCAGCACCAGTTGCGATTGTGTTCGCTAATAGTGTAATCGAGTCATTATCTGAAAGTGACTGACCCATAATTCCAGAACCAACAACAATCATTAATAGAAAGGTTGTTCCTAAATATTCACTCAAATAAGCTTTCATCTGGATCTTCTATTTCTTTGGTTGGAAATACACATTTAGGATCATTATGCTGTGGATTGTTTACATGTTTTGAAACAGTATGGTGAACAATCGATTTTGCTGAAAAAGTATCTTCGCAGTTTATATCATCACCATTTAGCCAGTTCTGAAAATGTTGTTTAGAAACAATTAAAGGCATACGCTCATGAATAGGTTTAAGCGACTCTACGGCTTCTGTAGTGACTATCGCGCAACCTACCTTGCCCCTGTATCCTCCAAAAACTCCTCCAAAAAAGAAAACATCTCCATTAAGATGATGAAAATATGGGATTTTGTTCTCTCCAGATTTTCTCCACTCATACCAACCATCTGTTGGTATAAGACAACGATTAGAATTAGAGAAAGAAGGTTTTTCAGTTAGTGTTTCAATTCTTGCATTTACTAAATTAAAAGGTTTGTCAGCCCAGTAAGGAGTGAAGCCCCATTCAATAGATTGTAATTTATCGGTTAAGGCTAAAAGTTTTTGTCCTGGTCCAATGTTATAACTTGCCTCAAAGTCAGTAGAACCATATTTAGTTTCTAAATTATCTAGATTTCTGAGTGTAAAACGTCCACACATTATGACTTTGTATACTCAATCCTATTCTTCTTCAACCACTTTAGGGCTTTAAGGTTATTAGAAGATATCACTTTAAGTTCCTTGAACAGTATTTTTTATAAGTTATAGTTTTACCGTGTTTAAGTTTGATGTAACCGAATATAACTCTTTGAGTAAAGACCAATATATTGAAGAAAGAAGACTCTTACAAATTGAATTTCTTAAGCTTCAAAAATGGGCAATTACTAATAAGAAAAAAATTGCAGTTGTCTTTGAAGGAAGAGATGCTGCCGGGAAAACAGACACCATAAACTTGCTGGCAAGACATTTGATACCGGATCATTTCAGATATGTACATCTAGGAATACCATCAGAAGGTGAATCAAAAAAATGGTTTAAAAGATATGAAAAGCATATGCCTAATGAAGGCGAGATAGTCTTTTTTGACAGGTCTTGGTATACAAGGGCTACTGTAGAAATAACAATGGGTTATTGCTCAAATAAGCAATATGCAAACTTCATGAAAAAGGTTATTCCTTGGGAAAAAGAATATATTGATGATGGTCTTATTCTTATTAAGTTCTACCTATCAATTCAAAAATTACAACAAAATAAAAGGTTTAATGAGCGTAAAACAGACCCATTAAAAACATGGAAGTTAAGTGCAAATGACCTTAAGATTGCTGAAAAGTGGGATATCTTCTCTTTCTTTAAGGATCAGATGTTTAAACTTACCTCAACGGATGAAGCACCCTGGGTTATTATCAATGCTAATAATAAAATGGTCGCAAGATTGAGTGCCTTGAGATATCTACTTAATGAAATAAATTACGATAACAAAAAACTCAGTAGACCAACGGCATGGGAAGGTAAGATCAATAATTACAGAATTACTCATAAAGATGTCGAATTCTCCAATCTATCCTACTTACAGTTTAAGACTTTAGAAAAAGCGTTTAAAAAATAAAATATTCAATTGAAGAAAAGCGAATTTCATCGAATTGCAACTATAGATATTGGAACTAATGGTATTAAGTTCAAGCAGTACAGAATAGATGTAAATAAAAAATCGAAAATACAGCAGGATACATTTAGTAGGGTAAATATAAGACTGGGTGAAGATGTATTTAATTACGGATTGATAAGTGAAAATACACAAAAGAAATTATTTAAAGAACTCAGCAAGCTTATAGAATCAGTAAAAAAGAGAAATATTAAGTGGATAGGTATATGTGCCACTTCGGCAATGCGAAGTGCAGAAAATGGTAAAGATATTTGCGAAAGACTTGCAAGTGAATTGAACGTTGATGTAAGACTTCTTAGCGGTAACGAGGAAGCATACTTTCTAAAATATCTGAATACAAAAAAAATCATGGATTTAAACAATTACCTATCAATAGACATAGGCGGAGGAAGCACCGAATTACATATAAAACATGGTGATGAAGAGTATTTACAATCGGTAGATCTTGGTGCTGTCAGGTTATTGCAACAAAAAGATTTAAAAGAAGAGTGGGATAAGTTGGATGATTTTTTAAATAAGATTGGATATTTAAATGCAGAGGCTCTCGTAGGAATTGGAGGCAATATAAGATCTCTTCTTGAAATATCTGGAAAAGATAAATTTACATCTTTAGGTTATGAAGAATTTATAATTTTACAAAAGAAGCTTGAAAATAACTCCCTTGATGATAGAAAGAAATTATTTAATTTAGGTGATCATAGAGCTGATGTCATAGTTCCTGCAACCAAAATAATAGAAAGGATTTTAAATAAGACAGGTATAAAAGATGTATATGCTCTCAATTGGAGTCTATGCGACGCTATAGCATTCGATTACTACCTCAAGAACGAAGAAGCGTTTATATAATTTCTATAGAAATATTCCTTTAAGGGTAAAGAAAAATAGTATGGATAAACCTGCTCCGACTGGCAGTGTAACTACCCAAGAGACTATTATTCTTCCTACAACTGAGAAATCGACTGCTGATAACCCTCTTGCTAAGCCAACACCTAATACGGCTCCAACGAGTGTATGAGTTGTCGAAATAGGTAAGCCTGTTCCAGAAGCTAATACTACGGTTGTTGCAGCAGCTAATTCAGCAGCAAATCCTCTACTTGGTGTTAATTCAGTGATGTTTCTACCTACTGTTTCAATAACCTTGTAACCTAAAGTGGCTAGTCCAGCAACAATACCTGTAGCTCCAAGCAAGAGAATCCACCATGGCATAGAAGACTTGGCTGCAATTTCACCACCTGATTGAACAACACTCGCTATAGCGGCCAGTGGACCTACTGCATTCGCAACATCATTTGAGCCATGCGCAAAGGCCATAGCGCAAGCTGTGAAAACCATAAGAACCGCAAAAACTTTTTCAACCCCATCAAAGGTAACATCACCGCGTTGTTGAGTTGTATTCTCTATTTTCCTAAGAAAGAAAGTTCCGATAAGAGCAATACCAAAACCAATAGCGATGGAATACGTTAAACTTTCTCCAAATGTCAAAGACAGTCCTATATGTTTCAAGCCTTTTAGTAATGTCACCATTGCTATAACAAAACCCACTAAGAACATATATCCAGGTACATATTTCTTAGCATTTTCAAATGGCTTATTTGTGTTCAGAATTAATTTTTGTACTGAGAGGAAGATTATGAAAGCTATAGTTCCTGACATTAATGGAGAAACTACCCAGCTGGATACAATAGATCCGACTTTTGACCAACTAACAGCATCAACACTTATTCCTACTGCAGCAAATCCAACAATAGCACCAACAATCGAGTGAGTTGTAGAAACGGGCCAACCTCTTGATGAGGCTATTAGCAACCATGTTCCTGCAGCTAGAAGAGCTGCCATCATTCCAAATACTAATAAATCTGGTGAATCTTGAAGTAAATTAGGATCTATAATTCCCTTTCGTATAGTAGAAGTAACTTCACCTCCTGCAAGGTACGCTCCGGCAAATTCAAAAATACAAGCAACCAGAATAGCTTGGGCCAAAGTAAGAGCCCTAGCACCGACAGAAGTTCCCATTGCATTAGCTACATCATTTGCTCCAATACCCCAGGCCATAAAGAATCCAAAAACACAGCCTGAGATGAGTAAGTAAGGTCCGTATAAAATAATAGTTTCCATATTGGTTTCCTATCTAGATGCGATTAAAGAGATTCTGTGGCCAACTTGTTCAGCCCTATCAGATAATTCTCCAATTTTATTAATAACGTCGTACAAAAACATAACATCTACAGGTGGTAGATCTTTTTCTATCTTAAAGAGCTCACCTCTTAAAGTGATCTCGGTTTGATCATTACTATTTTCTAAAGAATCCAATTTCTCCACTAAAGTTTGCATTTTTTCAGCAGCCTTTCCCCCAAAAGAAAATTGAAATAATTCATCTATATGATCAACAGCTTCAGCTGCTGCGTAAGTTATCTCTTTAGCCTCTAGAATGAAGTTTTGAAATGATTGATGTATGGTCGAGGGAATTTCCATATTTCTGCCTATCATTAACCCAGAAATATCTTTCACAGTATTTGGAATATCATCAGCTAATTTTATTAGATCCAATATATCTTCCCTAGGGACAGCAAAAAAGATACTTTTAGGTAATAGACTTCTAGTTTCAGCCTTTAATTCATCTGCTTGATTTTCTAGATTAGAAATCAATTTCCTGGATTGAGTTGCCCCACTCCAATCTGAAGCTACGACAAATTCAATAAATCTAAACAACTCATCAACTGAGTTTGTGGAAACTTGCATATGTGCCTTTATTGGGCCGAAGGGAGACTTTCTAATGATGTCATTGTAGCCAGTAGATTTCATAAATTGTCCTAGTAGAGAAAATTTGATTCTAACTCTAGATTAGTATTAAAACAAAAAGATTTAACCTATGCGTCCACTAATATAATTAGTGGTCAAGGCATGACTTGGGTCATTAAATATTTTTTCTGAGCTATCTACTTCAACTAAATTTCCCATGTGAAAATATGCAGCTCTTTGCGATATTCTTGAAGCCTGTTGCATTGAGTGAGTAACAACGACCAGAGCATAGTTTTGTTTTAGTTCAGAAATCAGATCTTCAATTCTTTCTGTTGCTATTGGATCTAATGCTGAACATGGTTCATCCATTAAAATTACTTCAGGCTGCACAGCTATGGCCCTTGCAATACACAGTCTTTGTTGTTGTCCACCAGACAAGGAAGTACCAGAGTCTTCTAATCTATCTTTTACTTCATCCCACAATCCTACTTTCACCAGACACGATTCAACTAAATCATTTAAATCTTGTTTATCTTTGGTTAGACCATGAATTTTGGGTCCATATGCAACATTCTCAAAGATTGATTTTGGAAAAGGATTGGGTTTCTGAAATACCATTCCGACTCTTGCTCTAAGAAGAACAACATCCATATTTCCTGAAGAATTTATATAGTCGCTGTAAATATCTTGTCCATCAAGAGAGATTTTTCCAGTAACTCTTGCTATATCTATAGTGTCATTTAATCTGTTCAAACACCTAATAAAAGTTGATTTACCACATCCAGACGGTCCTATTAGGGCCAGTACTTCAGATTTACCAATCTCCATGTTAACGTTTTTCAATGCATGGACATCACCATAGTAAACATTGCAGTCCTCTACATTCATAATTACAGACTTTTCAGTCTTTATATTACCAACAGTTATAAAATTCGAATCTAGTTCTTCTTCCATTTTTAGGTTACCACTTAATTTGAAACTTATTTCTTAGCCATATAGCCAAAGAATTCATTAACAACAAGAACACCAATAATACCATTATTGCTGCAGACGTTTTTTCAGCAAATCCTCTTTCGGGTGCATCAGACCATAAAAATACCTGAACAGGAAGAGCTGCAGAAGGTTCGGTTATAGAAGTAGGAATATCAACAACAAAAGCTACCATCCCTATCATAATTAATGGGGCTGATTCTCCTAAGGCACGCGCCATTCCCACTATTGATCCTGTCAACATTCCTGGAAGAGCCAGAGGAACTACATGATGAAGTGTTGTTTGTATTTTTGACGCTCCTAAGCCTAAAGCAGCATCTCGGATACTTGGAGGAACAGATTTCAGAGCTGCTCTTGATGCAATTATAACGACAGGAAAAGTCATAAGTGAAAGAACTAATCCACCTACTATTGGAGCAGATCTAGGAAATCCAAAAAAGTTTATAAAAATGGCCAGACCTAAAAGACCATAAATTATTGAAGGCACTGCAGCCAAATTATTAATATTTACTTCTAAGAAATCTGTCCACATATTCTTTTTAGCAAATTCCTCTAGATAAATAGCAGCCGATACAGCAAGAGGGAATGAAATAATAAAGGTTATGGACAGCATCATAAATGAACCCACTAATGCTCCCAGTATGCCTGCTAATTCCGGTTCTCTTGAATCACCTGATACAAAAAGGGTGGTATTAAAGTTCTTATGAATAAGACCCTTCTTATTTAAGTTTTCAACTAAAGCAATTTGAAAGTCAGTAATTTTTCTAGAGTTTTCGGAGGATTCAGTATCAACATAACCTTTAAGATACATATCAACTTCATCATCTAAGGGGAGGACAAAAGAGACAGTTTGACCTACCAAAGATTTATCTTTAATAATTTTATTTTGAATTTGATAGGACGCTCCGGAACTTAAAATTAACCTAGCTTGCCTTCTCTCATTTCTATTTTTCAGCTCAGGTAATTGCTCCTTTAATGATGTAAAAATTAAGGAATCATAATCAGCAAAAAATAAATCCTCTGCAGTTTTTGTTCCATTAGGATAAATAACCTCAGAATCAAGAAATACTTCTAGCTCAATATCTGTTTTGATAAAAGCCTGATAACCGGTTGAAATTATTGAAGCAAAGAAGGTCAGCAAAAAAACCACTGCTATAACTAACGAAGAGAGTCCATAAATCCTGAAATATCTCTCTTTTTGATTTCTTTTTTCTAAACTCTTTTCAATCAGTTTAGTGACGCTTAAGTCAGAACTATTAATATTATTCATATTGCTCACGATATTTTTTTACTATTCTTAATGCGAAATAATTAAGCACTAATGTAAACACAAACAATGTAAGTCCTAAGGCAAAAGCAGCTAAAGTTTTCGGACTATCAAATTCTTGGTCTCCAACGAGAAGAGTTACAATTTGAACTGTAACTGTTGTTACTGCATCTAATGGATTGATGGTCAGTTTTGCCGAAAGTCCAGCCGCCATAACAACAATCATTGTCTCTCCAATAGCTCTTGACGCTGCTAACAATACTCCACCAACGATCCCTGGAAGTGCAGCAGGTAGGATAACTTTTTTTATTGTTTCGGATTTAGTTGCACCAAGACCCAAGGAGCCATCTCGCATAGACTGAGGAACTGCAGAAATAACATCATCTGATAAAGAAGAAACTAAAGGAATTATCATAATTCCCATTACAAGACCAACACCTAAAGCGCTTTCTGATGATATGGATAAGCCTACAAATTCTCCGAAACCTCTGAGAAAGGGCGCAACAGTTATAGCTGCAAAGAACCCATAAACGACTGTTGGGATTCCAGCTAAAATCTCAAGCATTGGTTTAGCATAGGCGCGAACATTTGAAGGAGAATATTCAGAAAGATATATAGCATTCATTAGGCCTATTGGAACTGCAACCAGTAAAGCTATGATAGATATTAAAATAGTACCTACAAAAAGAGGTATAGCGCCAAAAGCTCCAGAAGAACCGACTTGGTCCTCTCTAATTGCCATTTGGGGGCTCCATTTGAGTCCGAACAAGAAATCATCTAAATCTACTAAGCCAAAAAATCTAATAGCTTCAAATACAACAGAAAATAGTATTCCTGCAGTAGCTAAAATTGCAATACAGGTTGATGCTAAGAAAAAATAATTAATATATTTTTCAATAGCGTTACGGGCTTGAAACACTGAAGAAACCTTATTTATAGAAATGTAAAATCCAAACAAACCAATGGATAAGCACGCGAAGATTAATAAAGTGTTTGAGACAGTTGAGAAGTAGGAGTAAAGAGATGCAGCCTCTTTTAATAAAAGTGAAATTTCACCGGTTATATTTCTTCCTTCGCTGAGGTTCTTGAAACCATTTATAAAATTTAATGTTTGTATTTCATTAAAATTAACTATTTCTTTCTGAAGATTACTTAAGACAAAAGATGTGATTAATGATTCAGAAAAGAAAAGCCAACTAATTCCAATTAAAGTAACAGGAATAAGGAACCAAAAAGCAGTGTAGTATCCATAATATTCAGGCAAAGAATGAATTGTGGTATTTTCTCTTATCTTTAGGGCCTTACTTCTTCCTGCTCTAAAATTTAGAAAGGTGATTAGTAAAAAAGATAGAGCAATGATACTCATCATTTTTTTAATACCCCAATACAAAAAAACAGGGCCTCTTCACTTAAAAGGCCCTGTTGTTTATTGAAATGAAACTTAATTCAAACCTCTCATAGGCTTTAAATTATTTGCTGCAGAAAACATGCTTTTATATTCTTCATTTTGCAGAGGTATCAAGCCTTTATCAGTTAAATAACCATTATCACCAACTGCTCTTTTGCTTGAAAATTCTCTTAAATATTCTTTTATACCCGGTATAAAACTTACATGAGCATTTTTAACATAAAAGAAAAGAGGCCTAGAAACGGGATAATCACCTTGGGCTATTTTTTCAAATTCAGGAAGAACACCATCTATCATAGACCCTTGAATGGAATCGGAATTTTGATCTAAGAAGCTATACCCAAATACACCCAAAGCTTTTGGGTTGGCATTTAGCTTTTGTACGATGAGATTGTCATTCTCGCCAGCCTCAATATAAACACCATCTTCTCTCACAGATCGACAAATACCTTTATATTTGTTTTTATCTTGAGATTTTATTGCTTTTAACCAAGCGAATGTTTTACAACCTCCTTCTAAAGCTAATTCTGCAAATGCATCTCTGGTGCCCGAAGTTGGAGGTGGACCAAGCACTTCAATTTTAGAATTAGGCAAAGACTTATCAATATCACTCCAAAAGACATAGGGGTTATCGATGAGTTCTTGTGTTCCGTTGGGATTAGGAACCATTGGAGCTAAAGCCAAAAAGATTTGCTGTCTTGTAAGTTTAAAAGTTTCACCTTTTTTTGAATTTGCCATGACGATACCGTCGTAACCTATTTTAATTTCAATAATTTCGTCAATTCCGTTAGATGCACAGTTATCTATTTCAGATTGCTTTATTCTTCTTGAAGCATTTGTTATGTCTGGATGTTGAACACCTATTCCTGAACAAAATAACTTCAAACCGCCTCCAGATCCTGTTGACTCTATAACTGGTGTTTTGAAGCTTGTGCTTCTACCAAATCTCTCAGCGACTACCGTTGCAAAAGGATAAACTGTTGAAGAGCCAACAATTTTAATTGTGTCGCGACCTTCTGCTAATACGCTTTTTGAGATCCCTATAGTTAAAATTAAAGTTATTAAAGTTGTAGTAATTTTTTTCATTTTATTTCCTGGTATATTGAAATTCTTTTGTGGCATTTTTGTTACAAATTAAAGAATGATTTGTTAATTGAGGTCACTCTTTAAAATTTATATTCAAATCCTATTCCTGTTATTTCTTTTTCTTTAGATGTATTGTCTCCACTTAAATCCGTGAAGAAGAAGAAAGCTTTAGCTTTACTGCTTAACTTATAGTCATAGCCAAAAGAAAATTGCTTTCCTGAATCTAATTTCATATCGGACTCTGCCTGTTGAAATTTAAATGTTCCCTTATCACCTACCTTCTGGGAAAAACTAATAACATACCCGTCTTCTTCTTCTCCTGTAGATAATTTTTCACTATCTTGAAACATAATTCCTAATTGACTGCGGTTGAATGGAATTTGAAGTGTTAATCTTGTTGAGTCGTAGCCCTTAAGTTCCGAATCAAAGGCCAAGGCAATATAAAAATTTTCTGAGTCGTAACTGATAGAGGTTGAAGTTGAGTCACCTATGCTGTCATCACCGAGCCCTTCTGTGCCTTTTATTGCATTAAATGTTGCAGAAAAGCCGTTAATCTTTGGAGTTGTATATCCTACCAGGTCGCTCATCCTGTTCTCACCTTGCAATATATTTTTAATATCACCTGCAAGGTCATTAAAAAGATCTATTTTCTTTTGTGATTTTTTTGTGGCTGTGTCGTGCTTACCAAGGAAAATAGTACCCATAGATCCTTTTAAACCCACAAAACTATTTCTTTGTTTAAAAGTTCTATCTTTTGATTCATCTGCAGTTCCATCTACAGGATCAACTTCGTATTCAGCTTGATAAATAGCTTCTATTCCTTCTCCAAAATCCATACTTCCTTTTATACCTAATCTAGAAGCGTTGCTTACCATATCCACTTCGGTACCAGAAGCTGTATCTTGAGATTCAACTGATATCCAAAGTTTTCCGTACACAGTTGGTTCCTCAGATTGTAAATAAAGAACAGGAACAAGTAAGAGCATAGAAAGAATTTTAAATTTCATATTTTTTCTCCAATATTTATTTTGTACTTTAAATATGAAATGTTACGTTTGTGTTTCGTAACAGGAACAGGTTTGGAAAAAGGATTAGTTTTTTTTGTTTAGGGTGAACCAGAAAATTGTACCATCGGGGTAGGCTTTTTCGTTACCCACAGAACCACCCATAAGATTTACTAAATTCTTGACTATAGATAAACCCAATCCAGTTCCCTCCTTTAAAGAAGTATTGTTATTTTGAATTCTGAAGAATCTCTCGAATACTCTTTCTCTCTGATCTGCGGGTATACCTTGTCCATGATCTTCAATTTCAAATCTCACTTTAGAGCCTTGGTCTTGCATATTAATAATGATCTCTTTACTTTCTTCAGTTATCCCGTATTTGACTGAATTTTCTATAAGATTATCAACAACTTGGAGTAATGCCTTAGTATCACACATTACCTTTATATCAGAAGGGATATTATTAATAATCTTTATGTCAGGATTATTTGATAAAACAGAGTTAATTGAGGTTTTAAAAATCTCTGAAATACTATTTTCTGCAAGCTCAAGATTGTATTCACCCGATTCTATAGTTGATAAATTCAAAATATCTTCCAGAAGATATGAGAGCTTTTCTGAGTTTTTTAAGATTGCATTAGAGAATTTTTGTGCAATCTCTTTATCATCTAAAGCGCCATCAACTAGGGATTCTGAATTAGCTCTTATAACAGCAACGGGAGTTCTTAATTCATGAGATAAATTAGCAATAAAATCTTTTCTAATATTCTCTAGCTTCCTTATTCGGGTGATGTCAATAAAAACAAGTGTTGTTTCGAATGATTCATTGTCAAAGGTAGCATTTACCAAGAAACTTTTATTACCAGGATCAACACCAAAGATTTCTTCTTCTGCTGATGAATCAAGTTTCGCGCTTTTTATTAAATTAATGATCTCGCCGTTATTAAAAACCTCAACTAATTTACTACCTACATAGTCTTTAGGGATATTTAAATCCAGGGAAGATACTGAATTAATTTGAGCGATACAGTCATTTGCATCTAAGACAATAAGGCCGATACCCG
>NHJS02000035.1 GCA_002169115.2 bacterium TMED221 | reverse complement strand
TTTGCTAGTAAATACAATTTACCAATAAAGCCTGTTATTGAAGGTGATAATAAAAAAGAAAATACTGCTTATACAGGTTCTGGGATTTTAATTAATTCTGAAAAGTATAATGGTCTTGATTCAGAATCAGCTAAAGATAAAATATTAGATGATTTACTGAAAAAAAGTGCTGGAGAATCAAAAGTAAATTATAGATTGAGAGACTGGGGTATCTCTAGACAACGTTATTGGGGATGTCCTATACCAATATTTTATCATAAAGATGGTACTGTATATTCGGTTCCTGAAAAAGACTTGCCTGTTACTCTTCCCGAAGATATTGATTTTACAAAAGAGGGAAACCCTCTAGACAACCATCCGACATGGAAATATATTAAATGTCCTTATACAGGTAAGGATGCAATCAGAGAAACTGATACATTTGATACTTTTTTTGAATCATCTTGGTATTATCTTAGATTCTTGTCTTCAGATTATACTGATGGTGTAATGGAAGAATCAAAAAAATCATGGCTGCCTGTGGATCAATATATTGGGGGAATTGAACATGCGATTCTTCATCTCCTATATGCTAGATTTTTTCATAAACTTATGCGGGATGTAGGTATTGTTGATGATTCCGAACCATTTTCATCTCTTCTATCTCAAGGCATGGTGTTACAAGGCGGAGTTAAAATGTCGAAATCAAAAGGTAATACAATTGATCCAGATGATATTATCAAAAAGTATGGAGCAGATACTATTAGATTATTTATTATGTTTTCGGCACCCCCAGAGCAGAGCTTGGAGTGGTCAGATACTGCAATAGAGGGATCTTATAAATTTTTAAAACGCTTGTGGGCATTGAGTTATAATGTTTTAAACAAAAAAAGAAATGATGAATCATCAAACCAAGAAATAAGTGATAACGACATAAATATGATGATTAACAAAACTGTGAAAAAAGTTACCCATGATGTCTTTGAAAGGAAAAGTTTTAATACCGCTATTGCTGCGATTATGGAGTTGCTGAATAATTTAACAAAATATCACCAGCACCGTAATTCTATGAATGATATCTCGCTAAATGGTATTAAAACAATTCTAAAAATGTTGTCACCCTTCGCACCACATATTGCTCAGAAAATATGGGCTGATGTTGGAGAAACTTCAATTATAATGCAAGAATCTTGGCCTGAGGTAAATGATAGCGCATTGGAAGAATCAAAAAAAGAGATTATAATTCAGATCAATGGTAAACTCAGGGGTAAGCTTGTTGTCAATGTTGATCTAGACAAAGATGAAATTACTAAACTAGTACTACAAGATGAGAAGCTAAAAACATATCTTGTGGATAGTGAAATTAAAAAAGTTATACATGTTAAAGGAAAGTTAGTTAATTATGTTATTTAAAATGAAAAGTCCATACTCTATTTTTATAGTTATGATTATGATGAGTGTCATTACATCTTGCGGTTACTCAATGCGAGGCAGTTTAAATTTACCCCCTTCTTTAGAAAAAATATCCGTTTATTCAGACACTTATAGTGAGTTAGTAACCTCAATCAACTCTACTATTATAAATTCAGGTATGACTGTAACTAGCTCTAATAATAAAGATCTATATCGAATTGTAATACTTTCAGAAGAACTTAATAGAAGACAGCTTTCAATGAATATTACTGGTAGAGTAAATGAATATGAATTGATTTATAAAGTTAGATATGAAATTAATTCACCTAATGAAAAAAACTTATCTGATTCTATAACTTTATATCGTGATTATTCCTTTGATGAAAATAATGTTATGGGTAATTCAGACAGAGAAGATGATATCCATAAAGAGATGATATCAACTACTTCTACTCTAATATTTAATAAGTTAAGAGCGTTAGCTAATTAATATTTTTTGTTTGCTATTGGACCATAGGGTGAATTCCTTATCTTGTCATGCAGGGTCATTCTATAATCTACAAATCTATCTATATTATTAAAATGCATAAATGGATTGCCATCAATCTCTTCTTTTAATGATGATTGTTTCTTTATGGAATAATTATGTCCTGGCAAAATAATTGTTTCTGAATCTAAGTTATCTTTTATATCTTTCAGCGTATGATACATCTCTTCTGGATTACCTCCATGTAAATCACATCTGCCACATCCAAAAACAAATAAAGTATCCCCTGCAATTAGATTATTCCCGACATAATAACAAGTTGATCCTGGAGTATGCCCAGGTGTGTGCAAAGATTTAATCTTAGTTTTACCAAGATATATGATATCTCCCCCATGGTTTATAGAAAAGTTATCATAATCTTTCGCCCAAAAAACCTTTTCTTTTTTATTAATATGAATTTGAGTATCATAATTACTGAGGACCTCATCTACCGCATTAACATGATCATTATGACTATGAGTTAATAATATCTTTTTTAATATAAGGTTATTATTATTTAGATATTCATATATTTTAGTCATATCCCACGCTGGGTCTACAATTGCAGACTCTTTCGAGTCATTATCGACTATAACATAAATTAGATTCTGCATTGGACCAACATCGAAAGTTTTAATTGTATAAGTTTGTTTTTGTTGTTGCATCATGGCTATTTTTGTAATACTTTAGTCAAAGTAAATGATTATATATACTATATTATGACAGAGATCGTATTAAAGCCAGAATTAATCAAGGGTTTACAGGAAGTCCTTGTAAAGCATGACCCTGCAAATGAAGATCCTATCTTGGCTGCTCAATATTTATCAGCAGTTGTCGGCTCAATAGTTTCAACGTCTGGTATACCTAAAGCAGATCAAGGTGATATATTAAAACAACTTCTTGATTTCATTCAGTATGTATATGATCAGCAAAGTCAATCTAATGAATCTGTCCCATCTAAGCCAACTGCTGATGCATTTGGTAAGTGGACCCCAAAATAATTACTTTATATTAGAAGTAATCTCCTGAATCAAATTTGTGCCCTTGTAGACTAAACCCGTATACATTTGTATTAAATCAGCTCCACATTCTAATTTATCAATAGCTGATTGTTTTGAAGTTACACCACCAGTTCCAATAATTTTTATTTTGTTATCTACTTGGTCTTTGATAGCTTTTATGACGTTATTAGATTTATTCAATAATGGTTTTCCACTTATCCCACCTTCAATATCTATTGATTTATCACTCAAGACACTTTTATCTATTGTTGTATTTGTTGCTATAATTCCATCAATCTCGTAATCAATTGCAATACTACAAAAACTTTCAAGATCATTATCTTGAATGTCTGGTGAAACCTTCAAAACAAGCGGCACATGTTTATGATATTTTTTTGCCAAGGTATCATGTTTCTTTTTTATTTGTTTTAAAAAGAAATTTAAATAGTCTTTTAGGTGAAGGTTCCTTAAATCTTTTGTATTCGGAGATGATATATTTAAGGTAATATAATCTGCTAAGTAAAAAATCTGTTCCATGCAGTATTCATAATCTTCATGAGCCTTGTCTATTTTTGTGATACTATTTTTACCTATATTAATTCCAATAGGTACATTTCTATCAATTTTAAGTAAATTATTTTTAAGATAATTTACACCTTTATTATTGAACCCAAGATGGTTGATTATAGCTTGATCATCTTTAACTCTAAATATTCTTGGTTTTGGATTTCCAAACTGGGGTTTCGGAGTTACTGTTCCTAATTCTACAAAACCAAAACCAATATTAGTTATAAAGTTTATATAATCTCCGTTTTTATCAAATCCTGCAGCTAGACCTAATTTATTTGCAACATTCATCCCCATAATATTTTCATTATTACTATTTGTTTTTGATATCAGGAACTTCTTAAGATATGACCCGTAAATTTTTTCAGCAATATACAAACTTACTTCATGAGCTTTTTCTGGTGGAAGCATGAAGATAAATTTTTTATAAACTTCAAAAAACATTGGCATAAGTTTCATAATATTACTTTATAAGAATGAGAATCATTGTCATGTTCTTAAGTTTATCATAATAGCGTTGACAACTCATATTATTAAATTTAGAATGATTCTAAATGGTTCTAATTTATTAGTTATTACTATTTTAGATTATTTATTTCACAATAAGGAGAAAAAAAATGAGTTTAAAAGGTTCGAAAACTGAACAAAATCTTAAGGATGCCTTTGCTGGAGAGTCTCAAGCAAACAGAAGATATTTATATTTTGCAGCTAAAGCTGATGTTGAAGGTCAAAACGATATAGCAACTGTTTTTAGGTCAACTGCTGAAGGAGAGACTGGTCATGCACATGGTCACTTAGAATATTTAGAAAAAGAGTGTGGTGATCCTGCAACTGGTGAGCCAATTGGAAATAGCGAAATGAATCTTAAGGCTGCTATTGCTGGTGAAACCCACGAATACACTGATATGTATCCTGGTATGGCCAAATGCGCTAGAGATGAAGGTTTTGATGAAATTGCAGATTGGTTTGAAACACTTGCAAAAGCCGAAAGGTCTCATGCAAATAGATTCACAAAAGCATTGGAATCAATGGCTTAATAAATCATATCCAGCTCCACTAGTAACACTAGTGGAGCTAACTAGCGACAAGCATGGAGAATAGTTATGGAAGGTGGTTTACAGAAGCCTACACGTTTTGATATAGATTGGAAAAATGCCGATTACCTCAACGAGGATCTATTTGAAAAAGAATTAAGAAGAGTTGCAGATGCCTGTCATGGCTGCAGACGATGTGTTAGTTTATGTAATTCTTTTCCAACATTATTTGATCTAATAGATGAGTCAAAAACTTTTGAAGTTGATGGTGTATCCTATAACCAATTTAGTGATGTAATAGATCATTGCTACTTGTGTGATCTATGTTTTTTAACTAAATGCCCATATGTTCCACCTCATGAATGGGAAATTGATTTCCCTCATCTGATGTTAAGAGGAAAGGCTATAAAATTTCATAAATCAAAAACATCATTTAGAGATAAACTACTAACGTCAACTGATTTACTAGGAAAACTAGGCTCACGAAAAATTATTGCGCCGATAATTAATTTTTTCAATAGTATCAAGATTTTTAGGATCGCTCTCGAAAAGATACTTAATATTCATAGAAATGCAAAACTGCCTAAATTTTCAAGCGTTACTTCAAAAAGTAAGCATAATTTAATAGTTAACAATAACAAAGCTGTCGATAAAGTTGCTATTTTTACGACATGTTATCACAATTATAATGAGCCAATTGTTATTGATGATTTAGTGGATGTTTTAAAACATAACAGTATACATGTAGAGCTAATTAAAGATGATAAATGTTGCGGAATGCCTAAACTAGAGTTAGGAGATTTAAAAACTGTAGAAAAGATGATGCAACATAATATTAAAAAATTTAAAAAGTATGTTGATGATGGTTATAGGATTATTGCTCCAGTTCCTTCATGTGTACTGATGTTTAAGCAAGAGCTACCATTATTATTCCCTGGCAATAATGATATTAAATCTATATCTAAAGCGCTTTGTGACCCCTTTGAGTATTTGCTTTTGCTTCATGAGCAAAATAAACTTAATACTAATTTTATAAATAATATTGGATCTGTATTTTACCAAGTTGCCTGTCATCAGAGAGTTCAAAATATAGGTCAGGTCACAAAAAAAATTCTTGAACTTATTCCCGGTACAGATGTTGAGGCACTAGAAAGATGTTCTGGTCATGATGGAACATATGGCGTCAAAAAAGAAACTCATGATATTGCCATTAAAATTGCCAGACCTATTGTCAAGGAGTATCAGAAGAATAAGGCACAACACTTTACGAGCGATTGTACTTTAGCTGCTCATCATATCGTGAACGCAATGGGAAATAAGGTTATGCCAAACCATCCAATTTCTCTAATTAAAAAAGCATATGGCATATAGATAAGGAGATACAATATGAAAAAGTTAATAACATCTGATTTACTTTCATTAGAAGAATATGACAAATCTAGAGAAGAAATAAAGCAAAACTTATTATTGCATAAGAAAAATAGATCCGTAAAGGTAGGTGACAATGTCCTATTATTATTTGAGGATTATGAAACTATAAAATATCAAGTTCAAGAGATGTTAAGGATAGAAAAAATATTTAAAGAACAGGATATTCAAGATGAAATAGATGCCTATCAGTCACTCATTCCTGATGGTAATAATCTAAAAGCAACTATGTTGATAATGTTTACCGATGTAAATGAAAGAAAAATCATGTTAAACAAGCTATGTGATCTAGAAAATAGAGTTTGGCTATCTATAAATAACTCTAAAAAGATATTCGCTGTTTCAGATGAAGACTTAGAGAGATCAAGAGAAGAAAAAACATCTGCAGTTCATTTTTTAAGGTTCCAATTAAGTGATACAGATAAAAAATCATTTAAAGAAATGGATGATATAATTATCGGAATAGATCATAAAGAATATAATCATGAAACTAAATTACAAAGAGATACTTCATCTTCTTTAGTAAAAGATCTTGATTAGTTATTTATTTCTAACTTTGATGAGTACTTCTGTTTGTTCTAGGACTACGTTTTTAGGTATTTCTGGTAATCTAGAAAACTCTATCTTGTCAACGGCAATATCTGTAAGCTTATTAGTGCTAATATTATAAACATGATGATGTGACTGCAAATTCGTATCATAGAATTTGCAATTATTCTGTATATCAATCATTTTAAGTAATCCTTTGGATTCAAAAGTGCATAAAGTGTTATATATAGTGGCTTGAGATATGGGTAAATCAGAAGTCTTTATACGATCAATCAACTCATTTGCGGTGAAATGTTGATGTTTTTTGAAGATAATGTCGGCAATCTCTAAGCGTTGCTTAGTAGGCATAATACTATTTTTCTTCAATAAGTCTGAATATTTATGTTCCATGACATAATTATATAATTTACAGTACAATTATTAAACACTTTATTTATTAATCTTTTTAATTATTTCATGTATTACAGATGAATCTTTTTCTTGTTTTTTATCCATCACTGACTGATACATTAGCTTTCTACTATACTTAGTACCTTTAAGGTTTATATTTAAATCCTTAGCTATCTTTAATGCAATATCTAAATCTTTTAAATGTAATTTAGACTTAAATCCTGGTTTATAGTCACTATCAATCATTCTACGGCCATGTACTTCTAAGATTTTACTATTTGCAAAACCTCCCATCAAAGCATCTCTGATAAGGTTGAGGTTACATCCAGATTTTTTAGCTACAAGTAATACCTCGCTGACAGCAACCATTGTCCCTGCAACTAATATTTGATTGCATGCTTTAGTTATTTGACCTGAACCACTTTTGCCTATATATGTTATGTTTTCACCCAAAACTGACAATATTGGTAAAATCTTCTTAAATATTTTTTTTTGGCCACCGACCATTATCGATAAACTCCCATTGATAGCACCAATCTCTCCTCCAGACACAGGGGCATCTATCAAATATGATTTTTTTAATTTAAGTTTATTAGATATTTCTGAGGTAACATCTGGTGAAATTGTACTCATATCAATCAGAATTGTATTATGCAGAATATTTTCATAAAGACCTTCATTTCCTAAGACAATATTTTTCACATCATTGGACTTAGGAAGGTTAAGTATAATTATTTTACATATTTTTGGTAAGTCTGAAATATTATTAATATAAGTGCCACCAATAGCAGTTATTTCGTCAATAATTTTTTTTCTTCTAGCAAAAAAAGAAACCTTATATCCTGACTTGATTAAATTCTTAACCATAGGCTTACCCATGATGCCAAGACCAATAAATCCAATTTCACAATGAGCTTTTTTATTATCCATGATATATTGTATAGAATCTGAGCAATATATCATATGAAAATTACATATAAAAAATTTATAAGTACTCCAAGAATTCCTGAATATGGAATATATTTGATTTTAGGAAAACCATATCATTTGCAGAATGAAGTTCAATCTAAGATTGAACAATATTATAAAAATAAGGAATATATGGTTAAAAAGATTATTGTTGATTCAGATTTCAGTTTAGAAATAATAAAAGATGATTTTGAAAATTATTCTTTGTTTACAGAAAATAAGCTCATTTTGTTCAATGTTATCTCAAATACTATACCAAAAAGTCTTTCTGAATATTTACTTGAAAGAAAATCTACCTCTGATCTAGTTATTCTCATAAAATTAAGCCCTCAACCACCATCTTTTAAAAAGACAAAGATATACTCTAAAATAGACGTAGATGGTTGTGTTATAGAAGTACATGAATTGACTGGGTCAAACTTGGTTGAGTGGATGAAGATGAAATTCCAAAAAAATAATATAACATATACTGAAGAACTATTTAAAAAGCTGATTGATAAAAATGAGGGAAACACATCTGCAATATCTCAGGAGTTATATAAAATGTCATTACTTGATATAAATGATGTCGGCATTTATTTTGATTTTATCCAAAGGGAATATAAATATTCAGAGTTTGATTTGATTGATTCAATAGTGAATTGTAATATTCATAAAGCACTAAAGATTCTTGGTTATCTCAAATCTATTAAATCACCAGAGGTATATATTCTTTTTTTAATTAATAGTGAGATTAAAAAGATTCATTCTTTGGCATGTAAACTAAGTCCTCCTCCATACATACCTAGTTTTAAAAAAAATATTTATGATAGATTTTCTGATAATTATAATAAAGAACACTTGATGGTTTTATTACAAAGTTGTTATGCTATAGACAAGTCAATTAAGTTAGGTATTAAGAATTCTAATATATGGCATGACCTCGAAGTATTGGTTATTGCTTTTAT
>NHJS02000013.1 GCA_002169115.2 bacterium TMED221 | reverse complement strand
GGTGGATATCAAAGATACCAACAACGTACTTCAAGATTAATACCAGTAATGGTATTAACAATTACTTAGTCACAAATTGCGCCTAAGTCAGTTTTGTAATTTATTTAGATAAAAAGCAATAATTAAAGGGTTTTACTAATATCAATAAAAAGGCTTGGAGAGAGTTCTTTAACTACGACATCTGCATTTGAGAGTTCTTTTTTGCTAAAAATTCCTCGGTCAATTGCAACAACAAAATTATTCGAGGCTTTACCAGATTCAATACCTGGAGGGCTATCTTCAACAATTATATTTTTTGTAGTATTTAATTTTTCAATAGCTAAATTATAAATATCAGGAAATGGTTTATTCCTAGGACGTACAACATCACCACCAACAACAAAAGTAAAGTATTTTGAAATATTTGCTTTGTTTAGTTTGTCCTCTAACGCTTTCTGCGGTGATGCAGAAACACAAGCCTGGCTCCATTCAAGATCATGAAAATAATTTAAACAACTTAAGGAGTCTTGATACATAGTGTGGTCAGAAAAATTATTAATTATTAAAGCTGCGATTTCATCCATAGTTTCACTAAATGATGGGAGGTTCACTTCCTCGGCATATTTTTTATGAACTAATTTATCGTCAATACCTACATAATCATCAAATGTTTCAATTGGTAGATTTAAATTACGTTTACTTAATACTTCTTGCCATGCATATGCGTATGCACGTTCAGTGTCCATGAGTGTTCCATCACAGTCCCAATAAATTCCTACCACAAGTTAACCCAACTTTGACTGTATGTCTTTAGCGCTCTTCAAAGCTAAACCGTCTGATCCTTCAGTGCTCCATTTATGTAAGTCATCTCTTAATGCTTCATCTAATAAGTCACTTAGCAACTCATACTTTGAAATATTTAAATTATTCCACAGGTAAAGAGCATGACTTCCTGGAATAGTATTTATTTCATTTATATAAATGTTGTCTTCAATTTTTAAAAAATCGTATCGGACTATGCCGCGTGAAGGAATTACGTTATTAATTTCCTCAACTAAAGATATTATTTTTTTGCTAAGTTCCTCAGTTAATTTTGCTGGTAGTTCTCTTTTTGAACCTTCTAAGCCACCATTGTTTAGATACTTATCTTTATATGAGAAAAGATTGGAGTTTCTGATCGGTTTTTCTATTTCAGAATAGCTAAATTCTGGATAGTTCCGGACTCCTATTAATAAATCATCTGCATTTTCGAGATATTTTTCTAGTAATGCGCCCTTAGTGTACAAATCTGAAGTTTCTATTATTTTTAGAGCTGTTTCATAGTTTTTAACTACTTCTACACCTATTGAAGACCCTCCAAATTGGGGTTTTAACACATATGGTCCGTCGAAATCAGGAGTTTTACCGCTTTTTATCTTAAATTTGTCTAAAACCGGAAGATTGTTAGATTTCATGAGTGAATAAAATGCATATTTATCCATACATAGTTGTGCAATATTTAAATTTGGGCCTGTAAATTTAGCTTCCATAACCTCTAAAAGGCCCTGTAAAGAACCATCCTCACCAGGTCCCCCATGACAAGAGTTTACATAAACATCTATATCTAGTTTTTTTCTTTTAAAAGTAAAACAATTATCTTTTCCGAGGTTTATATGTAATTCTTTAGTTAATAATTTTGAGTTTTGAACAAAATCGCTTGATTCTAGTTTGTGATCAAGTAAAAACCATTTATTATCTTTAGTCCAATAAATTATTGATACATCATGTTTAGCAGAAAGAATCCTAGCACTTTGAAGCCCAGTTAAAACAGAGATATCATGTTCTGGAGATGGTCCTCCAATGATGACTCCAATTTTATAATTCATTTTTAGGGATAATGGTCAGGTAGGTCATTTTCAAATAATACAACATCTTCAGGCTTTATAATAGTATTCAAATATTTTACGGCTTCATCTCTTGTCGGAAACCAAAAAGCAGGTAGCTCATTCTCTTGAAAAGCCAATAAAAGAGAGTTCTTATTTGTATGACCTATAACCAACGCTGAGTTGATTACTTTGCTAGCCTCTGTTCCAAATGCATAATTTAGCGAGAACTGGTCGCTACCTAGTTCAATCATCCCAGGTGTGACTAAATACTTAATTGAACTTTCATTTCCTTCCTCTGCTAATAGCTTTAGAGAGTGCTCTATTCCCATTGGGTTTGAATTGAAAGAGTTGTCAATTATCTTATGTCCGAGGTCACTATTGATTAACGTTTGTCGGTGAGTAGTTTTATCTAGAGATTTAATATCAGTAAAATATTCTGATACATCTAAATCAAGGGAAAGCATAACCCCAATAGACAGAGCTATAGATAGTTGTAACAATTCAGGAGCAGTAACTTTAGTTATTAATTTACCTTTCACATAAATATGGTGTTCACCGTCAACAAAGTCAACATATACAATTGCTTGTTTGCTTGTGATTGAGCAATCGTAAACAATTTTTTGATTTGTCCATAAACGAGCTTGGTTAAGTAGTAATTCATCATCACCATTTATAACTACTGAACCAGCAAGTTCAACAATTTCAGACTTAGCATCAAGGATATTTTCCAAGTTGTTCATTCTTTCTAAATGGACAGGAGCTATACCTGTGATAACTGATACATGGGGTCTTACCCATGAACAAATTTCTCTAATTTCTCCAATACCGTATGTACCCATTTCAATAATCGCAATTTCATCAGAATCTTTTAAATCTTCATTAATTGCTTTAGCTATACCCAATCTATTGTTAAAACTCTCTTTAGTTGCAAATATCTCATTTTGTGTTTTTAAGATTTGGTGCAATGTATTTTTAGTCGTTGTCTTTGAATAAGAACCTGTGATTCCAATAATCGGAATAGGCATTTGATTAAGTTTTTTTGAGGCGGTTTCAACAAAATGCTGTGTTAAAGACTTTTCGTAGTTGAACAATATTTTTAAACATTGATCATAAACAAAATAACTGAAAATATTGGCTAATAAAGCAAGTAAGTATCCTAGTTCTACTACAAGTGAAACAGCTGATATTGAAATGATTACAAAATAATAGAACCCATTTACACGTGATAATCGTTCTGTTTTAACTACTTTTGAAGTTCTGGAAGAAAAGGATAATCCAAATGGTGTAAAGGTGGAAAGAACTAAGACGATAACGGGAAAATATACGAGCCATAAAGAAATAAAACCTGAAATAAGTAACAGTATAAAAAGTAAATAATTTGAAGTTTTTGACTTAACCCATCTGAAATAGAATCTTGTTACAGATCCTCCAATGTAATGTTCTCTTTGAGCAAGCCTAGACCATTTAACCGAGTTCAGTAATGAGCCAATAGTTAGAACAAGAAGGACAAAAATATAAGTAGTGTTCATAATTTATTTAGTACCTCATAAATTGATTTAGATTTACTTCTTAACATATTGTGCCCATGATTTGGAATAATGGTTAACTCACAGTTAGAAATAAGTTTGTTGGATTTTATAGCAACTGAAACTGGCACTTCAAAATCATTTTCACCCCAAATTAGTTTTACATTTGAGTCAATCATTGATATTTTTTTTTCAAGATTATCATTAACCGCCTTCACAAGTGTGTCTCTCATGACACCTTCTGAATTTCTATAATCTAATGACCCAGATTTATTTTTTATTGACTCAATAGTATCAGCAGATACTAATCCCAACTTATTCATGAACTTGTATATATCTAATTTGTTAAGACTTTTTTTATTTGAGGTACTTGATATTAAGGGAACACCAATTAAAACTAGGTTTTCTATTTTACGAATAAGAGACATATGAACAGCTACTCGTCCACCAAAGGAATGGCCAACTATTGTTGTAATTTCTTTAGGGAGTATTTTGTCTAAATAATTTGCATATTCAAATGGATTCATACTGAATTCAAACGGTTTGGTTTTCCCAAACCCAGGAAGATCAATAGCAAGTCCTGGGTACAATTCAATAATATCTAGAAAGTCTTGACTATCCCTTCCCCACCCATGTAAATAACATACTTTAGGGTTTTCAATATTTGAATAAGCAAAAGTAGTTCCATCTGAAAGTAGGTGCAGGGACATCTAATCTAATATTCTTCCCAGTGTCATTACTGCTCTAATCTCAAGCCCCATTAAAAATAAAAGAGCTAATCCCCAATATAAGTAATAGTTTTTACTCATTTCTGATCTGTAAACATATAGAAATGTAAGAGTAAATAAAACTACAACTCCATAAAATAAATGAAACGAACCTGGATCATTTTGCTGCGAATATAATAAAAGCCCTCCAGCTGTTTGAATTAAAATAGTTGATATTGAAAGATTTATTAAATATGTTCCAATTTTTTTATATTTTGTGCTTCTAGAGATGTAAATACCTATTAAAAATACTCCACTAATTCCAGCTACCCAAATACTTATTAATGCCCAAACACCATGAAAATTGTTTATCATACACATTCATTTTAGTAGTAATTAAATTGAGTATTAATTTTATTTCAGTTACAGTGAATTTATGTCTAAATTACTTCAAAATCAATTACAGGCTAACGTACCCAAAGCATGGACGCCTACGTTCGAATCTACAATTACAAAAGCTCTCAATGCAGAAATATGGGACAGAGAAGGTAATAGATTTTTAGATTACGTTGGTGGATATGCTGTATTAAATACTGGGCATGTTAATCCAAAAGTTATTGATAAAGTAAAGAATCAACTTGATGATTTCACTCACTCTTGCTTTGCCTATGCTCCACATCAAAATGCGATAGATGTCTGTACAGAGATTAATAAAAGATATCCGATCGAATCAGAAACAAAAACTTTTCTAGTTAATAGTGGAGCTGAAGCTGTAGAGAATGCAATTAAAATTGCTCGCTACTACACGGGCAAACAACACGTAGTTGCATTTAAGGGAGGATTCCATGGGAGAACTTATATGGCTATGGGACTTACAGGTAAAGAGAATCCATACAAAATGGGATTTGGGCCGTTTCCAGATTTTATATCACATACAGATTTTCCATATGGCTATAGAGGTGTGAGCGATGAACAAGCTCTTGAAACATTTGAAAAACATATTCAAAGCGTAGGTGAAGATTCTATAGCTGCAATATTAATTGAAATACAACTGGGAGAAGGCGGATATATCCCAGCGTCAAATATTTTCTTAACAGAACTCAAGAAGATAGCTCAAGCAAAAGATATTCTTTTAATATTTGATGAAGTTCAAACAGGATATGGTAGAACAGGGGAAATGTTTGGAGCTAGCACTGTAGGAGTAACCCCCGATTTAGCAACCCTAGCAAAAGGTATTGCAGGTGGATTTCCTCTTGCAGCAGTAGTTGGGAAAAGTGAAATTATGGACTCAATCCATGATGCAGGTATTGGAAGTACATTTGGTGCTTCTCCGGTATCTTGTGCGGCAGCTTTAGGAGTACTCGAAGTATTTGATGAAGATAATATATTAAAAAATGTTAAAAATCATGCATTAATAATGAATGAATCTCTTCTTAGTCTTCAAGCAGAGAATAATTTCATTGGTGAAATAAGAGGTTACGGAACAATGATTGGAGTCGAAATCGTAGAAGATATTAAAACTAAGAATCCTTCTAAAGAAATAGCATTGAAAATAATTGAACAATCAAAAAATAATGGTCTTCTTTTGGTTAATTGTGGACTTGAAGGAAATGTTATTAGGTTTATGGGTCCATTGACCACTCCGGAAGAACAAGTTAATGAAGCAATGGAGATGTTTACTAAATCAGTGCGTGCTATTTAGATTCTACGTGAGTTAATTCGTGTAACTTTTTTAACGTTTCAGTATCTTTAGCAGCTTCAGCAGGTGCTTTCATAAGCCAAGCTGAAACAAGATCCAAAGATTTTAAATCTTTTTTTTCAGCAAAAAATTTCATGTACCTAATAGCATCAATAACAACACCAGCACTGTTTGGAGAATCCCAAACTTCAAGCTGAAGTTCAATATTTAGAGGCACTCCACCAAAAGCTTCTCCCTCAAGTCTTATAAATGCTTTTTTACGATCTTCTAACCACTCAACGTAATCTGATGGACCAATTCTTACGGACCCCTTCTCCATACCTTTACCTTTGTTAGCAACTGAAGTAACTGAAGTCGTTTTACTCGTTCTTTTAGTTTGTAACCTATCTTCTTCGAGCATATTAAGGAAATCCATGTTTCCACCTACATTTAGCTGATAGGAACGTTTTAGATTGATACCTCTATCGGAGAATAATTGCGCTAATGCACGATGAACGATAGTTGCACCTACTTGACTCTTAATGTCATCACCAATCAAAGGTATTCCATTGTCAGCAAACTTTTGGTACCACTCTTTATCTCTAGCTATAAATACTGGTATACAGTTAATGAACCCAACGCCGGCTTCAATTGAACATTCTGCATAAAACTTGACTGCTTCATCAGAACCTACAGGGAGAAGATTAACAAGGATTTCAGCGTCAGAGGATTTCAATACTTCTACAACTGCATCTGAATCATCCACAGGATCTATAATGTCATCTACAAATTTACCGATACCATCTAACGTTCTACCTGGACTAACTTCTACGCCTAAACTAGGCACTTCTGAAAACTTAGTTGTATTGTTCGGCTCAGTAAATATTGCATCAGAAAGATCTTTTCCAACTTTATTTTTATTGATATCGAACGCTGCAACAATTTCAATATCTGAGACTCTGTAGCCACCAATGACATCAGAAATAAGTCCATTCTCTGTGTCGTTAATTTTATAATACTCAAGACCTTGAACAAGTGAACTTGCACAATTACCAATTCCTAGTACTGCTACTTTAATTTTGCTATTGTTCATTCAATCACTTTAGCAATTGTTAGCTATATGTAATTTTTTAAAGACTAATTAAATAGAAAATTAAACCAACTTGCTGAGTTATACAGCATGGCAACAATAAAATATAAAATAAACGAAGTAACACCAATGATTTGAAGTATTTTTATAAATCTATCCATATTCTAAGATTACAATTTATAAAAATTAATATAAATACAGTTATAGTTTAAATATGATAAAAAATTTGTCTCCTTCTAGAGCCTCACAATTCAAAACCTGTCCTAAGCAGTTTAAATTTTCTAACGTAGACAAAATAAAAGAACCTACTAATTTAGTCCAAGCTAAAGGAACAACAGTACACCAAGCATTAGAGGATTTATATGACCTGCCAATTGATCAAAGAACGCCTGAAGTTCTTTATGATCTTTTTCGAAAAGCATGGTCAAATGTTAGAGGTAACGATGAACATGTTAATTTATTCGATTCTATTGAAGATGAAAGAGAATGGGGACAGGAAGGTCTTAATCTACTTCACAACTATCTAAAACTTGAAGATCCTCAGAAATTAGAACCCCTTGAACAAGAAAGGTGGGTTAGGGGTTCAATTGAAGATTTAAATTTACGTGGAATATTAGACCGGATGGATGAGGATAAAGATGGAAATTTAATAATTGTTGACTATAAATCGGGAAAAGCTCCGATGGCAAAATATAAAGAGCCCCGTTTCTTTGCACTTAAACTATATGCCCTACTGATAAGAGATGAAATAGGTGTCACTCCTAAAGAATTAAAATTAATATATCTTAAAAACTCTACAATCCACACATTAAAAATAGATGACACCATGCTTGATGAAGCAAAAGTCGAGATACTTTCTATTTGGCAAGATATTAAAAATGCTTTTGAAAATAACGAATTTCCAGCCACAAAGAATGCACTCTGTAAAGATTGGTGCTACTACAAACCAATCTGTCCTTTGTTTAATAAAGAAGCTCCTAGTACCGACAAATTAAGAGAAATTGTTGAAAAAATAGCTGAAATTAATGAAACTCTCGATGCGCTCGAAATGTTTGAAAATCAAGATGAGTTACCTGATTCAAGCCCTTTGAAAAATATAAATATTAATGAGTTAAAAGAGGATATTTTCTCACTTGAAGGAGAAAAAGAAAGAATACTTACAGATATAAACTCGTTATTAGGGAAATAACCCTCTAGTTAATTTTGCAGCGGCAACCCTTTTGATTCCCTTTATTAATGCAGCTGTTCTCAGATCACAATTATTTTTTTGTGATATCGTCCATACTTCTTCAAATGCAGAAGTCATTATGTCAATAAACTTTTCATGTAGGTCTTTTTCTTTCCATAGGTAGTTTTGTCTATTTTGAACCCACTCAAAATAAGATGCCGTAACACCCCCAGCATTTGCCAAAATATCTGGGATTAATAATACTTTATTGTCGCGTAGAATTTTATCAGCGCTTACTGTAGTCGGAGAGTTTGCAGCTTCGACAATAACGTGCGCTTTTATATTGTTAACATTTGAAGTAGTAATCACACCTCCAATTGCTGCTGGAATTAGTACATCACATTTTAATTCCAATATATCTTGTGAAAGTTTATCCGCACCATCAAATCCTGCTACTGAGTGATTCCTAGCAGTATATTTAAACAGTTCTGGAATATTGATGCCATTGGGATTGATGATTCCTCCACCTAAATCATTTACTGCAATAACCTTTGCTCCCCTCTCATAAGAATCAAGAGCAGCATATCGACCAACATTTCCAAAACCTTGTATCACAATATCAGAACCTTTATATGTCTTACCGATTTTATCCATTGCTTGAGCTGTTACTGCAACAGCTCCTCTACCTGTTGCCTCTCTTCGTGTAACTGAACCACCAAGTGCAGCAGGTTTTCCAGTTACAATTCCTGGTTGAGGTGAGCCTACAAAATTACTATATGTATCCATGATCCAGGCCATAGTTTGTTCGTCAGTCCCTAAGTCAGGTGCTGGAATATCTTTTTCTACACCAATTACTGGAAGAAGTTCTGCTGTGTATCTCCTTGTAACTCTTTGTTTTTCTGCTCTTGTTAATGAAGTTGGATCAATTGCAACCCCTCCCTTTGCTCCACCAAAAGGTAAGCCAACTATTGCTGATTTCCAAGACATTAGTATAGATAGTGCAGTTACTTCACCAAGGTCTACGTCAGGTGCATATCTGATGCCCCCCTTTGTTGGTCCCATTGAAAGTACATGTTGAACCCTGTATCCAACAACTGTTTCTACTTCTTCGTAATCGTCTCGTCTGAATGGAAATGTAACTACTAATGCTCTTTGCGGATATTTCAAACGTTCTCTAATGTTCGAGTCTAAATTTATGAATTCAGAAACCTCTTCGTACTGTCTAATTACTTCTCTGTACATCTGAGATTCAAATAACTGAGGATTTGTCATTATTAATCATTGTATTGGAAATAAAATGAAACGTCTTGAAAAAAAATTTTTTGTCATACGTAATTTGTATATTTGGAGTATGAAAAATAATAAAATAGAAGATATCCTAAATATGATTGGTGCAGAAACTATTGTGATCTGTAGAAATCACAATGACAACTGCAGCTGTCATAATGTAGTTAATGAAGCTGCTTAAGTTAGGAGAAATAAATGGGAAATAAAATAGATGAGATTCTTGAGTTAACTAAGGAGGTATCTGCTCAAGATTCGAATGAATTAGATTTAACTGTTACAAGATTTGGAGAAGAATTAACAAACACAGATGATCTTGAGTTTCTTTGGACAGCAAGAAGCACAACCAGTGTAGTTAAAAATACTAGTTCAAATATTAAAACTTTCAGCGATGTAAAGATGGCTAAAAATATAGAAGGAAATGGTGCTGTGAGGCTCGGTGACGAAGTTTTTGTTTTTAATAAATCCTACACATGGAAAGTTCATGATTTGAAAAATTTAATTAAATGGATAATCGAAAAATCCTCAGATGATGAAGAATTAACAGAATCTCTAATAGCAATTATGGGTCAAAATTTTGTTCCAAAACTTAAAGGACTTGACGCAGTTGCTTCTAATAAGGAACAAAATACTGAAATGATAAGAGACACATTCCTCTACAAAGAGTGGAAAGATACCCCTGAACTTAAAACTATAAATGTGAACAATAATTCTGCACCTATGTGGGCAAAAGATCTAAAACATAAAGAAAGAAGAATAAAATGAACCAATTATACGAACTATCAAGACAATTTCCAGATGAGTGGGTCAAAAAAGCTCCTAAAGGTAAATTTGGTAATTACATTCCCCATTCCGTAATAACACAAAGACTATTGGAAGTTTGTGGACCATTTAACTGGGAGGTAGTTGAATTGATAAGAGAAGAAAAACTTGGAAAAGTTGTAGGGTGTTTCGGGAAACTTACTGTAGATGTAGATGGAAAACTAGTAACAGTTACAGCTATAGGAGATGTAGAGAATGATCAAGGTAATGATGGTACTAATGCAAAGCATGCTGAATCTGACTCTTTCAAAAGATGTGCCATGAAGTTCGGATTAGGACTACACCTTTGGGCAGGAAATGAATATTACCTAGATAAAAAACTTTCCGGTGAAAAAGACCCTAATAAAATAAAGTTACAATCAGCTTAAAGTTTTAGTTGTCCATTTTCGGACTCCAAAATAATAGTTACCGGACCATCATTCTCAAGTGAAATATTCATATAAGCTCCAAACTTACCTTCAGCAACTTTTGCATATATGGTTAGTTCTTTTGAAATATACGAAAGTAGTTGTTCTGCATTAATAGGATCCTCGGCCTCTATAAAAGAAGGTCGATTTCCCTTAGATGTATTTGCCAAAAGAGTAAATTGACTTACTAATAATATCTGGCCTGAAATTTCCTGTATTGATTTATTCATTTTTCCAGAAGAATCTGAAAATATTCTCAAGTTTACAATTTTATTAATTAATACATCTGCATCTCTGACAGTATCACCCTTTTTAATTCCCCAAAGTAATACAACACCAGTCTGAATTTCTGAGATGATAGTATTGTCTATTTTTACATTCGCTGAATTAACTCTTTGTAATACAACTTTCATATGATTATATTAAAGTGATTATATGGCTTTAGATGAAAAAACTATCAAAATGGCTAAAGGTCCAAATTATGCAGCATTAACTACCTTATTTAAAGATGGATCTCCCCAAACACACACAATGTGGGTTGATACCGATGGTGAACATATTCTTATTAATACTGAAATACATAGGGTTAAATATAAAAATATAAAAAATGATCCAAGGGTCAGCGTAATGATATGGAAACATGACGATGCTTTTAAATTCGTAGAAATTAGGGGTAAAGTTATTGGAGAAATTACCGGTGAAGATGCAGAAAAAAATATTCAATCCTTATCCGATAAATACTGGGGAAAACCTTATCCTTTCACAATACAAACAGAAAGAATTGTATTAAAAATACTGGCAGAAAGAGAATTCTTTTTTAATATAAAAGATGAAGATTTTGTTAACTAATCCTTTTTGTAGTTATAAAATCCTTTTCCAGTCTTAACACCTAAATCACCATCTTGAATTTTTTTCTCTAAAAATTTCTTTGGATAATCGTTTGGATTTTTAGTCTCATTGAAAATCTTTAATTTTGCATAATAGTGAATATCTAGACCTGAATAGTCAGAAAGTTCGAAAGGGCCTAACGGATGGTTTAAACCTTTTTTAATGGCTAAATCTATATCTTCAAAATCAGCTATACCTTCATCATATAACTCATATGCTTCATCAACAAGAGCAGCAAGCATCCTGTTTACTATAAAACCCGGAGTTTCTTTTTTTAAAGTAACAATAGATCTACCCATTGATTTTCCTACGGATTGAGTTCTTGAAATAACTTCTGTAGCTGTTGATTCAGGATAAGAAATCTCAACAAGGTCCATTCTTAAAGGTGGATAGAAAAAGTGCATGTTAATAAATCTTTGTACATGCATACAGTCTTTTGCTATTTCAGATGCAGCTATGAAAGAACTATTTGTTGCTAAAACTACTTCTGAATCTGTAATTTCTGATAGTTGTGAAAAAATTTCAAGCTTAACGTCAAGTTTCTCAACCACAGCTTCAATAATGAATGTCTTATTTTCTGATAAAGAATCAATACTTTTAGCTACGTGGAGATTATCTTTAAAGTTAGCTAAATGCTCTTCTGTATATTTATTTTTTGAAATAAGATTCTTAAGGTTATCTTCGGCAAATTTAAGTTTAGAAGTCACATTTTCAGTATCTTTATCATAAATATGAGTTTCATACCCTGCCATAGCAGATAGGGCTGCTATTTGACTTCCCATTTGTCCGCCACCAACCACTCCTATTTGTTCCTTCATTTATATTTATTCATTTCTCTTCTAGCTATTGATCTTAAGTGGACTTCATCTGGACCATCAGCAATTCTTAATACCCTGGCTCCAGCTGCCATTCGTGCTAAGGGAGTATCTTGAGATAAGCCCATAGCTCCATGCGCTTGAATAGCCTTGTCTATGACATAAGATGCTGCTTCAACAACGGTAACTTTAATTGATGAAATTTCTATTTTGGCTTCTTCCTTGCTATAAGTATCAATCAGCCAAGCTGTTTTTAGTGTAAGTAATCTAGCTTCTTCAATTTTTATTCTAGATCTTGCAATCCACTCCTGAATAACTCCTTGGTCAGAAAGTTGTTTTCCAAAAGCTTCTCTTGAAAGAGACCTTTTAATCATAAGCTCTAATGCACGCTCAGCCATGCCTATTGCCCTCATACAGTGATGAATTCTTCCTGGACCTAATCTTGCCTGTGCGATCTTAAAACCAAGTCCTTCTCCCCCAATAATATTTTTTTTCGGAACAACTACATTTTCAAATAAGAGTTCAGGATGACCTGTGTATCCATCATCGTATCCATACACCTGCATAGGTCTAATAATAGAAATACCCTCTGAGTCCATAGGTACTAATATTTGGCTTTGTCGTTGATGCGGAGCATTTTCAGGATTTGTTACACCCATAAATATACATATTTTAGCCCTAGGATTAATAGCGTTAGATGTCCACCATTTACGACCATTTATAATATAGTTATCTCCATCACTTACAATCGAACTACTAATATTTGTTGCATCAGACGATGCGACATCTGGTTCCGTCATAGCAAAGCAAGATCTAATAGAGCCGTCTAACAATGGTGTTAACCACTCTTCTTTCTGCTCATCTGTGCCAAAATCATATAGAACTTCCATGTTCCCAGTATCAGGTGCGGAACAATTAAATACTTCTGGCGCCCACCAAACTTTGCCAGTGATTTCAGCAAGCGGAGCATATTCGACATTAGTTAAGCCAGCACCGTATTCACTATCTGGTAAAAATAAATTCCATAGACCTTCCTCTTTAGCCTTATTTTTAAGTTCATCAAGAATATCGGGAATATGTAAAGAATTACCTGAATCTTCAATTTCTTGATCATAAGCTTGCTCAATTGGGTATATGTGTTCTTCGAAAAATTGATTTAGTTTTTTTTGTAAATCTAATGATTTTTCTGAGTAATTAAAATCCACAATTTATTCTATCAATATTTAACTCTCGTGAACAATCTTTATGTAATATATTATTTGATGGACTTTTTTAATAATACAATACGTAAACATATTGCATCAGTTACACAGCTTGATGAAAACTTTACATTCGACCAGTTCAAAGTTGGTAGATCAAACATTACATTTAAAATTGAAGATGGAACTTATAAATATGTATTAAGAAGACCTCCATTCGGAAATAAACTTGAATCGGCTCATAATATGCAGCGAGAATATAGAATAATCTCAGAATTATCCAAAAGTAAAATTAAAGTCCCAAACCCGATTGCCTTATGTACTGATAGAACTATTTCTGATGAGGATTTTTACATTATGGAGTATGTAGATGGTCAAACAATATCAGATAATGTTGTAGCTGAAACGTATTCTAAGGATGCAAAAGAAAAAATCTCTAATTCTTTTATTAAAGCAGCAGTTGAACTGCATAATTACGATGTAGCTCATTCTAACCTGAGCGATCTAGGAAAACATGAAGAATATGTTAAAAGACAGCTTACAAGATGGAGTAAGCAGTTTGCCTCACAAACTATTAGAAATATACCAGATCTAGATAAAGCAACAGATATTTTGTTTGAAACAATCCCTAATCAACAAAGAGTAAGTATTGTTCATGGAGATTATCGATTAGATAATGTAAGAATTATGAATAACGAAGTTAGCGCAATATTAGATTGGGAGCTATGTACTTTAGGTGATCCATTAGCTGACTTAGGAACAATCATTGCTTCTTGGGCCAACATAGAAGAAAAAGACACGCCTTTTATATATTCACCATCTTTAAGTGATGGTTTTTTGAACAGAAATCAGATACTTTCTATATATGAAAAAGAATCATCCCTTGATCTAAAGGATATAGAATTTTATACAAGATTATCGTTTTGGAAACATGCCATGATAATGGAAGGTGTCTACGTAAGATACTCACTTGGTTATTATGGTGATACAGATAAAAAAGAAATAGATGCATTTGGACAGAGTACAATAAATTTTGCCAAAAAAGCATCTAATATAAATCTATTGAAGGAGATTTTATGAAAGTTATTCCAGCAACAGAACTTGAAAACCATATTGGTGAAGAAATTGGCCTTTCCGAATGGATAGAAGTTACACAAGAACGAATTAATCAGTTTGCAGATGCAACAAACGATCATCAATTTATACACGTAGATCCAGAACTAGCTAAATCTGCCCCTACACCATGGGATACAACAATTGCACATGGTTTTTTAACATTGAGTTTGGTTTCCTATATGTCAGCAACATCAGGGTTTATGCCAGCAGAAATGCAAACAGCCGTAAATTATGGGTCAGATAAAGTTCGATTTATGGAAGCTGTACCTGTAGATAGTAAAATAAGAGGCAGATTCATCTTGACTGATGCACAATATAAAAAAAATGGAAGATGGTTAGTGAAAACAACAGTAACTATTGAAATTGAAGGGGTTGAGAAACCTGCAGCAGTTATTGAAACATTAACTTTATACATAGTAAAAGAATAAAAAACAATTTAAGGAGTAATTTATGAGAGAAGCAGTCATAGTATCAGCAGCAAGAACACCAATTGGTAAAGCTTATCGAGGAGCATACAATAATACAGGTGCTCCTACCCTAGGTTCATATTCCATTAAAGAAGCAATTTCACGAGCTGGTATCGAAGCTTCAGAAGTAGAAGATGTAATTATGGGCTGTGCGCAACAACAAGGCACTCAAGCATTAAATATTGGACGATTAAGTGGAATGGCAGCTGGTTTGCCACATTCAGTACCGGGTATGACAATTGACAGACAGTGCTCATCTGGACTTATGGCAATTGCAACTGGAGCAAAACAAATCATCACAGATAATATGGATGTTGTTGTTGCAGGAGGAATTGAATCTATTTCACTTGTACAAACAGCTGACTTCAGGTTAGATTCTGACCCCTTAGTTTTAGATATGCAACAAAATGCGTACATGCCAATGATAGAAACTGCAGACTATGTTGCAGAAAAATACAATGTTTCAAGAGAAGCTCAAGATGAATATTCTTTAGAGAGTCAAATGAGAACAGCAGCTGCCCAAGAAGCTGGAAAATTTGATGATGAAATCATTGCCACGACATCAACAAAACTAGTTAAAAATAAAGAAACTGGAGAAATCACTGAAGAAACTGTTGAACTTGTAAAAGATGAGGGTAATAGACCTCAAACTACCTTGGAGGGTCTCTCATCACTTCCTGCAGTATATGGAGAAGGTAAGTTCATTTCAGCTGGTAATGCATCTCAACTATCAGATGGTTCTGCATCTGTAGTTATGATGGAAGCTAAACAAGCAGAAGAAAAAGGTCTTAATCCACTTGGATACTACAGAGGAATGACTGTATCAGCACTAGCTCCAGAAGAAATGGGTATAGGTCCTGTCCTTGCCGTGCCAAATTTATTAAGTAAATTTAATCTCTCAGTGGATGATATTGGCCTATGGGAACTCAACGAAGCATTTGCTGTTCAAGCTCTTTATTGCAGAGATGAATTAGGAATTGATCCAAATATATATAATGTAAATGGAGGTTCTATTTCTATCGGACACCCTTATGGTATGACTGGTGCCAGAATGACAATGCATGCTCTTATTGAGGGAAAAAGAAGAAATGCTAAGTTTGTTGTAGTCACTATGTGTGTCGGTGGTGGAATGGGTGCTGCAGGATTATTTGAAGTAATCTAGCTTAAAACAAACAACATATACTGATAAATAGACATTTAGATTTTTTCATTTTCGGATGAACCTTTATACTATTGTATGGATAAAATTTTTGATAAGAATTCTTACATAGAATCAATATCAGATAGAAATTTAAAAATATACCTTATGGGTGAACTTGTTAAAGATCCTATTAATCATCCAATAATAAAACCTAGTGTTGAAGCTATGGCGGAAACTTATGAACTTGCTGTTAGAGAACCAGAATTGGCCTCTGTAAAATCACCCTACACAGGTGAATCTATAAATAGATTTCTTCACATTGCAGAGAGTAGCGAAGATTTATTTATGCAGAATAAAATGCAAAGAAAACTTGGTCAACTTACTGGTACATGCTTTCAAAGATGCGTAGGCATGGATGCTTTTAATGCATTACATTCTGTTACATTTGAAATTGATGAAGAAAATAAAACACACTATCACAGCAATTTTGTTGAGTTTTTAACTGAGATGCATAAATACAACCTTATTGTTGGTGGAGCTATGACTGACGTTAAGGGAGACAGGTCTAAATTACCACACGAGCAGGAAGATGAAGATTTGTATCTTCGTGTAGTAGACAGAAATGAAAAAGGTGTTTTCGTTAAGGGAGCTAAGGCTCACCAGACAGGCTGCATAAATTCACACTGGATGGTTGTTATGCCAACTCTTAGATTGACAGATAAGGACAAGGATTATGCAATTGTTGGAGCAATACCAGTTGATGCTGAGGGGATAACATATATTTATGGTAGACAATCATGTGATACAAGAAGTATGGAGCCTGGTGAGTATGACGTGGGAAATAAGTATTACGCAGGTCAGGAAGCAATGGTAATTTTTGATAATGTATTTATACCTAATGAATATATATTCATGGATGGTGAATATGACTTTGCATCGATGCTTGTTGAAAGATTTACAACATACCACCGGAGGTCATATGTTTGTAAGGCAGGGGTAGGTGATGTACTGATTGGAGCAGCTGCAACAATTGCTGAATATAACGGTGTAGAGGAAGCATCACATATCAAAGATAAAATTGTAGAGATGAATAAACTCAATGAAACGATCTACGCTACTGGTATTGCTTCATCTCTTCAAGGAAAATTAACAAAATCAGGGAACTTTATTAATGATGATTTATTAGCAAACGTTTGCAAACAACATGTTACGAAAGAAACCTTTGAGATAGGAAGATTAGCTCAAGATCTTGCTGGTGGTTTGGTAGGATCAATGCCTTCTGGTTTGGACTTCAATGAAGGTGTAATGTCATCTGACTTAAAAAAATATTTGAAAGGTAAAAAAGATATCAATGCTGAAGATAGAGTTAAGATACTCAGATTAATTGAAAATATGACCCTTGGCAGAAATGCTGTTGCATACCTGACTGAATCTTTACATGGTGCAGGTTCTCCTCAAGCCCAAAGAGTGCAAATTAAACGCGGTGTTGACATGGAGCAGAAAAAAGATTTTGCTAAAAACTTATCTGGAGTAAATGAGAGGAAAAAACTATGAAATCGGTGGTATGTACAAAATTAGGAGATCCGAAATTACTTGAGATTAAGGAAGTTGATATTCCAAACCCTCATGACGACGAAGTCCTTATCAAGGTAGATGCTGCAGGTGTGAATTATCCAGATGCTCTTTTAGTCCAAGGAAAATATCAGGTAGTTGTTGAACCACCATTTACTCCTGGTAATGAGGTTTGTGGATATGTAGAGCAAGTAGGTAAGGATGTTGACCTAAAAAAAGGTATGAAAGTTATTGGACTACCAGAGATAGGTGGTTTTTCTGAGTATGTATGTATAAATAAAAATCTCGTTATTCCAATTTCAGACAACATTAATTCATTGGCAGGAGCAAGTCTTCCAATAAATTACGGAACAACTTATTATGCCCTTAAAAGACGTGCAAAAGCAACAAGCGGCGAATCAGTTTTAATACTAGGCGCATCTGGTGGAGTTGGCACTGCCTCTATACAATTAGGTAAAATATTAGGACTAATGACCATAGCGGCAGTTGGTTCCAGTGAAAAGGAAGAGTACGTTAAAAGCTTAGGTGTAGATCATGTAATACGCTACGACAAAGAAAATCTTAAAGAGTCAGCTAAAAAACTTACTGGTGGGAAAGGTGTAGACATTGTAGTTGACCCTGTTGGTGGTAACGTTACTGAGGAAGCGTTGCGTGCAACAGCTTGGAATGGAAGGCTTCTTGTAATTGGTTTTGCCCAAGGTGAAATACCAAAAATTCCATTGAATATAACACTAGTTAAAGGTGTGTCGATAGTTGGAGTTTGGTGGGGAAGATGGACACAAACTTCTCCAAAAGAAACAACAGAGGACTTTAAAGAATTAATAGGATTTATCAATGAGGGAAAACTAAATATTAACCCTAAAAATGTTTACTCAATTCAAGAAGTCTCCACTGCAATGGATAACTTTCTAAATAGAAAAAATATAGGTAAGACTGTAATTAAATTTTAATTACTTTTTGGCAGATTCAAAGTAAGGGTTGTCTCCTGAAGCGTGATCAGTTGCATCAATAATATTTCCTATCTCAGGGATAGCCTCCCTCAAGGATGTTTCTATACCTTGAGTTAAAGTTACTTGAGCCATTCCACAACCTTGACATCCACCACCAAGTTTTAGGTAAATATCTTGTCCCTCTACTCCAACTAACTGTGCAACTCCACCATGAGAAGCAATAGCTGGGTTAATTTGAGACTCTAATACTGTTTGAACTTTTTCAGCAAGTTCACCTGTTAACTCAGGCATTTCATCTGGATTTCCAAAAATTTCTGGACTTGGTGTGTTCGGATTATCCATTGTAAGACCAGGAGCCGCAGGATCATCTGAAAGCTCTAATTTGGAATTATTAAATTTATCTAAGTCTTTAGAGGCAATAATTACTACTAAATCTCCGAACTCAAGGCGTTTATCGTCGGATCTAGCTTGTTCTAAATCTAAAAAACTAAGATCATAGGTATATTGATTCCCCTGGACCCCGTCAATTTGTAAAAATAAAGCATAATCATTATCACCAGGTTCTTGTTCTTTAATTTCAAGAATTTTAGCAATTGCTTTCTCACCTATATCAAATTTAAAATCAGTCATATAATAATGATAGTGAAATTGTGGATTGTGTAAAATAAATGAAAAAAGTATTGCTGGTTATACCTGAGCTCAGTTACAAATCTAATGACTTTGTAAAAGCAGCTACGAAATTAAATATTCCGTTTTCTATTGTTACTGATAGTCAACAAATTTCAGAGAAGTTGACTGACAATATTTTTATTTCAGATTTTTCCTTAGAAGTTCCGAAACAATTGCTTGAAAAACTACATGACATAACACACGTTTTACCTGTCGACCACTCGTCATTGAGATACGCCTCTAAATTAACTGATTTGTTAAATGCAACTGGTAATAACTTTGACTCAGTAAATTTAGCAATGGATAAATATATGTCTCGTAATATTTTTAATGAAATTACTAATATAAGAATTAAAAATCAATATGTAAATAATATTACTGACATTGAAAATTTTATTGCTACTTCAAAAATTGGAGTACTAAAACCTACTAAAGGAACTGCAAGTAACAAAGTTATAAAGATTTCTACTGAGAATATTAATTCGTTGTTAATCAAAAATATTATTAAAGATTGCAAGCAAGATGAATTAGTTATTGAGGAATTTATTGACGGGGATGAATATGCATATGAGGGTATGCTTATAAATTCAGAATTATCTAATTTTGCAGTGTTCGAAAAACCATTAGTTTTTGTTGAGCCTTTTTTTGAGGAATCAATATATATGACTCCTAGTAATTTAAATGAAACAATTATTGATGAGGTGAAAGATAAAATTCAAATGGCATGCAAAAAAATTGGCTTAACAAATGGACCAATTCATGCTGAGTTTAAAGTAATAAATAATGAAATATTTATCATTGAAATAAATCCAAGAATGATAGGTGGTCTCTGCTCAAGGTGTTTAAGCTTTGGCCTATTTAAGCAGTCACTAGAAGAACTTATACTATTTGCATTTAGTACAGGGACTTTTAAAAAATTAGAATTACTAAATAAATATGTTGGTGTTTTGATGTTACCTGTGCCAAAAACTGGAAAGTTCGTTTCTATAAATAATGAAGAGATTATGGAGATTGAGAATGTATCAGCTGTAGACATAACCGTATCAAAAAATACATATCTAGAAATGCCTCCTAGTGGAGAAAAATATCTAGGATTTGTATTCTCTCAAGGAGAGAGTAAATCTAATGTAATGAAAGCTTTGGAAACTTCACTTGAAATAGCGTCACCAATTATTGTGGCCTAAACTATGATAACCTTCAGTAAGTATGAGTAATATTTTAATTTCGCTTAATGGAGAATGTTCAGTAAATAGAAATCAACTTAATAAGAGTTATGATTATATTTTTGGAGTGGATGGAGGTACTGAGTTTCTATACAAATTATTTTTTATACCAACTCATATTATTGGAGATTTAGATTCAATAAAAAGTGGAACAAAAAAACGTGCGGAGCGAGATGGTGCCAAAATATTATCATTCAGTGTAGATAAGGATAAAACAGATTTAGAACTTGCCCTAGAAATAACGAAAGAATTAAATGTTGAATCAATAACTGTCATCGGTGGTGAAGGCAAGGAATTAGATCATCTATTTTCTAATTTTTTAAAGCTTTCATCATTTAAACAACGTGGAATTATTAAATGGATAACAAGACTAGAAAACATTTTTTTTAATACTCAGATGGTTTTTGAAGTTGAGAAAAATAAAGTTTTTAGCATACTTCCACTTTCTGATTTAGATAGCTTAACTATTAAAGGTTCTAAATGGGATATTTTAAATGAAGACATCCCGTATGGATCTTCAAGAACACTAAGAAACATAACTTTAAGTAATAAAATAGAAGTTCATTGTAAAAATGGAAATTTTTGTTTAATTATCAAAAACTAAGATCGAGGAATATCTTTCCATGGCTTGTCTTTGTCTAGCTTTTGTTCTCCAGGTAATCCTAGAACACGTTCCGCAATAATATTTCGCATAATTTCTGATGTTCCACCCTCAATTGAGTTTGCTCTTGAACGTAGAAACAAGCTTTGTGTATCAGTGAAGCCAAAGGTGTCATTATCAAAATTTAATTCAGGTTGTGTAAGCGAATAACCTCTTGGAAACAATAGCCCATCATTACCTAATAACTCCATACCAAATTCGTAAGATGCTTTATTGATTTCAGCTTCATAAAGCTTACTTGTTGAACCTTCGGGACCTGGTGTACCTTTTTCTCGAAGTTCAGAAGCTCTTATATTTGTTAATCTGACTGCTTCTTGTTGAATCCATAATTCAATAAGTTTATCTTTTTGAATTGGATCCTTTAAATCTTTATCTTTCCATATTTGAACTAGATGACCAGGAGCTCCGCTTCCTCTTTCTCTCACGTTACCGCCTATAGCTACTCGTTCATTCATTAATGTAGCGAGTGATACTCTCCAGCCTTCACCTAAACCTCCTAATATGTTTTCTTTAGGTATTTTTGTATCCGTAAAATATACTTCGTTGAATTCAGCTTCACCGGTTATTTGCCTCAATGGTCTGACTTCAACTCCCGCTGATTCCATATCAACAATAAAAAATGTTAATCCCCTATGTTTAGGAGCATTTGGATCAGTTCTTGTAACTAATAGACCCCATTTAGCCAGATGTCCAAGGGTTGTCCAAACTTTTTGACCGTTTACAATATACCCATCTCCATCATCTACCGCTTTTGTTGATAAACTTGCTAAATCTGATCCTGAACCGGGCTCGGAGAACAATTGACACCATATTTCCTCAGCAGTAAACATTGGCTTTAAATATTTTTGAATCTGTTCAGGAGTCCCATACTCTATAATTGTGGGGGCACCCATACCCACTCCAAGAATATTAGCTATTCTATTTTGTTGTGATATACCCTCACTTCTTAGACGTTCAGTTATTATCATTTGGTACTTAGGATTCAGCCCTAAACCTCCAGAACCTTCAGGAAATTGAACCCAGGCTAAACCAAGGTCATATTGCTTACCCCAAAATTCTTGTAGATCTTGCCCATCAGTTCTAAAGTCAATCAATTCTTCAAGTCTTCTATTTACCAACTCTTCAGAATCTAATTGTTTTGTGTCTATGTTTTCCATAAAAAATTATACATTAAAATGTATTTTTAGGTTAGCTTCCCTGTATTGCTTTTTGAATAATCATTAACTCGTCCTCATTGCTTAAAGGATAAGTTCCATCTTTGATAGTTCTAATCTCATCAATATTGCCTGCTATATCTTCAGCGGTTGCACTAGTGTTGACGTAACCATTATGAGTAATTATCCCGATCCTTGCAAAACGTCCTGCTGCTACACCAAATATTTCATGGGTTGGTTCACATGATTCAGATGCTAAGTAAACAACCATAGGTGTAACTAACTCCGCACTAAAAAGTTTGCCTACATCTTCAGGGAGTAGTGCTTCAGTCATTCGAGTGTAAGCAGTTGGAGCAATTACATTAACTTTTATATTATATTTAGCTCCTTCAATTGACAATACATTTGAAAGCCCGACTATTCCCATTTTGGCAGCCCCATAATTAGCCTGACCAAAGTTGCCAAATAATCCAGAAGGTGATGCTACGTTAACGATTCTTCCATAATTGTTCTCTTTCATAACCTTAAATGCAGGCTGAGTAACAAAAAAGGTACCCTTTAAGTGAACGTCTAATATGAGTGAAAGTTCATCTTCAGACATATTAGCAAAGCTCTTATCACGCAAAATACCAGCATTATTAATTACAGCATCTACAGTCCCATAGCTATCTAAAGCAGATTGAATAATAGCCTCTCCGCCTTCTTTTGTTGCAACAGAATCATAGTTGGCGACAGCTTCACCACCATTTTTTACTATCTCATCAACAACATCATCAGCAGGTGAGTTTGCGGAGCCTGAACCATCCACTGAGCCACCAAGATCATTTACAACAACTTTTGCTCCCCTACTACCAAGTTCTAGAGCATAAGCTTTGCCTAGGCCGTTACCTGCACCTGTGACAACAACTGTTCTATTTTCAAAATTTACCTGACTCATATTTACTCCTTATACATTGCATCGATTTTATCTTTATATACTTCGTTAATAACATTTCTTTTTAGTTTTAATGTTGGTGTTAATTCTCCACTTGTATCAGTCCACTCCTCTTCTAGAATTGTAAATTTCTTTATCTGCTGGACATTTGCAACTTTACTATTAGCTTTATCAATTTGAGATTGAATAGCTTTGAGTACTTCGGGATTATTATGAAAATTTTCAATATCATAGTCTACCGAATTATCACTTGCCCATTTTTCACTTGTGCCTTCTCTATCTAAAACTATTAGTGCTGATAGAAATTTTTGACCATCACCAACCATACAAATTTGTCCTACTAGCGGATGTGGTTTTATAAGATCTTCTAGTTCTACTGGTGCTATATTTTTACCACCAGATGTAATAATTATTTCTTTTTTACGACCAATAATTTTTACATAGCCATCATCTCCAATTTCAGCTAAATCGCCCGTGTGAAGCCAACCATCGCTATCAAATGCTTCTTTTGTGGCCTCTTCTTGTTTGTAGTAGCCATTAGTTACGTGTCCACCTTTCATACAAAGTTCACCATCATCTAGAATTTTTATTTCAGTACCTGCTAAAGGTATTCCAACTTTTCCAATTGGATTAAATACCTTAGGTATAGGAACTCCTGCTGATTTTAACTTATTAGTTAAAGATTCAACAGCATTCGAAGCGATACCAACTGTTGCAGGACCTGTATCTTCTGTCATTCCATAAATTTCAGTAACATCTATGTGTATAGCATGAAACCAGCGCTGCACATCTGGGTTCATAGCTGCAGCAGCGGTTACAAAATATTCAGTATTCTGAATTCCTAGACCTTCTTTGAATTTAGAAAATACTAATTTATTGAAGACTGCATCAAGAAGTTTGACTTTTAAAGGAACACTTTCGCCACTTTGCTCATACTTAACTCTTTCCAGTCCATTATCAATTGCCTTTAATGCAAGATCTGCTTTGTCTGAGTCATTAATTTTATTAAGTAAACCAGCCTGGAATTTTTCCCATACTCTTGGAACGGCTAGGAATACACTAGGTTGGATTGTTGGGAGTGCAAGTGACATATCTTCAAGAACAGGTACTGGAAATATTTGACCTGTTTTATATATTGCTTGGTAGTGGTCTCCTGCTCTAGCTGCAATATGAGCCATAGGTAAATAGGAAACAATTCTTGGGTGCATAGATGCTGGTACCAATTCACCAAATAAACTCTCGTTTGTCCACAAAACATTTCTATGCGTAATCATTACCCCTTTTGGATTACCTGTTGTTCCGGATGTAAATATTAAACATGCAAGTGATTCAGGTGTAACTGTTTTAATAGCATCGCGTAATAAAGTGTCATCATTTGCATTGATATCCTCACCACGTTGTAATAACTCGTGATAGGATACAACATAATCTATGTCTTTAACCTCTTCATATCCATTAATAACAACTATTGTTTCTAGCTTTGGACAGTCACTTTTTGCTTTGTCTATTTCATGGAATAATTCTAAATCTCCAGCAACAGCAACTTTAGCCTCCATGAGATTTGCAACGTATTCAATTTGTCCAGATTTAAGTTGCTTATAAAGGGTTGACGGAGTTGCACCGCAATGCATTATTGCAAGGTCGGAAATATTATGCTCTTTTGTGTTGTTGGACATAATAAAAGCTGTATCTCCTGGTGTTAATCCAATATCAATAAGGCCAGATGCTAAATTATGAATATTTTCTCTATATTCACTCCAAGACATTGCATCCCAACCAGAATATTCATCATTAATAGGTGTATTGATTGCTGGAAAATCAGCATACTCATCAGCATTAGTATCTATATAATCTATTAAAGTCTTTCCTTCAACTTTGGCATCTATTGACGCTGATTGATTTTTTAAAAATTCATGTAATTGATTTTTCATACTCTCCTCATTAACAATATGTAAATTTTACTTGAAAATATTCGATTTAACTAATCTAATTTGGTTTAAATTAACTTGCTACCCTTTTACGGAACCAGCAGTAAGACCTCCAGTAATTTGTTTTTGAAAGAATACAAATAAAGCTGCTATTGGTGTTGCAGCTATGACTGATGAAGCTGCAATCACCCCCCAGTCAGCATTAAAATCATCAATAAACACTGTATTAATTCCAACTGCTACTGTCCAAAGATTTTTATCTTTCAAAAATATTGCAGCGAGAATATAATCAGAATAAATTCCTATAAATGTAATAACGAATATAACAACTAAAATTGGTCTTGCTAGAGGAATAATTATTTTTGAGAAAATTTGATATTCTGTAGCACCATCGACCTTAGCTGCTTCATCTAAAGAAGGGGAAATGGTATCCATGAATCCCTTAATCAACCAAGAATTGAAGCCAATAGACCCTCCAAGGTATACAAGTATTAATCCAAAATGAGTTCCAAGTCCCATAATTGGGGCCACATCACTGATTTGGAAAAATAATAAATAGATAGCAACAAAAGCTAAAAAAGATGGGAACATTTGAACTATTACTAGAGTTAACAAACTTGCTCTTCTGCCTTTAAATTGAAGTCTAGAAAACGCAAATGCGGCTAAAGTACCAAGAAAAACGTTAAAGAATGCAGCAATAATTGCAACTTTATATGTGTTGAAAAGCCATTTGTAATAAGGAACCAGTGGATTAGATGAAAGTAGTTTATAGTGTTTTAATGTAAATGAGTCCGGAATTAATTTTGAATTAGTTAAATTTGCAAAATCTGCAACTGAGTTAGTAACTACAAAAAGGATTGGATATATTGCAAAAGTAACAAACAATAATGCTACGAAATGTCTCCATCCATATTCTTTGAACCAGTGAAATAATTTATATGTTTCCATAGATTTTCTCTAACCTTTTTGTGTATCTAAATGAGATTGCAGATATTACAAGAACAATAAAAAATATAATTATCGTGACACTAGAAGCCAATCCAAATAAGTTTCCTCTTCCTCCTGAAATTGCAAGTTTATAGGTAAAAGAAATTAGAATATCAGTCCATCCAACTGCTACCTCACTTCCAATAATTGGAGGACCACCACCAGTAAGTAGGAAAATTAAAGTAAAGTTATTGAAGTTAAATGCAAAAGAACCAATAAGTAGTGGTGAAATAGAAACCATTAATAGGGGGAACGTTATTTTCCAGAATGATTGCAAACCGGATGCACCATCTACTTTTGCTGCCTCAATCAACTCTTTTGGTATTGACTGTAAAGCACCGGTTGTTATTAAAAACATATAAGGAAAACCAAGCCAAGTATTAACAAGTAGTACAGCTGATCGAGCACTTTCTTTAGTTTTAAGCCACTTAATTGGTTCAATGTCAAATATTTCGTAAAGTGGGCCAAGCCAACTATTAATCACTCCGTAATCTGGATTCAAAAGTCCCTTCCAAACAAGTACAGATACGAAAGCAGGGATTGCATAAGGAAGAATAAAGATTGCCCTATATATTCGTTTAAACTTTAAATCATCCTTGTTCAAAATCATGCTGAGAAATAAACCCACTACAAAACAAAGAAGAACACTAAAAAATGCAAACTGGAATGTCCATTTTGTAACTACTCCCAGAGGTCCTCTAATTCGTTGATTAGAAAATAATTTTCTGTAATTCTCTCCTCCGACATAAACTCTCCATCCAGGTTCAATTTCTTTTCCATCACATACGAAGTTGTCTTTCACCACAGGACATGATAATTTAGATGCATTATTTATCATTACATCGTTAAGTTCATCGTATTTATACAGTTGAGACGTCGAAGAAAGTCTGCCAGTTGATGCATCAAAAACAGAAATCTTATAAAGTTGAACTCTTGTATTCTTGTCAATAATCAAAGAAAGTTCTTGTAAAATAGAGGAATTAGCTATTTGCTCTTTTCCAGGCAATAGATAATACCCATCAGGCGTAACAAATTCATCATTAACAAATAAGGAAGGCTCATGCTTTGCATAAGAAGTAGTAAATATTTCATCTTCTGGAACAGCTTTTCCAAATAATATATTATCAGAATCTAAATTAGCTACATAATAAAAATCTAAACTAGAATCTTGGAGGATAAACATATCAAATTCAATACCTTTTTGCTCATCAAGGGTGTAGACCCTATCTTCTAGAACATTAATAGCTTGAGTTTTACTCAGAATATGACCAGTAGACCAATTAGTAAAAGATACGTAGGAATTATATATTGCAGGAAAAACAACAAAAGAAATCATAAAAATCATTCCCGGAAGAATCCATTTCATTGGTAAGAAGCGTTCAGAAAAATATACTACATTAACTAATACTCCTATCACGATTATTAATGAGAGTAGAAACCAAGACTCAAAAGTTAATGTAAGAGGAATTGCATATACAATTAGAGCATTGAAAACTGCCAGAAAGGAATATCTGAAAATTTTAGATAGGTTCATACTTAAATATATCATTAAAAAAATTGGGGCTCAACAGAGCCCCAATTTAATAATGATTAATATTTATTAACCGCCGGCAATCGCATTACGAACTTGTTCCGCTGCTAATTTCACTGCATCAGTAGCATTGTTTATTGTAACGCCGGTCTCTTCATTAGTGCCGTATGCTTGTTCTCTAATTACATTTAAAGCGTCAGCCATAGGTCCCCATACACTACCCATTTCTGGAATATTTGGCATTGGAATACCATTTGAAGCACTTGCTGCGAATGAAGCTGCTATTGGATCAGCTGCTTCGACTACAGCAAATAATGATTTTGTTGCTGGAAGCCTTGGATCTGATTCGTACATTGCTTGTTGAACTTCAATAGTAGCAAAAAAGTCCAAGATAAAGCTTTGAGCTAATACTTGGTTATCACTAAATGATGAAACCATTGCACCTCTTACTCCTACAAATGGAGTTGCTGCATTTCCATCAAACTGTGGAATTAGTCCAACACCATAATTTACAGCACTAGCATCTCCTCTAGCCCATGGACCTGTCATCCAGAATAATGCACGACCTTCTTGGAAATTTGACATAGCTCCACCATAATCAGCAGAATAAACTGTCCCATTTTTTACAAGCCCGTCAAGATATTCAGCGGAAGCAATAGCTCCAGCATTATCCAAACCAACATCTGATGCATCAAATCCACCTGTAGATGCAAATACATATCCGCCAGCAGAAGCAATAAATGGATGGTTGTGATAAGCATCATTTGATGGTGTTCCAACACAGAATTCTGTACCTGCAGTATCACAAGCAGTTTTTGCTTCTTCCCATGTCGCTGGAACAGAATCAACTAGATCTGCATTGTAGAACATTGCAATAGCTTCTGTTGCGTAAGGAAATCCGTAAACTTCTCCCCCATAGCTAAATGCTGTTACGCCTACTTCAAATAAATCTGAGGCTACAGAACCTAAATCTAGAGGTGCAACTACTCCGTTAGCTGCCAATTCTCCAACCCAGTCGTGTGCTCCTAAGAATACGTCTGGACCTTCACCTGCTGGACCAGCAGTTTGAACGTCAGTCCTTATTGCACCAAAGTCGTAAACTACTACTTCGATATCTACACCTGCTGCTGCTTCATAAGCTCCAACAAGTGGGTCTAGTGCTGTTGCAACTTTTTCTTCAGCCCAAACCACAAGCTTTACAGGTGGGGGTGAAGTTGTCGCTGGAGCAGCTAGTGTTTCAATAGGTGCTTCCGTAGCTTCAGGTGAATCAGATGCTGTATCAGAATCTCCTCCACATGCGGTAACAACTAATGAAAGCAGAACTAAAATTACTAAATAGCGTAATTTATTCCTTTTCATTGTTCTCCTTACTTCTTATATTTATTCTTAATATAACAGTAATTAAGACAGCTAGGGTTGAAATTTTTCTAATTAACTATTTTTCAGAAATAATTATTCCAATATCTTCAAAGTTTTCTATGAGAAGGTGGCCTTCATTAAGCTTTACATTATTATTACCAAACAGAACTTCTGCGCTGTGAGCTGTTGATTTTATTTTGAAATTACTAGCTGTTCTATCTCTATTAATGACGCACAACAGAGATTCATCCTTTAAAATTCTACGAAAAGCAACGAAATCTTCAGTAGACTCAACAAGTTCAAACCGACCATATTTTAATATTGGATTTTCATTTTTTATATTCATGAGCACAGTTGTGTATTTAAATAAATCCGTATTCCATGTATCTTCTAAGTCCCAAGGGTAAGGTTCTCTGTTAAATGGATCGTCGGCACCCTTAAGGCCAATTTCATCACCATAATATATCCCGGCTATGCCTGGGAATGTTGCTTGAAGGAACACTGCGCCAAACATACCATCAATATTATCTCCACATCGATTAAGAAATCTTTTAACATCGTGGGAACTTAATAGATTTTGACATGACGAAAGAGCCTCAAAAGAATACATGGAGTATAAGTTAGCAAGAGCATGTTTAAATTCTTGAGGTGACGTTCTTTGTATCGCAAAAAAATCAGTCATTGCTTCTCTAAAAGAGTAATTCATTGTTCCATCAAATCTGTCCCCTTGGAGCCACTGAGATGTATCGCCAAATATTTCGGATAAAAGAAGTATGTCTTTTTTAGAATCTGTAGCTATCTTTCTAAAATCTTTCCAAAAGGAAAAATCAAGTTCTTTAGCTACATCCATCCTCCATCCGTCAATATCAAAATTTTTAATCCAGTATTCGGTTACGTCTAATGCCCATTGTCTTGCTTCTTTATCAACCAGATTCACTTTCGGCATATCTGGTACACCCCACCAAGCTTTATAGGAAGGTTCAACTATT
>NHJS02000027.1 GCA_002169115.2 bacterium TMED221 | reverse complement strand
TTACTACTACCCCAGCATTAAAGTACTCTTTGCCAGAAAATCCAAGATGTTCAAAGTATTCTTTTGAAATCTCTTCAGTTCCTTCGACTCTGCCAGCAATATTAAAACCATTAAGTTTCATTTGCTCTATAGTATTTTTAATATGCCCAATAGGGTTATTTAAACAAATGACATCTGCATCAATATAAGTTAAATATTCTATATCTGCAGGTAAATAATTCTCAATAAACAATCTAAAATAAGTAGCTTGTGAAACATGTGACCCCTGAAGATTTGGAAAGTCGTAACCTTTATCTTCAAATTTATACATATGAATTTTATTTATTTGTTCATATGGCAATAGTTTTTTTTCTATAGACTTAAATGATTCTGGGTTTTCATGAATAATGTATAAATTTATCTTTTCATCTACTTTACTAGCTAAAGATGAAATTGAAGAGCCCGCTTGTTTGTTATAGTTTTTATCAAAGCAATATAAAATATCTATCATTACAAATGATAATAATTCATTTATTTCTTTTGCTAAGAGAAAAACATCTATATTTTGGTATTACTCTCTTATCGAAAATAAGAATAATAATCTTAAACTTTTAAAATCTTACCCTTGTCTAGAGCTAAAAATTTAATATTAAGTAAATGAATAAAAGAATTAAATTTACAATTTTCTAACTAAAATAAAATAATGAATTCAATATCTGTTTTTACCTCAATGACGAATCCCGAAGAAAGAAATGATCCTTGGAAAGAAGCATTGAATTGTTATTCAGATTTTTCAGACGAACTAATAACAGTTGGTGAAAGCTGGCCAGAAGAGTTTGAATGGGATACTATTGGTAAAATTTTTCAAGAAGGATATGAAAAGTCGTCAATGGACTGGGTAATTCGTATGGATTTAGATTATTTTTTTCATGAAAAGGATAAAGATAAATTACGTAAAAGTTTATTTAAATATCAAGATTATCCAGCTGTTGCTTTTCCCCAATATCAAATATTTACTCCTGATAGATATCAAATAAAAACAAGAATTTGTCTAGCTTTTAACAAAAAAAAATTTCCAGAGATAAAGCTCAATGGAGGAGGAGATTTAACTTTAGCTACACTAGATGGAAAATTACTCGATCCAAGAAATATCCCAAATGTAAACATACCAATATATCAATATGAATCTAGTTTTAGAACTAAGGAAATTATTGCCAAAGATAGAGCACGGTTTGCTAGAGCGTGGTTTAAATACTTCAACAACTACGGTGATAGGGGTGGTGGGACCCCTGAAGAAGCATACATTGCTTGGTTTAGAATGATAAGCCAAAGATATGAGAAACATACATTCTCATTAAAAGAAAATGATCATCCAAAATATATAAAAGATAGGATACTTAATGTAAAAGATAATCAATTTGCTCATAATGCTTTTGGCCTAAAAGATGTGACGAGTAGACCTCTTGTAAATTACCTTAAAGGTTATAGAGAAAAATACATCAACCCCTTAATAATGTATAAGGGATAAACAGTTAATAGTATGAAACATAAAATTAAAAACTTCTATCAAAAAATTATAATTGAAAGATATCCAAAAATTTTTAGACCAAGTAGTAAGCCCTATATATCCGGAGATACATTCAGAAAATATGCAGACCATATTTTTGATGAGTCAACTTCTTTTAAGCCAAAAGACGTAAGAAAAAATGATATAGTATTTATAAATTCAGACTTAATTGAAGTATATTTTCGCATACAGCATCCAAAAATAGATAGTAAATATTTTTTAATATCTCACAATTCTGATAGAAATGTAGACAATAATTTAACTAATTTATTAGATGACAAAATCATACATTGGTTTGTACAAAATTTAGTAACCAACTCAAATAAAAGAACCTCTATTATCCCAATTGGGCTCGAAAATAGAAGGTGGTTGAAATATGGTAAAAAAAGATGGTTTAATGCTAGGCCAGAAAAGACTAAATATATTCTTTCTTCGTTTAACATTTTTAATAATTATAAAGAAAGAACTGAAGCTGATATTTCTGCAAAAAAGTCACCAATGGTAAACATAAAAAGATTTGATAAGCCTTCTGAGTATTTCAATGAAGCAAGTAAATACAAATTTGTTCTTTGTCCAAGTGGTAACGGAGTTGACACCCATAGAATATGGGAATCTCAAATACTTAATTCAGTTCCAATTTTATTGAATAGTAACTTTTCATCCAATCTAAAAAAATTAGGGCTCCCTGCACTTTACTTGGATTCATGGGACGAGCTAATTAGTTTTTCAAAAATAGATTTAGATAAAATATATGAGGAAAAAATAAATAATAATAATCAACTCATTTACTTAGACTATTGGAAGAAAATTATTGAAGAGAAAAAACTATAACTTAACGTGTCTCTCGTAGCCAGAAGGAAGAAAACTTAAAAGATTTTTTGAATGTATATGAAGATTAACTAGTTCATATTCTTTTTGATTGTAATAAACTATTGGCCGCTTTTTTTTAAATTTAATTTTTATCCTCTTTGATTTCAACTCTTTCCCAACAATATGGGCAGTTGATATAAACCTTTTTTTAAAAAAATAATTCTCTTTCTTAGTGTGGGTTCCATTTAGATATTGTCCGTAAGAGGAGGGGTCGAATAGAATGTTTGAACTACCATAAGGTAGTATTTCAAGAGCTTGGAATAAATCCGGATTCTCTATCTGAGCTATTCTTAACATTCTCATCTCATTTAGAGCGCCACCTCTTGCAAAATTATTTGAGTAATATGTGTAATTTTTTAGTATTTTATCCAAAATATTACATAATCTATCAATAGAATCATAATTTGGGAAATATGAGTATCCGAATACTAAATTGTTAGAATCACTTTCAGTAATATTTATTTTTTTTTCAGAAAAAGTATATATATTTTGAATTGTCTCAAAATCATTATAAATCAATACATCGTTATCAAAGTGAACAAACTTTTTTATGTTCAACATATTAGTAATCTCTTTCAATGCAAAAACTCTAAGCATTGAAGCAGTCCATAAGGGGTTCTTTTCATAATTGGTTGAAATAAATAATTTACCAATCTCCTCCCTTTTTTTCTCAAGATCTGGTAGTTCTTTGATGTTCACTACTTTGATTGGGGTGAGAGTCAAATCATCATCTGTGCAAATTGTAATTTTTGCTTTTTTATCTATGCTCAAAATAGTATTCATACAATATTCTAAGTGAGTTGGACTTTCTCCAAGGTTAAAAAGTATATAATCCATGCCTACATTATCTTTTGGTTTTGATTCAATCATTTATCATCACTTTGTTCAAAAATTGAATAATTGTTTATTGTTGTAAAAATAATCAACAAGATACTAAAAAATATGAAGGAAGACAGATAATTTATTGAATCACTCTTTATTAAATTGGTAACAAGATAGAAAATCATAAGTGATCCAAAAATATTAAGACTGTCCTTATTTTTATAAAGCTTATAAAGCAACAATCCAAAAATTATTACCACTCCAACTAATCCAATATAAATTAATAGTGACAATAACGATGAATGAGGAAGCAGTAGGGAGCCAGGTTCATTGATTCTAACTTGACCATAATGCTGTCCCAATGTTAGTGGACCTGATCCAAACATAAACTCAAGTGTGTCAGGATTGTATCTAGCTATAAAGATGCCCCATAATTCAGATCTATTTAATAGGTAGGAAATATATCCAAAGAAACTTAAAATAGATAACATTGCTCCATCTTCATTTGATGCATTTACAAAATAACTTAATGCTGATGAGGTCATGGAAGGATCTTGATATTTTACTGCTTGTTCATAGAGAGCTGAGGAAGAAAATTCATAAGGATAGGTAAGGTTGCTATACCCGAATATGAATATAAGAATAATTACAAAAACAATTACCAAAAGTGTCTTTTTGAGAATAGAAAGATTAAACTTAGTAAAAATTAAAGTAATTACAATTAAAACAACAAGTAAAAATACTGTTTTATTGTTTGCAAAATACAGTCCTAGCATAGATGCGACTACTCCACCTATTTCTAGTTTAGAAATTTTTTTTCCTTGAATTAAGGTGAAGGCTATTAAGCAAATTAATATTCCGTAAAATTCTCCTATTGATTCAGCACTAGGGTAAAAGCCCCTCCACGGAATCTTGACATTATTATTAAAGATGTCTCTAATAAATGGGTTTGTTTCCCTTACTCCGTATTTTTGTTGGCCAAAATAGTAGTAATTGAAAATATTAAATACTGGAAAATTTGCTCCTAATATACCTATTGAAAAAATAATAATAGAAGCTACAGAATAATTTTTTTTGAACCTGTCAAATTTAAAGTTGTCGGAAGACTCTTTGATTATATACATTATGCCGTTAATCAATAAAATTACAAAGATTGACCAGTAGATTATTGAAGAATTACTGTAGGAGCTATTTGTAAATCCTCTCAACTTATCTGGATAAAACGAATAACTACTGGAAGCATTATTTATCCAAATTAATATAAATAAAATATAGATAATATTTAATTTTTTATTTTGGAGTTGAAGAATAGAAGAAATCCCATAAAACAATAGGGGGATTGCGTAAAAATTAAGATTGAAACCACTATAAGTGCCTATTAATAAGAAAACAAAGGGAATATAGTTTAACAAATTTTTAGTTCTTGGAAGAAATATTTCTAGAATTATACCAACTATTGCAAAAAGTAATAAAAATAAGAAGCCGTAAGATTTATAATCGTCAAAATCAAATATGTAAAACATGCCCTCATAGAAACGTTGTTCAGCATTAATAGAAAATAATAAAAATATGGCAGTTAATAAATGAGAAGATTTATAAAACTTAGGCCGTATCTCTTTTGAATTATCTTTTTTAATAAATGAAATCAAGGTAAGCCAAAATAAACTTTGAAGAATTAGATTAACAAACGAATTAGTACCTATTGATATATAGAAAGTGTTTTTAAATAATGCAATACCTGATACTTTACCGAAACAATTTATTGACGAATAGTCATTAAACCTAAAGAAATAGTGATCTTGATAGGTTGACTGAAAATCAACTCCTAAGTATTCAGAAAAACTAACTTTACATGGGTTTATTTCATAAAAACTAGTGTCTTCTGTTCCGAGTTGTGCTGGTTTTATGCTGTCTGAATAGTTTGAATTAAACCAGGGTAAAAAAATTAAAGTTAATAAAAATAATGACTTTATAAAATATTTATTTTTAATCATTTTAATAAGTTGCTTTTTTCATCTTCTTGAATAATAAATACCCAAAATAAAAAAAAGATATCAAAATGGTTAATCTTGACTGCAGCATAATTTCATAGTTAAAAATTGGATCGAAATTCCATCCACCAGTCACATAGTGCTCGCATTCTGTAAATGAGTTTACGAAAACATAATTTTCTTCTACATCGAATACTTTGACTTGAGGATATGATTGATCATTTACAAAAATAAAATCAGGATTAGAGGCTATTTCTTGTTTTTCAAAATTTTCTGGATATTGACCACAAATTCTTATTACATCATTTTCCATAAACCTAATGATAACAATTTTAAATTATTGATAAATATTCTAAGTTACAAATAACTGTGCAACCTATCATGAAATTTTTCTATGCTATAATTTTCTACAACTTTCTTCTTCGCATTTTTTTGTACAATTTCATAGAGTCCCTTATCTTCAAGAATTTGTTCAATCTTTTTTTTCCATGCCTCAACAGAACTTTCATCTATAAAAAAAATATCTTTGTTTTCCAAAATAGTCTCTGGATCCCAAAAACCTTTAGTTCGTGAAATCAATACAGGAATACCTAGTGACATTGACTGTAGAGCTACACTTTGTCCAGATGGCTGTGAGGTTTCCTTAAGTGGAATAATAGATATTTTTGAATTTAGATACAGACCCTTTAATTCTGTATCTGTAATGCGTCCATCTCCCCATTTTCCTGAGTAAAGTTCTACATTTTTCATATTTACCTTTTGTAAATTTGGAATATTTGACACAAAAATAAAATTGTAATTGTTCAGCTTCTCAGCAAGATTTGTTAACAATTCTACGTCTCTAGATCCATCATTACCAACAAAAATAATATCATTCTTATCGCCAATTGATACCTGGCCCTGATCCGACCAAAATTCTGTATCAATAGAGAAGGGGAAAAATATCAATTTTGAATCATTTTTATGTATAGTTCTGGCTATTTCCAATTCTCCAATTCCTAGAAAGAATACATTATCAATATATCTGATAAGTATCTTGATTAACAATTGGTGAATTTTTTTAAATAACGGATATTTCAATTTCTTGCTGTACAAGCCCATAACAAAGACAGATATTTTTACATCTGTAAATAATTTGAGAAATGGAAGCATGAGTAAAGCTGAGCATGCAACAGATTCATTAACCATAATTATTTGCTGGGATTTTTTAAGAATTCTGAAGTTTTTAACACTTGTCAGGAGTGACAAATAAAAAGGTAGGCTAAAAACTCTCTGGAGAACTTTATCTAACAATTTCAATAAATTATTCAATAAACCCTTTTGGGTATTTAGCTCTATAATATTGATATTAAATTTCTCTTTTTGAAAATAAGTAAGGCCGTAATAAAAATCTCTTGCCTGAATAAGGTTATTATCAAAATTATTCTTTCTACCCTTAGCGAATATATATGTAACGTTTTCCATCATTTAATAATACCTTTTAAATACTTTTGTTTTTGAATTAGTTTTTGTTAGTATCAAATTCGAATATTATAGATACATGAAGGTTGCTATTTTTCTTACCTATGGTTACTCTTTCAAAACTTGGCAAGAATCAGGTGTCCTTGAGAGAGAACTCAAAATCTATAAAAAAATTAGCAATGCTTATGATGTAGAATTTATTTTTATAACATACGGTAATGATTCAGATTTTAAACTTAACACAGATATTGATAGTTCTGAAGTAATCCCTATCTATTCTTTGATTAAACATAGTAATATTAAAATTTTAAATTATTTCAGGTCTTTTTTTGTACCTTTTAAGCTAAAGAGCAAACTGAACAAAGTTGATATTCTACACCAACACCAATTATTAGGATCCTGGATTCCAATATTGTTAAAAATATTAATAAAAAAACCTTTGCTCATAAGAACAGGTTACGATATGTCAAAATTTGCAATAGAACAAAGGAAAGGGATGTTCGTCAGAGTTCTGTATAAAATGCTTACGATCTTATCTTTAAAAGTTTGTGATCTCTATACAGTAACAAGTTCTAGTGATGCGAAATTATTTAAAAATACAAAAAAAATTAAAATTCGTCCAAATTGGGTTGAACTTAAAGAAACAAATCCTCTAGATAATAGATATAAAAATAGAATTCTTTGTGTGGGACGACTAGTAAGTCAAAAAAATTATGAATATGTTCTTAACGAATTTAAGAATACCAAGGATTATATTTCAATAGATATTTATGGAACAGGTCCGGATGAAAAGAGATTGGTCAATTTAGCAAAAAGTCTTAATGTAAATTTAAATTTGTTAGGAAATATCGATCATAGTAAATTAATTAATATCTACAGTAAATATATTTACTTTGTTACCTCATCTGTGTTTGAAGGCAACCCAAAAACTGTGCTAGAAGCTATGTCAATGGGGTGTGTGGTGTTAGCAAGTGAAATTCCAAATCACAAAGAAATTATCTTAAATAATGAAACTGGTTTTATTTATGAACTTAAGGATGATTTGCTTTTCGAATTGTATAAAAGAATAAATGAAGATAGCGACAAATTAAAATTTGTATCTAGTTCTGCTTTTCAACAAGTGAAAAAAAATAATTCTATCCAAAAATTAACAGTTAACATGTATGAAGATTATTTGAGTCTCAATTAATAAATTTTCCTAATACATAAAGCTTCCATATTCTGTGAGAATTAATTCTTGATTTGTTCAACTTTAGTAAGTTGAGTGAAGTCAAATCAATATAGTTGCTTAAATGACTATTTTTAATATTTTCGTAGAAATAATTAACATTATTAAATATCCATGACTCAATATCAAAGACAAAACCTTGTTTTTTTCTATTTACAAATTCTTTTCCAAAATCTCCAACCAAGTAATCCTTTAACACTTGTTTTTGGCCCTGTCCTTCTGTGTATTCTGTAGTATGAGAAAAAACATATTCTATCAATTCATGATCAACAAAAGGTGACCTTGTCTCAATTGAGTTTGCCATAGAGGTTCTGTCAATTTTATACATCATCATCTCGGGGAGATAGAATTGGTAGTCCGAAAGAAGCATAGACTTATAATCTTTAATTGTAACCTCTGATTCAATAAGGTTTTCAGCTTTATTTTGCTTAATTTTTAATAATCTTAATAGATTATTATCTTCTAGAAAAGCTCTATATCTTACTGAAATATCGCTGTTTTTTGATAAAAATTTTGCTCCAGTTCCTAAATATGGAGGATATAACTTATAGACATAAGAAAGTGGCCGCATATATATATTTGGATTCTTCATTGAAATCTTGGTTCTTTGATATCCGCCCAATAATTCATCTCCGCCATCACCTGTTATTGCAACTTTATATTTTTCGGAAATCTTCTTTGATATTAAATAAGAAGGGACTACAGAAGGATCAGAATATGGCTCATCTAAGGAACCTATTGCATCATCAATTAAGTCCATGGTGATTTCTTCAGTAATATTGGAAACTTGATGATTGGTTTGATATTTTAATGAAGTTGTTTTTGCCCGAAAGCTTTCATCATAAATTTTGTTGTCTGAAGCAACAGTAAAGCTATTTACACCAATGTTCTGATCATGCATATTTTTTACTATTGATGTAGAATCAAGACCGCCGCTTAAAAAATTAGCTACTGGTACGTCTGCATCTGCTCGTATACGAACTGCTTCAGAAAATTTATCAATAAACTCTTCTGTCACAAATTTTTTGTTATCGATTTTATCTTGAATTGACCAATACTTTTCTTTGAAAACACTAAAAGATAAATTTTTGTAGTCAATTGTCACAACTTCTGCAGGTAGAACTTTGTTTACACTATTAAGTAAAGTCTCCCCTTTTCCCGTAACTCCGTATTTTATGTAATTTATTACTTGTTTTTCATTTATTGATGGTTTGTCTATCAACTCTTGTACGGAATTTAAATTAGAACCAAAAATTAAATCTGTATTACTTGAAGTGTAGTACAAGGGCTTTTGTCCTAATCTGTCTCGAATTAAATGTACTCTACCTGCTTTTTTATCAATGAAACAGATTGAAAACTGTCCTCTTAGTTCTGTAACAAATTTTAAACCCTCTGAAATGAGTCCCTCAAGAACCACTTCAGTATCTGAGTGACTTGTGTAAAAAGTTGAACCTGATTTTTCTAGTCTACGTCTTAATCCTACATGATTAAAGATTTCGCCATTAAACATTAAGATATAGTTATCATCCCTTGATACCATGGGTTGGTCAGCCTTTTCTGAGAGATCAAGTATTGCTAATCGGTTAAATATTAGTGAGGTTTGAGTTCCTTTATTACTAAAAGTTAGATCCTTGGTTTTATCAGGTCCCCTACATAATATTTTTTTATTTGGTGTGATAATATCAGTCTTATCAAAATCATTGAATGACATTTTTCCAAGGAATCCACACATTATTTAATTATATATCATGGTAAAGATTTAAAGCTTTTCTTTATTAATTGTGGGAAGATATATAATAAAAACAATTAATACACTATAAAAATAAATTAAATTATGAAAATACTTATTCTAGGAGCAAATGGTCTTGTAGGTTCTTCCTTAACTAGAAATCTTTCTACACTCATACCTTCATCAAAAGTTATTTCATCTACAAGAAATGATACAGATTTATTTTCATTAGATGAAACTAAAAAACTTATAGATACTGAACTACCTGACATAATCATAAATGCAGCTGCAAAAGTTGGGGGTATACATGCAAACAACACTCAGAGAACAGACTTTATTTTAAATAATCTTAAAATTAATATGAATATCTTAGAAAGCTTAATTTCACATCATGAGATAAGTCTTATTAATTTAGGAAGTAGTTGCATTTACCCATTAGGGGCGAGTGTTCCAATAAGTGAAGATAGTTTACATACTGGTAAGCTTGAGCCTACCAACTCTCCATATGCAATGGCTAAACTCACAGCAATTGAGATTGGGAGTGCATTAACCCAACAATACGGGCATAAAATTATAAATTTAATGCCTACGAATCTTTATGGTCCAAATGACAATTTCTCAGAAACTACGAGTCATGTTATCCCAGGTATAATTTCTAGAATGCATAAATCAATGCTGAATAAAGATAAGTCTTTTCAAGTTTGGGGTACAGGAAAACCTTTAAGGGAGTTTATGCATGTAGATGATTTAACAGATGCGATAGGTTTTTTAATCAATAACGAACTCTTGTCTGAAACTCTTCTTAATGTTGGGACTAATGAAGAAGTTTCAATTAACGAACTTGTTGAAAAAATTAAAAGTATTATTGGTTTCAAAGGTCAAATAGAGTTTAATTCAGATATGCCTGATGGTAACCCTAGAAAGCTTCTTGACTCTTCTAAACTCAATAATTATGGATGGGAACCTAAAGTAACTTTAAATTCTGGATTGAAAGATGTTTATCATTGGTATTTAGAAAATAATTCTTAATCTTTAATTGAATATTCCCAAGTTGGCCTCAAAAGACCCTTTTCTATTAAAACTTTTTCTCTTTCCGCAGAATTTAAATCTGATTCAACCATTTTTTTTACAAGGTTCTGAAATGAGGTTTTGTTTTGCCACCCTAGTTCTTTTTGAGCTTTTGATGGATCTCCTAACAAGTGCTCCACTTCATTAGGTCGATAATACCTTTTATCTGTGGTGACATAGTCTTTCCAGTTTAAATCTACTTCTTTGAATGCTAATTCAACAAATTCTTGTACTGTATGAGTTTCACCTGTAGCTAGAACCCAGTCATCGGCTATTGAATGTTGCATCATCATATGCATGCCTTCAACATAATCTCCGGCATAACCCCAATCTCTCGATGCGCTTAAATTGCCGAGTGTAAGTTTATTTTGAATATTATATTTTATTCTTCCAACAGCTTTAGTAATTTTTCTTGTTACAAATGTTTCTCCACGTAATGGAGACTCATGATTAAATAATATCCCGTTAACAGCATGTATTCCATAAGACTCTCTGTAGACCCTTGTTATTTCGTGTGCAAATAGCTTTCCTACGGCATAAGGGCTCTTAGGAATAAATTTCGACTTTTCTTCTAGTTTTTCATTATCAATACCACCAAACATTTCAGAAGAGGAAGCTTGATAGTACTTAATTTCTTTATCACTATTTTTTACAGCTTCAAGTAGTGTGATTGGCCCAATAACACTTGTTTGTGCACTATATAATGGATTTTTAAATGATACTGCAACGTGAGATTGTGCAGCCAAATTATAAATTTCATCAGGCTCTATTGAGTTAATAAGATTATTCAAAGAGGAAGCATCTAAAAGGTCTGAATAGTATAAATTTAATAATCCTGTATTTTCCTGATCTGCAATTAAAGGGTCTATCCTCTGAGTATTAAAATTAGATGATCTTCGTATTGTTCCATGAACTTCATATCCTTTTTGTAATAGAAGTTTTGTAAGATAATATCCATCTTGTCCTGTAATTCCTGTAACAAATGCTTTCATAATTTAACTCTAATATTGTTTATTAATAATTAACGAATAATTTCTTTTTATGAAAAAACATCCCTATACAAAAATAAAAGATTAATGGAAAGTGTGAGTTTTCCATTGCGACATCAAAAAGAGAATTAAATAAAATAGGAATAATATAAAAAATAAGATAATTAGAACCAGTAGATTTTCTTATAACTTTTACAACTAATGAATAAAAAATTAAAAATGCTGCAACTGTCAATAATCCACCTCTAGCAAGTAAGGAGATTATATAATTATGAGTATTTTCATTTAACCCATCTTGTCCTTTTCTAGTGGGATCCTCCATTGCTGGAATCTTTTCATCATATCCATAACCGGTAGCTAATTTACCTTTATTAAAGAGATCGTATATTACATCTTGCCAGATTTGTAGTCTCCAGTTTAAATTATTATCACTCGAAAATATTCGTGTTGTTCTTGATCCTAGATTGTCTTCAGCTATGTAAAAAAGTCTAAATTTTTCATCATCAGGATCACTTCTATACGTGGCCACATATTCAACCTCAGACTCTATTTTTTCAGCCTTTATAAAACCCGAACCAGAAACAAAGAAAACAGATTGGAAAATAGTGAAAACTGATAATAAAAATAATAATATGTTTCTTTTTAATGAGCTAGTGATACATGATCTAAAATAGTAAAGCTCAAATAGACAAAATAAGCAAAAAGCTATAACTGACGCTCTGCTTTTAAAAAGCATAAGGGGGAAATATAGTGATGAGAAAAGAAAGAATATCTCGAAACTCAATCTTTTATTTTTAATTAATCTATTGTTAATGAAGAAAATAGTCACATACATAATTAATAAATCTGATCCCTTGTGTGGTTCAAATTTATCAGAAATAGTAAGAATAAACTCCACAACAGACTCCGGTAGTCCGTGTATCGAAAAGAAATAAAGATAAACTAGAACAGGATAGGTGTATAAAGGTAACCTATCGCTCAACTCATTGTACTTAAAATACTGAAAGCCAAAAAACATAAAGCCAACTGTCCAGATATATGAAGATGATCTAAAGGTATATGTCGAAATGCTCTCATCAAAAAACAATAAATTAATTAAAAAAATAAGATTTATAAAAAAAAGTACCAACAATATCTTCTTTTTTTCTATACTTTCAAATATTGGAAGTTTGTTTGTTGCGAATATTGAAAATAAATAAAAAACCATAGAAAATCCCATAGTTAATTCCCCAATTCTAAAGCCTAAAATATAAATTCCCATAAATGATCGAGCGGATAAAAAGACTGAGATAAAAAAGACTCCCAACAAGAATTTTGTAATCTTTGATTGCAAAATTGGAACTATTGCTCTAGTGATATAATTATTATTCATTTTAAGGTTTTATTATATTCATTTTTGAATTTTTCATTTCTAAAGTATCTAAAATCATAATTAATGCCCATATACATAATGTTGTACTATGAATGTCTGCTGAGTTTAACCCTTTTGTAATTTCAACACCGTAATAATGAGTTTGAGACTTTCCTATAAAGTATGAAAATCCACCATCATCAGCGACATAAAGCTTTTTTATATCATTCAATATCTGATCAAATAACAGAACTATCTCTTTTTTACGATAATTCTCTTGATTTGAACACTTGTATAATACATATACATAATCCACAACATCACAGCCTTCAAGAATTGGTTTATTATTTAAACAAAAATCTATCAATTTTTTTGGATTATGTATCTCAGTCTCGAGCCAATCTAGACCCGAAATTACCTTCATCGCACCATTAATTACTTCTCTATTACTTTTAGGATGTTCTTTAAAATAAGAGCCTGTCTCTTTATCAGAAATTTTTTTAATGAAACTTTGTAATTCACTTTTTAAATTTAATCCTTGTGTCTCAGAGAATACACACATTGATGCAAATTGAGCACCTGATGACCATGGTTTTGACCAATCTAGTGTATTTAGGTAGTAGCTGATATCATGTCCAATAGAATATACTTTATTTATTTCCTTATTATTTTTATACCCAACTTCATGAAGAGTAGATACTGCTTGTTTTGTTTCCGCATTTATTGCTTTATTTATTGCAACATTCTTACTGTCATAATTAAAATTGGGACTAATGCTTAATATTCGCTTTAAAATATACTTTATATTTTCTTTATAAGCTAAGTTTGTATAGCTATTAATTAGTACCGGATCAAGGTAAGAGTTTTTTGGGAACTTTGAATCTTCAACCTGAAAAGAATTTATATGCTGGACCCATTTTTCTTTATGTAAGGTTTTCAAGTCTTGCCATTCACCAGTCATGTAAAAAACTTTTAATGCTAAGCAACTAAAACCAAGAGATAGTCTTTCTCCATAATTTGTAAGACCCTTTTTGGAAGGGAAAAAAGTATATTTTTCTTCTTTTTCAAGTGATTTTATATATTCTAAACCTAAATTTGGAGCCTCCAAGAAAAATTTTTTATCCACGTTTACTCACAATTTTTTTAAGAAAATTTACAACTAAGAATTTGATTTTAAAGTAGATTGTATCTCTTACAACTTTGACACCTTTTTGTTTTGCTAAAAATATGGCTTTTGGAATAAGGCTAGGTTTTTTAATTAAATCATTATTTTTTGAATTTATTAGGTTTAAAAATAGACCTAAGTATTCCTGGCACATCAATTCAGAGTTAAATGGGTAGCTATTCATTTCTTTTTTATAAGAAGGATATTTATTAATAATCTCTTCTAATTTTACTTCAAAATCATCTGTAAAGCTTACTCCATAATTATCACAGTATTCTGGTATGCCTCCGCTTTCTATATATAGTATTGGGAGGCCGCATTGTGCAGCTTCTATATGGTGATTACCCGATGGTTCGTTAATTGAAGCTGTAACATAAATATGATGTTTTCTTATTTCATCTGCAAGTTCATTACCTGCTAGTGGGTTTATTAAATTTGTTCTATCTAATTTATATTCATCGGATGTATTGCCAATATAAGTAAACTCTAATTTTGTTTCCCATTTTGCAGTACCCATAAGTCTGTTTATTTCTTCATAAGTATCAAAACCTTTATTTCTATTTGAGCTCCAGTGATGAGTTAGCAGTCTAATTTTCTCACCGGGTTGAAAAATAGATGCTTCTTTTGAGTTAAATATTTTAGAATCTGAACCAGATAAAATAACAGAAGTTTTTTTATTATCCATCCCTAGACCCAAATATATACCCTCTAACCATGAACTTACAAAAACTACGTGATCAGCAACATCACTAGCCTCAAGGTAGAAATTATTAATATTTGATGTTCCTTTACGCTCATCACATTCATTAATTCTTTGAACTACAACGGTTGAATTATTTACATATTTTTTATATTTTTCAATTTCAACATGACTATAAGTTGAGGTTGACTCTTTTCTGCTACGAGGATCAGTTAAAACAATTAAATCTATATCCGGTTCCGAAAGGTCGTAAATTACTTCGTGTCCTTCTTGTTCTAAAAAATTACTCAAATTAAGTACAAATAGGTTTCCACCTCCCCAGGGTCCTTCAACAACTCTTGATCCGATGCTAACTTTCATAAACTTCCTTAAACATATTGTTATATTTCTTCATCCCTATTGGGATTATATAGTTGAGACTATTTTTGTAGGCATACTCAATATCAACTTTAGCTTTTTCAAATTGGTTGATTTTAAAAATAGAATTTTTATTAAGAATTTCTGACGCAACACCAACATCTGTTGAAAGTATTGGAGTCTTTGAAATTGCGCATTCAAGTATGGCTTGTGGACCTCCTTCAAGTCTTGAAGTGACTATATACAAGTCCAATATATTATATAGGTCATTTAAAGCCTCTGAATCTACCATTTCAAAATAACTATATGGTATCTTTGCCTTGTTGAACTTAGCGATTAAGTAATTTCTTCTTTTGCCTGCTAATACAACTTTAATATTCTCATTCTCTGAGTACATTTTAGAAATAATATCAAAGAATATATCAGGCCCTTTAATAAGTTTTGGAGACTTTAGATCATGCCCTTCTGTATCGCGTTGGTAGCTGCCAACTAAGAAATCTTTTTCATTAAAACCATAACTTTTTTTTATTTCACTTTTATTTGATTTTTCAAACCATAAATTGCTATCGACCCAAAAAGGAATAGATATAATTTTTTTTTGAGTTAATTGAAGCAACTGTTCTTTTGATTTTTTTGAAATGACATGATAGACATCAACATATTTATCTCTTTCAGCAAATTCCCTTTCGTCGTCTGTGCTAAATTTATCGAAATCAATATGATATATTGAGCAGACTACTTTTTTATTTTTTAAATGTTTTATCGGAATTTTTTTCCATAGCCAAGGTGAAATAATCCATACAATATCAGCACTCTTTATTTTTGTAGTTGTAATTTCTGTATTATGTTTGTACCAGTCCTCACGAAACCTATCAACCACCCAAGACTCATTAATTTTACTCACAAATATTTTCATTTTATTTATTCCTCAGTTAATTGTATTACTTGCTTTAAACTACAAATATGAAAAAAATCTTAATTACTGGCATTAGTGGCCAAGATGGTTTATTTCTAACTAATCACCTAATTAACAAATACGAAAAATTAGAAATAATTGGCACAAGTAGACAAAATAATAACTCCATTTTCTATAAAAACTTGCTCTCCTTGGGCTTAGAAAACAGAGAGGATGTCTCCGTATATCAGATTGATTTAAATGATTACAATACTGTTAATAATCTAATTTCAGATTTTAAACCTCACTACGTATACAACCTGACCGGTCCAAGCTCTGTGTATGAATCCTTTAATAATGCGGAAAATAAAAAAATTATAACAAATATATTTGATAATTTAACAAGCGCTTTAATTAAATCAAATAACTTTGCCAGGTTTTTTCAAGCTTCATCATCAGAAATGTTTAGCCCAAACTGCAATGAAAAGTTGAATGAAAACTCTGAATTTTTACCTAATTCACCCTATGCTTTAGCCAAACTAGATAATCACAATAAAGTAATTTCTCTGAATAAAAAATATGATTGGAATATTTATTCAGGTATAACTTTTAACCATGAGTCTGAATTTAGAAAAAAAAAATTATCTAATTATGAAAATAATAACAGCTGCGTGGAAAATAAAAAATAATAAAGGAAGCAATCTAACAATTGGGAGTCTTGACTATATGAGAGACTGGAGTCATGCACAAGACATTGTAGTAGCCATAAACCTATTAACTGAAAAAGGCGCTAGTCCGGATTATGTAATTGGTTCAGGTAAGGGAAAAAAAATAAAAGATATTTTAGACTATGTTTTTCAAAAATATAATCTAGATTGGACAGACTTTGTACAAATAGATAAAAATTTATTAAGAGATGGTGATTCTAAGAAAATTATATCAGATCCAAGAAAAATAAAAAATGAACTAAATTGGGAAACAAAAATAACTTTTGAGCAAATGCTTGACAGATGTATTGGTAAAATTGAAAAATCTTATTAGATAAAAACTATGTTTCTGGTGAAAACTTTTTTCTTACACATTTGGCATAATAACTTTGTTCGTTTTTAAATTTACTTGAAATGTTGTCTACTGTATTTAATCTGTAAAGGACTTCATCAACTATTTTGAACTTATAACCTCTTTTTAATAGGTCGTAAATTAATTTGTAATCTTGAGAATAATAGAATCTCTCATCATAATTATCTAATTCTTCTAATACCTTTCTAGAGATTAAAAGGGTTCCGTGAACCATTGGATTTTTAAAATTTACTAATATTCTTGGAGAAATATAAAAAGACAGACCTGGAATGATTCTATTGCTTTGCATAGAAATAGAGCGAGTAGCACATGCGTCTAGTTTTTTCTTTACTAAATAGTCATATTGCATTTGTAACCTATCAACCATTGACTCATCGTCAGAATCTTGTCTTGCAATATATTCACCATTAATAAAACCAATCAAAATATTTAAGGATTTTGTTAAACCCTGATTTTCTCTGTTTTGAAAAATTTTTATTCGAGAATCTTTTTCTTCATATTTTTTTAATATTTTATGTGTATTATCTGTTGATGCATCGTCTATGATTAAAAATTCATAATTTGTATAAGATTGCCTTAATATACTTTCAATTGATGTTGAGACTGTCAATTCAGAATTTTTTACTGACATTAATACTGAAATTTTAGGGTTTAAAGAGTTCACTCATCTATCCAATAGATAAGAATCAAAACTAGCTATTTGTACTTCCGGATCTAAAATTTTACTGATATGTTTCTTCACAGCTATTCCAGTTTTACTTAATAATTCATCATTATTAATTTTTTTTATTTTATCTTTTAAGTCCTTGTAGTCATATTGATTAAAAGAAAACTCATACGCTGGGGGAAAGAATTCATCCATACCTCCAAATGAAGGATAAATTGATGGCACTCCAAAACTTGAGGCTTCACATAAAAGTCTTGGTTGACCTTCATACATCTTAGTTGCAGTAATAACTGCTCTAGCTTTACTAATCTCTAACTTTGCATCCTGATTAGATAAATTACCTAAAAATAATATTGAATCATTCTTGTACTTTTCTTTTAATCTTTCTTCAATATCCCCAGATCCAATAACCTTCAATGCAATATTATTAGGTTTAGCTTCTGACCAACAATCTAAAAGATTTTCAATTCCTTTTTCTATATTTAATCGACCAGCGTAAACTACGTAGTTAGATTTTTTAATATCATTGTTTTGGTCACTAATATTAATTGGGTTTAAATACACCTCAATTTTTGTACTAGGGATCCCTAGGGTTACTAAATAATTTTTATGAAACTGACTAATTACTAATAGTTTTATCGGATAATTAGAAAAGATTTTAAAAAGTTTTTTTGAGAACCTAATAAGAAAAAAAGACTTTAGGTATGAATCTTTATAATATTTATTAAATAATTTATTACTTTTATCAAAATAGCATGCATTACAATTACCAACATTTCTATAGTGCTTTGATGCTAAATAGTGTCTCGAACAATCGTATCTAAAATTATGAAGCTTGTGAATTATTGGGATTTCTTTATCTCTCAGAATTTTAAATATTCCCAAATTACCTTTAAACCAAGTATTGTGAACATAAACTGCATCGGGTTTAAATTCATTTAATGATTTAGTAAGTTTCTTATTTGCATTTCTATTTGAATTAGTCACAAATGCAATTAAATCAACAATGTTAATTCTTTGAGAATTATCGAATTCTAGTAATTCAATATTGTATTGTTTTTTTAAAAGATTTACTTCATCAGAAATATTAGCATCTTCACCTCCAAATATTTTATATTTGGTGTTAACAATTAATACCTTTTTCATGTGTTCTATAATTCTTGGACTCTGACTTTTCTTATCTCGTTGTTAATCTCTATATTCAAGTTGAAATCTACATTCTGGAACTTATCAGGATCATGTGTTGAATTTATGATAGTGATTTTTCTATTTTTTAATATTTTGAATATTTTCTCCTTTGAACTGTCATCTAAATTTGATGTTGCTTCATCGAGAAGAAGTATCGTTGGTTCGGCAACCAGAGCCCTTACAAAAGCTATTTTTTGCATTTGTCCACTTGATAATTCTTTATTACTAATAATTCTATTAAGATCATAATTGGCTTTTTCTTTGAATGTGTCCAGTAATTTTAGATTGTGCATTATTTCTTCTTTAGATACATTTTTTTCATTACCATACATAATATTTTCAATCAGTGACGCATTAAAAATGAGTGGAGTTGCGCCGATATATCCATAGTTATCAGAAAAGGAAAATACTTTACCCGTGTCCGCATAAAATACACCGGCAATTAAGCCCAAGAGGGTGCTTTTTCCTGATCCATTCTGACCGGTTACAACAGTGTGACTATCTCTTGGAAGGTTAAATGAAATATTTTGAAAGATTGGTTCATCATTATTGAGATATTTAAATGTGACTTTTTCCATTCCAATAGTAGGGGTTTTAAATATTTGAAAATTATGGTCATTCTTAACTGTTTTGTTTAATTCTATTTCATAAAATTTTTCCATATGAACATGGGAGTTAATAATTTGATTTAGGGATGTTGTTAGATTACTGAGTGACTGAAATAATCTAAGTGTTACACCTATAAAATCTAGCGTTAAATTTTTTGCATAAGAACTTAATGCCAGAACAGAAGAAAGTAAAAATAAAGTAAAAAAACTAGGCAAAAAAGAATTGACCACTCCAAATTTAAAGTTGTTGTATAAATTAAAAATATACTGCTCTATAGTTTCGGTAAACCTTTTTATCTCGTAATCGTCTTTTTTTAATATTTTTATTAATAGTAAATTAT
>NHJS02000011.1 GCA_002169115.2 bacterium TMED221 | reverse complement strand
ACAAGTATTTATAGTGAGAAAATAGCGCCTTTATCAAATTTTGATAGTGAGTATTGCACAATTGGACCAACAGAGAGAACCATTACAACCGTTCCGTAGCCATATGAACCTCCAAGTAAAACTCCAAGCATAAATGCAGAAAAGTCAATTCCTATTCTTGTGACTCTAATACTTGGTCCCAGTTTTGAAATTCCTGTCATAATTCCATCTCTTGGTCCGGGACCCAATCCAGCACCTATATAAAGGCCAACTCCCATCGCAAATACTATTGTTCCAAAGTAGAGATATAGATGTCTAACATACATTAATTCAGGAGCTGGTAAATATAACATGGTTAAATCAATAACGTTACCAATCGTCAGTATGTTAATAATTGTCCCGATAAATGGTACCTGCTTAAGGGGTATCCACCCAAGAAGCAAAATAAAACCCGTTATAACACCTGCAAAACCAATCTTAACATTTACAAGCTTGCTAAACCCGTCGTGAAAAACATCCCAAGAGTTTAATCCTAAGTTAGCTTCAATTGTAAAAGCTAGACCAAAACCACAAAAAAAGAGACCAAGAAGCAATTGAGGCATACGACTAAGAATGTCTTTACTATTCTTCAATGAATAAACTTTCTAATCTTTCAACATATTCAGGACAAAGTTCATATGATGACTGGAATCTTAAAATTGGTAAAATTCTGTTGTCAACAGAAGTATTTATATCAAAATCTGAAACAATATTATTTATTACTATCAAGGAGTTATTTTCATCTTTCCATTCTGCACTTGATTGACATACTGCTTTTCCTAACGAAACAAGTTTTTCATCGGACAGAGTATCTAACGTGTCATCACTATCAGCAACCCTGATCTGTTCTATAAAAGTTTGACCAAAAGTATCATCGCTATTTATGAAAACAATTATTAAAGAAATAATCAATACAATAAAAACTGTAAAACTAAATGTAGGTATCTTCTTCAAGTAACCATTCTAGACAAAGAGTTTTTTTGTATATAAAAAGTACCCGGAGGGGGAGTCGAACCCCCACATCCGAAGATACTGGATTTTGAATCCAGCGCGTCTGCCAATTCCGCCATCCGGGCTTTACTTCTATGATTATATTTCATATTTAATCCAAAGAGAGAAAAATAATTTAAGTTTACAATGAAAGGATGATTGTTCTCATTGATGGTTTTAGCATTGCTTTCAGGGCTTTTTATGCTTTGCCTGAAACTTTGATGACATCCAAGGGTACTCCAACAAACGTCATCCATGGCTTTTTATCAATGCTCAATAAAATAACCTCAGACTATAAATTAGAACAATTAATTGTAACTTGGGATCTTCCAGGAAATACTTTTAGAAATGATATATATACAGATTACAAAGCCAACAGAACATCGGCACCTGAGAATTTTAATATTCAAGTACCCCTATTACACAATCTGTTGGATACGTTCAACATTCCACAAGTGTCAAAAGAGGGTTATGAAGCTGATGATGTTTTAGGATCTCTCTCTGTGATGCTAAATCAGAAAAATAAAAAAGTTCTTATTGTTACCGGCGATAGAGATACATATCAATTGATTTCTAATAAGACAAAAATACTATATACAAAACGTGGTATTTCAGATGTTGATTTGGTCGATGAAAAATTCTTCGTAAATAAATTTGGAATAAACACAAAGCAATATGTTGAATATCTTGCCTTAAAAGGTGATCCTTCTGATAACATCCCAGGTTTACCGGGAGTTGGTGAAAAAACGGCTATTAATTTATTACAAAAATATAAAGATATTAATACTATTTATAAAAATCTAGAAGAATTAACTCCGAAAATAAAGGGTTCATTTGAAGATAATAAAGAAATATTATTGATGAGCAAAGACCTAGCAACAATTCGTACCGATTTAGAACTTAAGATACCTGATATCAAAATTGAAGATACTATATTTTATTCAGATAATGTTCTAAAAGATTCACAAGAGCAAGTTACAAAGCTCGAACTTAATAAATATATAAGAAAGTATAAATCTCAACAAGAGATTACTGATGTTGATGCCACAGACCTAACTATAAATGAAATTAGTTCAAAAAATTTCCCAATCAATTCTTTACTTTTTGAATTTGAAAATAATATTTATGTTGTTAACGATGATATAGCAGGACGATTGGTAGATGAGGTAGTCATTGAAAAAGATTTCATTTCACTTACAACTCAAAAACTATTTACTACATTACCTAAATTGGATACTAAGTATGTTACTGCTTACGATTGTCTTTTATTTTTACATGATCCCAATAAAAGACCGGATAATCTTTTAAATGTTTGTAAACATATAGAACAAGCTAATCTTCTTAATAAAAAATCCACAATTGAGGACTTTATTAAATTTTTTAATTTAAATTACAATCAAATAATAACTGATTTAAAGAATTTCAAATCTGAGAAAAATTTAACAAAACTTTATGAAGAATTAGACTTCCCGATTGTATCTGTACTTAATTCTATGCAGATTAAAGGTGTTAAGGTTTCAAATAAAAAAATTGAAACCCTTTCAAAAATTATCAATCAAGAAATCTCTGATTATAGAGAAAAAATATTCGAGATAACCAAGCAAGAGTTTAATTTAAATTCTCCGAAACAATTAGCTAAAGTTCTATTTGAAGACATGAACCTTCCTGTGATTAAAAAGACTCCAAAAGGAGCACCGTCAACGGATGGTTCAGTACTTGAAGAACTTTCGAAAGACTACGAACTCCCTAAATATATATTGAAATATCGAGAATATGAAAAAATCAGATCAACCTATATTGATGGTTTAAAAACAGAAATTACAGATAAAAATAGAATTCATACAACTTACAATCTTTTTGGAACCACAACTGGTAGGCTTTCTTCAGAAAAACCAAATCTCCAGAATATTCCTAATAAAACAGATATTGGCCAAAAAATAAGGGAATTCTTTATTGCTGACACGAATCATACTTTTATTATTTCTGACTACTCACAAATTGAATTACGAGTGCTTGCCCATCTAAGTTCTGATAAAAATATGATTGAAATCCTTAGTTCTATTGATTCTGATATCCACACCGAAACTACATCAAGAATTTTTAATGTCAGCTTAGATTCAGTAACAAAAGATATGAGAAGAAAGGCTAAAGAAGTTAACTTTGGTCTTATTTATGGAATGGAATCATTTGGACTCTCTAAAAGTCTTGATATTACTAAAAATGAAGCACAAGAACTCATAGATGCATATTTTTCTCAGTTCCCCAAAATAAAAGGTTTTTTGGACGCAATAGTATCGGATGCTGAAAAAAATGGGTTTACAAAAACACTTTATGGAAGAAAACGAATTATAAAAGAGTTAGGTTCTTCTAATTTTCAACTAAAAGCCATGGGAAAAAGAATTGCAATGAATGCTCCTATTCAAGGAACAGCAGCAGATATTATGAAAATAGCAATGCTTAAGGTGGAAAGTAAAATATCAGATTTAAAATCTACAGATTTATTACTACAGATCCATGACGAGATCATTGTTCAGACACCTATTGCAAACATTGAAGAGGTCACAAACATCATAAGAACCGAAATGGAAAGCGCAACCCAACTTAAAGTTCCATTATTTGTTAATATAAAAAATAATAAAAATTTAGCAAATAATTAATATTCGTTTGTAAAAACTGTAGATATGTTATGCTAAAAGTCGAAAATAATATGATTGGAAATAATTAAACTATATGACAGATAATCAAGAGAAGGTAATTGAGCCTTCAAACGTTGTTGAACTCCCAGACGATATCAAACCTGAAGATTTCCCAGATTTACTAGAAAAAACTTTAATAACTTTTAATGATGGTGACGTTATTGAAGGAACTATTGTCCGCATCGACCGAAATGAAGTTATGGTAGACGTCGGTTACAAATCAGAAGGAGTAATACCCTCCAGAGAATTATCAGTTCGAAAATCGGTCAACCCTAAAGATCTAGTAAATGAAGGTGACAAGATTCAAGCTCTTGTATTGGATAAAGAAGATGATGAAGGAAGACTTATTCTTTCAGTTAAAAGGGCTATTTATGAAAAAGCTTGGGGGGATATTCAAGAGATCTCAGATAATGACAAATCTGTTAAAGGGACAGTAATTGAAAGTGTAAAAGGTGGGTTAATAGTAGACATTGGCGTAAGAGGTTTTCTTCCCGCTTCCTTAATTGATGTGCGGAGAGTAAAAGAATTAACTTCTTATATTGGTGAAGAGATAGAAGCAAAAATTTTAGAACTTGATCGTCAAAGAAATAATATTGTACTTTCACGAAAAGCTCACTTAGAACAAGAACAATCAGGAGAAAGAAAGAGTTTCTTAGAAAATTTAGAGGTTGGAAATATCAAAGAAGGTAAGATATCTTCGATTGTTAATTTTGGAGCATTCGTTGATATTGGTGGTATGGATGGCCTAGTTCATGTTTCAGAATTATCATGGAGACATGTAGAGAATCCAAATGAAGTGGTAAAAGTTGGAGATACCGTTACTGTAAAAGTTCTTGAAATAGATAATGACAAAGAAAGAATATCTTTATCTATTAAACAAGTAACAGAAGATCCATGGTCAGATTTTGAACTACAATACAAGCAAGATGATATTGTTGACGGCGAAGTTACTAAAGTAGTTCCATTCGGTGCATTTGTCACTATTGGAAAAGGTGTAGAGGGCCTAGTTCACGTCTCAGAGATTTCAGTTGACAAAGTTGATTCTCCAGAATTAGCACTTGCTATAGGTCAAAAAGTCAAAATTAAAATTACTGAACTTGATATACCTAAAAGGAGAGTTAATCTTTCAATCAAACAAGCTGATCCCAATTGGAAAGATGTGGAAGAAAAGAAAAATGCTCCTAAAACTCACTCGTCACAATCTGAGGAAAAACAGGAACAAAAACAAGAACGTCAAACTGTTGAAGGTGTAGATGAATCTTTAGAGAATATTCTTCAGGAACTCAAAGAAAGAGGAATAGGAAACTCCTAATAATTCCTAATATTCTTTATCCTTAAACATATGGATTCAAGAGTAACAATTATTACAGGCCCAATAGGAAGTGGGAAGTCCACTGCTTGTGAATATTTAGCAAACAAAAACTTTAAAACAATTGATTTGGATCAAATTTCAAACGACATCTTGCAAAGTCAAGATTCCTTACCATTTTTAAAAGAAGAATTCAACAATTGTCTAAACGAAAATGTTGTTGATAGACAATTATTAGCAGATATTGTTTTTACAAATTCTGAAAAACTTAGATTATTAGAAAACTTTCTACATCCTTTAGTAACAGAACGAGTATTAGTAGTAATACAGGAAACCAAAGGACACTTATTCATAGAGGCTTCAGCCCCTAAGAATATTTCTAAACTTTATCCTACTATTGTTATTTTTGCTGACGAACAAACACGTAGAAACAGACTTAAAGAAAGAGGTATGTCATTAACTGATATAGATAATCGAATTAAAACTCAACAAGATGAAGCTTGGTGGGAATCACTTGGGTTGGTTATCGAAAATACTTCAGTTAAAGAATTACAAGCACAACTTGATAATTTTCTTGATTCGATAAATGAATAAGTTTAAAGTAATATCTGATTTTACACCACAAGGTGATCAGCCAAAAGCAATACAAAATCTAAAAAATGGTGTTACAAAAGGATTAGATTACCAAACATTAATGGGTATTACCGGATCTGGAAAGTCTGCCACAATTGCTTGGCTTATCGAAGAGTTACAAATGCCCTCCCTTGTACTCGCGCCAAATAAAGCATTAGCTGCTCAACTAGCTAATGAGTTTAAGCAATTTTTTCCAGAAAATAGGGTTGAATATTTTGTATCATATTACGACTATTATCAACCTGAAGCTTATGTTCCAAGGACAGATACTTTTATAGAAAAAGATTCAAATATAAATGAAGAAATCGACAGATTAAGACATTCAGCTACAAGTGCATTGTTACTAAGAAAAGACGTCATAGTAGTCTCATCAGTATCTTGTATATATGGTCTGGGTTCTCCCCAAGAGTATAAAAATAAAATTATACCTCTTTTTAAGGGTGAAGAATTCGAACTTGACCAACTATTAGAAGAACTGATTCGACAACAGTACGTAAGAAACGATCTTGTAGTCACAAGAGGAACATTCAGGCTTAAAGGTGACACCCTAGACATATTCCCTGTGTATGAGGAAACAATTTTTAGAGTTGAATATTTTGGTGATGAAATTGAGAATATTCTGAGAATAGATCCTGTGACTGGTGAAATATTAGAAAAGCTTACAGAACTAGCAATTCTTCCAGCTTCACATTACGTAACATCTGAGGATGTCATGAACAATGCTTTAAATCAAATTGAAAAAGATATGATTAAACAGATTAAAAAGTTTGAAAAACAGGATAAATTATTAGAAGCTCAAAGAATTAAACAAAGAACTATGTTTGATTTGGAGATGTTGAGAGAGTTAGGGGTATGCTCAGGAATAGAAAATTATTCCAGATATTTTGATGGAAGAAAACCAGGAGATCCACCGTATACGCTACTAGATTTTTTTCAAGAAGAATTTTTAATGGTTGTAGATGAGAGCCATATTGCTATACCTCAAATAAGGGGGCAATTTGCAGGTGATAAATCTAGAAAAACAACATTAGTTGATTATGGTTTTAGACTCCCAGCTGCTTTAGATAATAGACCTTTAAAATTTGAAGAATGGCAAGGAAAAATCAAAAATACCGTACTTGTATCAGCTACCCCGGGTAAGTGGGAAAATGCAAATTCAAGTAACTTTGTGGAGCAAATTATTAGACCAACAGGACTAATTGATCCAAATATTATTATTAGGCCAACTGAAAATCAAATTGAGGATTTGTTAAAAGAGATAAAACAAGTTATTGACAAAGGAAATAGGGTTTTAGTCACAACTTTAACTAAAAAAATGAGTGAAGCTTTAAGTGACTATTTTTTAAAGATGGGAATTAAGACTAGATATCTACATTCAGACATAGACACGCTTGAAAGAATTGAAATACTGCGTGATTTAAGAAAAGGTGAGTTTGATGTTCTAGTTGGTATAAACCTCTTGCGTGAGGGATTAGATCTACCAGAAGTGGAACTGGTAGCAATTATGGATGCGGATAAAGAAGGATTCTTAAGATCAGAAACTAGCCTTATACAAACAATAGGTAGAGCAGCTCGAAATAAGGATGGGTACGTAATTATGTATGCAGATAGAAAAACTGACTCAATTGCAAAATCAGTTTATGAAACTGACCGAAGAAGAGAAATCCAAATTGCTCACAACAAAAAATACGGTATTACTCCTACAACGATATCAAAAGAGATAACTGACATTCTTGAAATGGTCGAGAAAAATAGACCATCTAGGGATGATATGGATTTCAAATCAAATATAGATTTGAGCAATGCCTCAAAGCAAGATTTATACAAAATCTCGAAAAATATTGAAAAGGAAATGAAGGTTGCCGCTGATTTATTAGAGTTTGAATTAGCTGCTAGATTAAGGGACGAACTTAAAGAGATTAAAAAAGAAATTATGGAGTTACCAAGCTAATGTCTCAAGATTATTTAAAAGTAAAAGGTGCAAAAGAACATAATTTAAAAAATATTTCACTCGATATTCCAAAAAATAAATTTGTAGTAATTACTGGTTTGTCAGGATCGGGCAAATCGTCACTAGCTTTTGATACAATATATGCAGAGGGACAGCGTAGGTATGTCGAAAGTTTATCGGCTTATGCTCGACAGTTTTTAGGTCAAATGGAAAAGCCAGATGTAGAAAGTATTGAGGGTTTGTCTCCTGCGATAGCAATCGACCAAAAAACGTCTTCAAGAAGTCCAAGATCAACAGTTGGTACAGTTACTGAAGTGCACGACTATCTTCGTTTACTCTGGGCGAGAATTGGTATAAGTTACTGTCCAATATGTGGTTCTAAAATTGAAAAACAGTCCGTAGATTTTATTGTAAATCAAGTTATGTCCCTTGGTGAAAACGTAGACATTGAGATTCTAGCTCCAGTAGTTAAATCCAGAAAGGGTGAGTTTGAATCACTTTTTAAGGATTTATTAAAAGATGGATTTACAAGAGCCTATATAGACGGTGAACTTACAAGACTTGATGAGGCAAAGAGACTTGATAAATATTTCAACCATGACATATCTGTTCTTGTCGACAGAGTAAAAATTAAAAAAACACCAGGAAGACGATTACCCCAATCTATTGAAACAGCATTAAAGCTTACTGGGGGAACTCTTGATATAAGGTTTAATGAAAATATTCAGAATTATAGTCAAAATCTAGGATGCCTAGAATGTGGAACTTCTTATGACAAACTCGAGCCACGAGACTTTTCATTCAACTCACCTTTTGGTGCTTGCAATACCTGTAATGGGCTTGGTATAAATTACGAGATTGATGAAAAACTATTGATTAAAAATAGAGAATTAAGCATAGGTGAAAATGTATTTCCCGATATGTCTACCAGAAAATACTTTAGAGCGCAGATTTATGGAGTCTGTGAATTCTTTGAGATACCAATGGATATTTCTTATAAGGATTTGTCAGAAAACGATAAGCATATTTTACTAAATGGAAGTGACGGGATTAAGACTCCTATTAGATATACAAATAGATTTGGTAATTCAAGAACTTGGGAGAGATCTTATCCTGGAATAATCCCAATGTTTAAACGACTTTACGAGGAAACCACATCAGACCATGCACGTGACTACTACATGCAATTTATGCGTGAACTTCCATGTGGTGGTTGCGAAGGTGAGAGACTTAATGAACGATCAAGAATGGTGCAGGTAAAGTCACTAACTTTAGGACAGTTCAACAAACTATCAATAACCAAGGCTTATGATGTTATTGATAAATTAAAACTAACAGGAAACTCTAAAGAGATAGCAGAAGCTATTCTCAGAGAAATAAAAGAAAGACTTAACTTTTTAAACGAAGTGGGACTTGGCTATCTTCAGTTAAATCGTGGAGCCGCAACACTATCAGGTGGAGAAGCTCAAAGAATTAGATTGGCCACACAAATTGGCTCAGGTTTGACTGGAGTTTTATATGTTTTAGACGAGCCTTCCATAGGGTTACACCAATCGGATAATAACAAATTAATAGAAACGTTAATACGGCTTAGAAATCTAGGAAATACTGTACTAGTAGTGGAGCATGATGAAGAAACCATGAAGCAATCAGATCACCTAATTGATATTGGTTGGGGAGCTGGCGAACAAGGTGGAAATATTGTCGCATCTGGAACATGGGAGGAGGTTGCTCAAGTAAAGAAATCTATAACAGGTAGATACCTTTCTGGAAAAGTTAAAGTTCCATATCCAAAAGTAAGAAGGCAAGGAAACAAGTCAAAAATTGTATTAAGAGGAGCCCAAGAAAATAATTTAAAAAACCTTACAGTTGAGTTTCCTCTTGGTAAATTTATTTCCGTTACAGGAGTTTCCGGAAGTGGAAAATCGACACTTGTAACCGAAATTTTATCTAAGGCTATTCAAAATGAATTTACAAGGAAGAATTGGATACCTCCTGGTATACATAAGAGTATCTCAGGATTAAATTACCTAGATAAATTAATTGAAATAGATCAATCACCAATTGGACGAACACCTAGATCAAACCCAGCCACTTATTCTGGTGTTTTCGATATGATCCGGAAATTATATTCTATGACTGAAGAATCTAAAATCAGAGGATATAAACCAGGAAGATTCTCTTTTAATGTACCTGGTGGTAGGTGTGAAGTATGTAGGGGTGACGGCACCATTAAAGTTGAAATGTATTTCCTACCTGATGTTTATGTTAAATGTGAAGACTGTGATGGTTCAAGATATAATCCAGAAACATTGAGTATAAAATGGAAAGGCTACAGTATTGCTGATATTCTAAACTCAACTATTGAAAATTCATTGAAAATATTTGAAAATCAGCCCTCAATTTTTAAAGTAATCAAAACATTAGATGATGTAGGGCTTTCTTACATTACCTTAGGTCAAGCAGCCACAACACTTTCAGGGGGAGAAGCTCAAAGAGTCAAGCTTGCTAAGGAATTAAGCAAACGTTCTACAGGTCAAACAATGTATATCCTAGATGAACCCACAACCGGGCTTCACTTTGCAGACGTACAAAAATTACTTGAAGTATTGCATATGCTGGTCGACAAGGGCAATACAGTAGTTGTTATTGAGCATAACCTTGATGTAGTAAAAAACTCTGATTGGGTAATTGACCTCGGTCCTGAGGGTGGCGAGAATGGTGGCAAAATTGTAGCTTCTGGAACGCCTGAAAGTATTGTTAGAGATAAGAATTCTCTCACAGGTAAATATTTAAAATCTTTGCTTTAAATGGATAAAATAAAAACAAATGAGATTCCAGAAAATCCTGGAATATATATATTTAAAGATAAATATAATGACCCACTTTATGTAGGTAAAGCTAAAAACCTTCGTAAAAGAGTGCCTTCCTACTTTCGTGAAAACTCAACTTGGAAGATAAAAAGATTAACTTCAGAGGCAACTCAAATAAGTTTTGTTACTTCAAAAAATGAAGCAGATGCATTATTGGCTGAATATTCTTTCATTCAGCAATATAAGCCGAAATATAATGTTCGACTCAAAGATGATAAATCCTATCCGTATGTAACACTCACAAATGATGAGTGGCCAAGGGCTTATGTTTCTAGAAAAATAAACTCAAATAATATTAACTTTGGACCTTTTCCATTTATTGGCGCTGCAAGAAGATCTCTAGATCACTTAATTAATATATTTCCTGTAAGAACTTGTACTAAGAATGTTTTTGAAAGACATCAAAAACTTAATAAACCATGTTTGCTCTATGATATTAAAAAATGTGCTGGACCATGTATAGATGCAGTTCCACGTAATGAATATAAAGAAATGTTGAATAATATTGAAAATTTCTATTCCGGGAAATCAGATGTATACGTGAACGATAAAATATCAGATATGAAAAAATATTCCTCTAATCAGGAATATGAAAAAGCTAATGAAGCTAAAAAGTTGATAGAGCATCTAGAAAATGCACGCTCAACTCAAACATTAATGGTTTCAAATACTAAATCTGTTGATGTTATAGGTATAGATGTAAGCAATTTGGATGTAGTTATATCTTGTTTGTTGATACGAAACGGAAGAATTATTGGGGAAGTTAAGAAAACATTTGAACCTATAGATACAAAAAAACATGACGAATACTTACCTCAGATTATCTTATCAATATTTTCTGAAAATCAACCATCTGAGGAAATCCTTGTTAGCCACAGTTTTCCGTATATAGAACTCATTCAAGAACAACTGACACACAAATGGGGTCGCAAAATTGTACTAAAAACTCCCAAGCAGGGATGGAAAAAAGAACTCTTAGACACCGCAATTATTGACGCAAAAGAGTTACGAAGGGTTGTAAATTTTAGAAGAAGGACAGATTTAGAATTTAGATCAAGATCTTTAGAACAGTTAAAAAATAAATTAGGTTTGAAAAATATTCCGTATCGTATAGAAGCCTACGACATTTCAAATTTAGGACCTGATTACAGAGTCGGCTCAATGGTTGTAATGGAGGATGGTTTATCAAAACCATCAATGTATAGAAAATTTCACATCAAATCATTTCAAGGACAGGATGATTTTAAATCAATGGAGGAAGTTTTATTTAGAAGACTCAAAAGGTTAACAAAGAATACAGAAAGCGACCCCAGCTTCAGAAGAAAACCAGATTTAATATTAATTGATGGGGGAAAGGGGCAACTCTCATCTGCTAAAGGCGTAATAGACCATCTTCAGTTGGATATTGATATTGTTGGTCTAGCAAAAAGAGAAGAGGAAATTTTTAAACCTTTTAAAAAAGACTCAATTATGTTAAATAAAAACTCTGAAGCCCTTTTTACATTGCAAAATATTAGAGATGAAGCACATAGGTTTGCAATTAACGAAAATCGAAGATTAAGAATAAAAAACTTTGATAAACAAACACTACTAACCATTGAAGGGGTTGGATCCATCTCTTCAAAAAAAGTATTAGATAAATTTAAAACTATTGAAAAACTTTCTAAAGCTACTTATCAAGACTTAGAAGAGATAGTTAGCCCTGGCATAGCAAGAAAAATCTTCACACACTTTAACGGCTTATAGAGACTTACCCTAATAAAAATGCCTTCCATCTCATTACATCGCAACTACAATATCTTTGAGAGGTAAAAATGGTTTCTAAAAGACCCGAAGTTTTGTTACTGGTAGGTATGTCTGGTGCTGGTCGTTCTGCTAGCTCTAATGTTTTTGAAGACCTTGGATATTATGTTATTGAAAACTTACCACCTGAGTTGGTTGAGTCTGTTGTTGAATCTAATGATGTTGCTGAATCAAACAAACAACTTGTCCTAACAATTGATGCTAGAGATGGGACAGCACAAGAAGCACTTAACAAAAGTCTTGAAAGGTTAAGTCAATCAGGTGTATTAACAAGAGTAATATTTTTAGATGCAAATAATGAAACCCTCATAGAGCGTTATGAGGAGAATAGAAGACCTCATCCGATGGGTCTAGATTCATTATCTCAATCAGTAAAAAATGAAAGAGATCAATTAAAGCCCATAAAAGAACTTGCAGACTTAGTTATAGACACTACAGATATGAACGTACATGAGCTAAGAAAAAGAATTATTGAGGGATTCCAGGGCGAAGCAACCAATCAAGATCTAAAGATATCCGTTACATCATTTGGATTTAAAAATGGTGCACCCAGAGATGCAGACATTGTATTAGATGTAAGGTTTTTACCAAATCCTCATTGGAGAGAGGAATTACGTTCTTCTACTGGGCAATCTCCAATGGTGAGAAATTATGTTCTGTCGTTCGAAGATGCTGAAATATTTCTTGAGAAGACAAAAGACTTAATTGATTTTTTGTTACCTAGATTTACATCTGAAGGAAAATCTTATGTAGGTATAGCAATAGGCTGTACTGGTGGAAAGCATAGAAGTGTTGTGATGACAGAAGAGGTTGGCGGTTGGTTGATTAACGAAGGTAAAGATGCAGTGATTTTACACCGAGATATGAAAGAATAGTATTGTCTTCCAGATCACAACTTGGCAACTCCCTCATACGAGCTGATCTAAATGTTCCTATCCATAAAAAGGTTGTCAAAGATAATTTTAGAATCATTAAGGCTATTGAATATTTAGAAGATCTTCGTAAAATTTCAAAATCTGTAACATTTCTCAGTCATCTTGGAAGGCCAGATGGAATAAATCTTGACTATTCTCTTAAACCTGTGGCAGAGGAAATGTCATTATTGTTAAACGAGGAAGTCCTGTTTATTAACTCTCTTCATGGTCCAGAGGTTAAGAATCATCTTGATGAAAATCCTGGGAAGGTTTTTCTTCTGGAGAATCTAAGATTTTACAACGAAGAAACAGAAAATAATTTAAATTTTGCCAAAAAAGTAACGGAAAACTTTGACTCATTTATTTTAGATGCTTTTGGAGCAGCACACAGAAATCATGCATCTATAGTTTCTTTTGGCAATTTTTTAGATGCATACCAAGGAAAATTAATGACAAATGAAGTTAACAACCTAGAACTACTCACAAATTCACCTAAAAAGCCATTCTCAGTAATCCTTGGTGGTGCAAAGATATCTGATAAGTTACAGTTGATCAATAATCTATTACCGAATGTTGACAATCTTTTAATAGGTGGCGGCATGTGTTTCACATTCCTAAAAGCACTTGGTAACAATATTGGGAAATCGCTGTATGAAGAGGACTATCTACAAAAAGCTAGAGAATTGCTTGATTCAGATAATGGTAAGAAGATACATTTACCATCAGATTTTGGAGTAACTAAATCTATAGATTCAGGCATAAGATTAGATAAAGAAATTTCAGATTTTTCCGACGATGACATAGGCGTTGACATATCAGAAAGAACGGTGAAAGAATTTGCATCAATATTAGCTACTTCTAATACTGTATTTTGGAATGGTCCAATGGGTATTTTTGAAATTGATAATTTTAAATTAGGTACACAATCGATAACTGAAATCGTTTCAAATTTAGATGCTTACACTGTTGTGGGTGGGGGAGATTCTGTCAGCGCAATAAGAATTTTTTCCGATCTTTCAAAATTTAATCATATATCTACTGGAGGTGGAGCATCGCTTAAATATTTACAAGGCAATGAATTGCCCGGTGTAAATATCTACAAACCCCTTATACTTTGAAAATATGAAAAAGATTATTATTGGCAATTGGAAACTTAATTTAGATCATTTAGAAGCTATACAGCTTTTACAAAAACTCAATTATTCACTCGAAGTTAATATTGAAGACAAAATCGACATTGTTATAGCTCCTTCATATACATCTTTAAGATCGCTTCAAACAATTATTGATGCTGATAATCTAAAAATTAAAATTTCATCTCAGGATGTTTCAGCTTACATAGAAGGGGCTTACACTGGTGAAGTTTCTGCTCTTCAATTGAGTAAACTAAATATTACACACTCTATTATTGGACATTCAGAGAGAAGAACAGTTTTCAATGAAACAGATGAGACAATTAACCTAAAAGTCCATAGTGCCGTGAATAACAACCTTATACCTATAGTTTGTTTTGGCGAAACTGAAGAACAGAGAGACACTAATGCATATTTATCCTATATTTTAGATCAAGTCAATATTGCGGTAAAAGGTCTTCGAAAAGACAAAGTAGAAGAAATTATCTTTGCTTATGAACCAATTTGGGCAATAGGTACTGGCAAAGTTGCTTCAGTTGAAAATGCAATAGAAGTTATCTCCTCTGTAAAGCAAGAGATTTCAACAAAGCCTTTCTATGATGAAGAAAAAATAAGATTCATATATGGTGGAAGCGTCTCACCCACAAATGCATCTGAGTTACTTAATACTAAAATTATTGACGGAGTGCTCGTTGGAGGTGCTTCCTTAGATGTAGATAAATTCGTACAAATTATTAAGTCAGTTAAATTATGAACTTAATATTTGTTCGTCATGGACAAAGTGAATGGAATAAAGAAAATAAATTTACTGGTTGGGTAGATGTAGGACTTTCTGAAAAAGGGAAACTAGAAGCTATCGAAGCGGGTAAAGTTTTATTCAATGCCGGCTTTGCACCAAACATTTGTTACACCTCATATTTAACTCGGTCAAAAGATACCGCTAAACATATTTTATCTGAATTGCCTATAGATGAATCAATCGAATTTCCGATAAAGAATTTATGGCAGCTCAATGAAAGACATTATGGTGCTCTTCAGGGACTTGATAAGATTGATACAGCAAATAAATATGGGGAAGACCAGGTTCAACAATGGAGAAGAGGTTACAAAATAAAACCACCTTTAGTTGAAAAAGATTCAAAATATAATCCAAACAATGATTTAATTTACAAAGAAATCCAAGAAAGATTACCTTTAGGGGAGTCATTAGAAGATGTGGTCATGAGAGTTGAAGAGACACTTAATTTAATTAAGTCAAAAACAAAAGAAGGAAATGTATTAGTTGTTGCTCATGGAAATAGCATTAGAGCAATACTAAAAATACTAGAAAAAATTTCTGACAATGATATTGTGGATATAAATATTCCGACTGGAATTCCTCTCGCATTTAACATTAATGATGATAAAATAACAAGAATCGGGTATCTTGGGAATGAAAAAAAGATACAGGAACTTGAAGAAGAAGTTAAACAACAATCTAGATTGAAAGAGTAATTTTTATGGATACATTAACAGCGAGTTTAGTTGCAGTACATATAGTTATTTCGATAGCACTTATTGGACTTGTATTATTAAATAGTGGAAAAGGTGGTGGCCTATCGGATATGTTGGGTGGACCAGGTGCGTCTGGAAATATTGGGCAAACATTAGCCGAAAGAAATTTGAGTAGAATCACAGCAGTGGTTGCTCTTTTGTTTTCTGTAACAACGTTATTACTTTTTTGGTTTCTTGACTGATTTAGCGCGGGTGGCGGAACTGGTAGACGCGCAGGATTAAGGATCCTGTGGGGTAAAACCCGTGGAGGTTCGAGTCCTCTTCCGCGCACAAGTATGGAAACTAAAAAAACAATTGCAATCATAAATGATCCGAAAGTAACTCTCGGATCATTATCAAATATTGATATAGAAGAAAAGTATGCATGGGACGTTAATTGGGAATCACTTTCAGAGCATCATGAATATATCATATTGGGTGGGCACATGGGGGCATATGAGATAGAAACCTATCCATACTTGCTCAAAGAAAAGGAATGGCTTAATAAAGTTATTAATAACGGAACTAAAGTATTTGGTATTTGCTTAGGTGCACAACTTATTGCTGATTCAATGGGGGGCACAGCATTTCTTTCTGAAGAAGTTGAGTTTGGATTTAAAGAGTTAGAATTTCACAAAGAGTCTGAAATATTCTCGGGGTTAAAAAATTCAAAAGTCTTTTTATGGCATAGAGATACCTTCACCCTTCCTCCATCAGCAGAGCTTATTGCTTCGACAAAATATCCTCAAATCTTTACGATTGGAAATTCTATTGCCGTACAATTCCATCCGGAGGTAACAGAGACTCTTTTTAAAGACTGGTATGACAGTGACATAAGTAGAAAAGAGTTAGTAGATTATGATGTATCTTCAACTTTGAATTATTTAATAACTAATACAGAACAATTTAAGTTTGAAATAAATTCAATATATAAAAAGTGGAAAAATATTTAAAAATTTATGTCATTTATTTTTTGAACATAATTTTTTAATATGGAGTATCTTTTAACAATTTCTCTTTCGGAAACTAGATAATTCCTTGTTTCATCAGCCATTGGTAACTTTGCTGACAGTTCCCAAAGTTTTAGAATTCTATTTGCTGAGTCTATTTCAAATATTGGTAATTCAATATCTAAACCTTGTTCTATCAATTTTCCAATGCCTCTCTTGATATCTGCTTCAAGAGATAAAAGCTCATCTTCGGTTGGCGGTAGCCCAATATCTGTTACTAACTCACCTGACGCTTTTGGATATTCATTTTCAAGGTTGATATTTGTAACTTCTATTAGATTGACAGACTTTACAACTACTACCTGTTCAGCATTTGATATGTCTTGATGATCAATAATCCTAACTTCTGAGGCAATCTCATTTAAATTATCCAACGACCTACCAACACAAAATGTACTGTTATTTTGGATACTATCACCTATTAAAAGCAGATATCTTGGCTCAAATACACGTAAAACTGATATTTCATGTGGAAAATAATTAATACCAGCGGCAAAAAAAGGAAATTCAACTATCATAATCTTTGTTATTTAGGATAAGTGATATAAAACACTATGAGAATAGAAGATGAGATAAAGTTAACTTTTGATGATGTATTGATAAGACCTAAAAGAAGTACACTCGTATCAAGAGCGGAAGTCGAATTAAACAGAGAATTTAAATTTCGACATTCAAGCGAAAAATGGACTGGTATACCTATCTTTTCCGCAAACATGGATACAACAGGGACGTTTGAAACAGCTAGGGCACTGCAAATTCACAACATGCTTACTGCAGTTCATAAATTTTACACTTTAGATGAATGGCAAGAAAACCTTAAAAGTCTAGATCCGAAATATCTTGCTGTGACTGTGGGCACTTCAAAAGAAGACTTTCAGAAAGCTGTAGATATTTTCAAAATAGAAGATGGATTAAAATTTTTATGCTTGGATGTTGCAAATGGCTACCGTGAAGATTTTGTAGAATCAGTTAAGAAATATAGAGAAAAATTTCCAAACAAAATAATTATTGCAGGAAATGTAGCTACAAGAGAAATGACAGAAGCACTGATCCTTGCTGGTGCTGATATAGTTAAAATTGGTATTGGTCCTGGATCGGTTTGTACTACTAGAAAAGTAGCAGGTGTGGGTTACCCTCAACTTTCTTCTATTTCTGAGTGTTCTGATGCTGCTCACGGTCTTGGTGGACATGTAATTGCAGATGGTGGTTGCAAGTACCCAGGTGATGTTTCTAAAGCTTTTGGAGCTGGTGCTGACTATGTCATGCTTGGTGGAATATTTGCTGGTCACAAAGAATCGGGAGGAGAACTTGTCACCGATGAAAATGGTATTCAGTACAAAGATTTTTATGGAATGTCTTCAAGAAAAGCTCAAGAAATATATTATGGTGACCTTGCAGAACATCGCGCACCTGAGGGGAAAAAGGTAAGACTTAAATACAAAGGTGAGATTGACTCTACTGTTCAATCAATCCTCGGCGGAATTAGATCAGCATGTTCCTATGTAGGTGCAAAGTCCATTAAGGACTTGCCAAAAAGTACTACGTTCATAAGAGTTACACAAACAACAAATGAAATATTTACAGGATCTGAAAACAGTTGAATATAGAAATATATACAAAAGATTTCTGTATTTGGTGTGATAGAGCAAAATCCTTGCTTGAGTCAAACAACCTTAGCTTTACTGAAATTGATTTATCTGATGACTCAGCTAGATCTGAATTTTATTCAAAATTAGGTGAAGGCGTGAAAACTGTTCCACAGATATTTATGGACAACAAACGCATTGGTGGTTTTCAAGAACTTGTTAGATGGTTTGCTGATGGCAACTAACGAATCATCTAAAACTGTTTTTCTTGCAATGTCTGTCAATTTTTCTATAGGTATTGCTAAATCAATCATTGCAACAATAACTATGTCTAGTGCAATGTTTTCAGAAGCTATACATTCATTTGTAGATACTGGTAACCAATTTCTCTTATGGTTTGGAATAAAGCAATCAAAAAAGGTAGATGCAAGAATATATCCCTTAGGGAGAGGCAGAGAAGAATATTTTTGGACACTTGTCGTAGCTGTGCTTATTTTTACTATTGGAGGACTAGTTTCTTTAGAACACGGAATAGAATCTCTTTCACATCCTAAAAAGCTTGAAAACCTAGCAATTTCAATAACATTATTAATTGTTTCGATAATACTCGAGTCTTATGTCTTAAAAAAAGCCATTACAGAGCTAAAAAAAGGACAAGATAATAAAAAAAGTGTTGTTGGACTATTAAAAGAATCAACAGATGGACCCTTAATAGCGATTGTAGTGGAAGACTTTGCAGCAACTTTAGGACTTTTTATAGCATTAGTCGGAACCATACTTTCATCACTTACCCAAAATTCGATATATGACTCAATATCTGCAATTTCTATTGGAGTTCTACTCATGGTGTCTGGTTTATTTTTAGGGTATGAAATGAAACATTTAATTACTGGAGAAAGTATTTCACAACAGAAACTTAAATTAATTGAAAATATAATTAATAAAAATAAAAATATATCTAATTTAACAAACTTAAAAATATTACCAATAGGAAGTAAGCAATATTTAGCGTTAGTAAAACTCGATTACAAAGACTCCCTAGGTGATGTAGACATAGTTGAAACCAATACAGCTCTAAAGAATGAAATAGTAGAAACAGAGTCAACAATCACAGAAATTTACTTTAATCCTCAATAAGATAAAATAATCTTATGGTAATAAATAAAGACCATTTAACTGCAGAACAAATACAAGTTACACAATTTTGTGGAACAGAGCCTCCATTTTCTGGAAAACTTCTTAATGAAAAAAGAATTGGTAATTATGTATGCGCAGTTTGCAAAGAAATATTATTTGATTCGTCAACAAAGTATGAATCAGGTTCAGGATGGCCAAGTTTTTTTGATGCAGTTGCAGAAAAAATAGAAACTAAAGAAGACACCACTCTAGGCATGATAAGAACAGAAATACTTTGTAAAATTTGTTCTTCCCATCTAGGCCACATATTTCCTGATGGCCCAAAACCTACAGGGAAAAGGTATTGTGTAAACAGTCTTAGCTTAGAGTTTCAAGTAAATGAGTGAAATCTTTGTAGACCAAAACTGCACTGTTTGTAGTGCTTATGGAAAATTTATAAATAAAAAAAATAAAAATGTAAGTATATCTAATCAGCTTGATCTTAGTAAAGAAGACATAGCTAGAGATGAAGTTGTTTATGTAAAGAATAAAGAAAAATTTTATGCTTCTGATGCAATTATTGAGTCTGTGGCTGATCTAGGTGCATTTTATAAAATTATTAAAATTTCATATATAATTCCGAAATTTATTAGAAATACAATTTATAAGGTAATTTCTAGAAATAGAAAAAGGTTTTTTTATAAATAAACTTAATAAACTAATTCAAACAAAATCATTTAAAACATTTGTGTTGTTTTCTATATTTCGGGCTATACATGGCGCTGTTGTTCTAATATTATTTTATTACTTTGGCTATAAAGCAAATGTAGGTTTTGAAGTTTATATACTTTATTTAGTCGTTTCTATATTGCTTTCGAGGCAAATTTTTAAAAGATTAAAAAAAAAGTTTAATCTCTAAAGTTTCCAAATGATAGATGTATATCATAATTTTTATCTTTAATCTGGTTCATAATGGATTGCAGAGAGTCCCTTTTTTTTGAAGTTACACGTATCGAACCATCTTGAATAGAGGCTTGCATTTTTTTATCTTTTTCTTTAATAAATTTAACTATTTCTTTAGCATCGACAGTTTCAATCCCAGTTTTTAGGGTGTAAACTCTCTTGTTTTCAGAAGGTGTTTCTTCATCTGCAAAGTCAGATAAAAATTTTATAGATATATTTCTTTTTGCAAACTTTTCTCTTAACACTTGATCTGCAGCTAAAAGACGATCTTTAGTGGCACTATTAATACTCACAGTTGACTCTGAACTATTAATAGAAGTATTTGTATTTTTAAAGTCATATCTGTTAACAATTTCTCTTTTGCTTTGGTCTACAGCATTTAAAACTTCTTGTTTGTCGAATTCTGAGGTAATATCAAAACTTGGCATAATCAACTCCCGTATTTTTCTTTAATATAATTAAGTTCACTTTCAATCTTATTGATACTTTCTTTTAATACTTTAATTTCTTCAACTTTATCAAAGTTCTCATATAGTTTTATCTTGGTTTCTAACGATCTGTATCTGAGTAATAAAAAAAATATTATTACTAACAGACCCACCCAAAATATATTTTCCATAATCTAATTTACCAGTTTACTACCTATGTATACACCTATTAATGCACCAAAGATTGATAGAAGTACTGTTGCAAAAAAATAACTAACTGTAGATAATTGTGATTGGGTATTTAATTGTATTAGATCAAAGGTAAATTGTGAATAGGTAGTAAACCCTCCAAGTATGCCTGTAAGTAGGAAAATGCTAACCAAGCTATTTTCTGCAACTATTGAATATATTATTCCGAATAAGAATGATCCCAGTACATTTATAAATAACGTCGAGAACTGCGGTAACGAAGATACATTTATTAGTGTATTTAATAAAAACCTTAAGACTGTACCTATTCCACCACCAACGAAAACTAGTAAAACTTTACTATACATTTTTTTGTCTAAGGTATTCATACCCAACTATTGCAACTGAGTTAGCTAAATTTATACTTCGCGAATTATCATCCATTGGTATTGTCAAAAGATATTTGTGCTCCAAAATAATATCTTGTGGTAATCCGACAGATTCCGGACCAAAAACTAAGTAATCAAATGATAGGAGATTAGAGTCCCAATAGTTTTTGCTTCCCTTTGCCGAAAGATATGCAGTTGTTTTGTCTTGGTTTTTTTGAATAAATTCATCCCAATTTTCATATGTACTGACTGTAGCTAAATCATGATAATCCAATCCAGCACGGCGAATCTTATTTTCCTGAAAGCTAAAACCAAATGGTTTTATTATATTTAACGGAATACCTGTATTAGCAGAGAGTCGTATGCAAGCTCCAACATTTCCCGCAATTTCTGGCTGATAAAGTACTATTTCCACAATGTAATTATATTCCTATTCAAGAACCATATAGTATGTAAAATATTTAGTATGAAACAATTTACAGGCTTATTTCTGCCGTCTTTCAGAAGCTTTAAAAGAGCTCTAAACGAAGTATCTAAAACTTCTAATTCTAGAGTTAGATTTATTGACTTTGTAAAAGTTTCAGGTTTGTTGCTAATTATTTTTAATACAAACTATTTTCTAGATTTCGAAAAATCAAGTGGAGAATTTATTATTTACAATCGTACTGTTTTAGATAGTTCCTTAACTCCTGTTACGTGGCTGACAGCGGGGATGGCCCTGTTTTTCTTTTCTACAGGTTTCACTAATAAGATTGCTTGGTATTCAAATGTTGGCAGGGACGGAAGTCAGTGGAAATTTTTGACAGATAGGGTGGATGGATTGATGGGATCTGTTCTCGTTTGGATATTCTTCATTACAGTGTCTCTGAATGCAGCAACAAGAATAATTTATTTTCCTAAGTATATTACAAATCAACAAGATGGAATTCTCACAGTAACAGAATTTATCATGTGGCCATTATGGCTTGTGTCAATTTATTTAGTAGTTGTATTGTTTTGTCCACTAACGATATATCTACATAAAAAGAATCCGTATTTGACTCTTTCTTTTTTGATATTTACCTTGGTGTTAATTGACAATATTGAATTCAACTTATCTCTCTCGTATATAAAGCTGTTTAATTATTTAGTTTTTTGGTTAACAATACACCAGCTAGGTTATTTTCTAGCCGATGGAAAAATATTTGCATTCAGAAAATCGTTGTTTGCAGGGATAACATTCTTTTCTTACAGCTATCTATCTTATATTCACACAACAACTGAGCAGTATTTATCAGTTTCGAATTATCGGTTACTTTCTTTTTCAAATGAAGACCCTCCAACCACTGTATATTTAATTTCATCTTTAGGGCTAATTTCACTCTTCCTATTATTTCGTGATCAAGTCGAATCTTTATTAAATAAGAAAATCATTTGGTTTGTCTTCTCGACAATACATGCAAATATTTATACATTGTTTCTCTGGCACGTTGTATTATTCTTTTTCATTAGCTATTTTCCAACTTTTATAATCTATTACCCACTAGTAATATTTTTAATTATTTTTTGTTTTGGTAATTACGAGAGACAAACTTTTAGACTTTCCCGTTCTTTAATCAAGAGAGTGAATCCACTCCAACCATGGCCCACACCAATAAAAGCAAGGTTATCGTACAGTAATTTTCTTCTTGCTTGGATATCTTCAATGTTGATTTTGATTGGCATATTGCAAGTAACTCTTGGTGGTATTGGTTTGTCAGGGTTCTTTTCCTTAAGGCAGTTATATTTGTTTTCAGGAAATACATTTGAAGCATTTGTTAGGATTGTCATTGGTCTGTTGTTACTTAATGTTACGATTAGGCGAAAAGATTTAAAAAACCAGTTACTAGTAATTGGTATTGTTTCTCAGATTATTACATTAGTTGTTAGGTATCAACTTTATAATTCAGTAACTACACCTGAGCTCTACATGAGTATTTTTTTAATAGGGTTTTTTCTGATACTGATATTTAATAATCGTAACTATAAATCAATAGCTTGAGTCATAATATATGAATATGAAAAAAGATGAATCTAGACAAGAATTATTAAATAGAGCATTTATTTATGTGCTATTTATTGGCATTTCAGTAATAATATTTCTAAGAGTTAAACCTTTACTCTTTGATCTTTTTGTAGCTGTAGTTTTAGCAGCACTTGCAGAACCAGTTGTTTATAGACTTTCAAAGAAATTCGGTCGAAAGATATCTGCCCTCATTTCTGTCGCACTGTTACTTCTGGTAATATTTGGAATAATCTTTTCTCTTATTCCAATAATGGTTCAAGAAATTTACTATATATCTACACAATTACCTACATATCTAGATAACCTTTTGGATTATTTCAACAGTGAAGGTTTTATAATATCCAACCAGACTCTAGATTTGGAATCACAATTCAGTACATTTATTAACACTTATGGAGGAACAGTTGGAGAAACAGTAGTTTTTGCTGGCCAAGGGGTCTTAAGTGCTTTTGGTCATTTCTTTATCATTTTCTTCTTTTCATTCTATTTGATTAGCGAAGGTGAACAATGGAGGGAAAATCTAAAGCAAACTATCACACCAAGATATTCAAATCTTATTGATCAAGTATGGACAATCGGAGTTTCTAAAGCTGGTGGATTTATTGTTGCAAGAGTAATTCTTGGAATACTTGCAAGTATTGTCTTTACAATATCTTTTCTTGTGATTGGGTTACCATCTGCTGTAGCTTTGGGTATTGCTGCAGGTGTTCTTTCTCAGCTAATCCCTGTAATAGGAACATTCCTAGGTGGAATTGTTCCAGTTTTAGCCTCTATTTCACTCGGTGTTAACTATGTTCTTTATACATTAATTGTTCTATCTGTGTATCAGTTAATTGAAAACTATTTCATAAGTCCAAAAGTTACTCAGTCAACAATGGAGATTCATCCGGCTGTTGCAGTCTTTTCAACTATATTTGGAGCTTATACTGTGGGTGCTGTTGGCGCTATCTTAGCATTGCCAGTTGCTGCAACAATTCAAGGTGTAGTGGGAACTATTATAGAGAATCGCAAAAATGAATAATTTTATAAATATACCTATTAATGCTGTGAAATCTATTGATAGTCTTCTCCAACACTTTAAAGAAGAGACTGTTGATGAGGTGGAGAGTTCAATAAAGTCGTTAAAAAGAAATTTCAAAGCTGGAAACTATCTAGCTCTAGCGACACTATTTATTATTATTGGTGTAGCGTCTATTTTAAGTCAGATGTTTATTGGAAACTATTTTCTACAAGCTATGACATATTTTTCTATGGCTCTATTATGCTTGATTTCATTCGGATTAATTGTATGGAGAATATTAAAATGACAGAGTATAGAGAAACATATAACGAACTTAAAAAAAATATTAATTCAGAGAATTCAAAAGTTATTTCTTACCTTTTTTTCGGTATACTCGTTGGTCGAGCTTACGAAAAATATCGCAAGATAAAAAAGTCAATTCTTAAAAAGCGTTCGTGAATAAGTCATTACAAAAATTCGTAGCACTCGTCTTAGCTGCAGGTGTTGTATTTTCTACGATTGCCTATTTTTTACTGTTAATATAAATTTGTGGAAATCGATAATAGACTCGTAATAATTTCATCTGAATCAAAAAAGTACTTAAGCGTAATAACAAAAGGCAAAGAATTCATAACCAATGATGGCAAAATAGAATTTGATAAAATAAAATCCCTTCCTACTCAAATTGAATCATCAACTGGAAAAATATTTACAATTTATGTTCCATCTTATAAAGAATTTATTCTTCTTATGAAGAGAGGGCCTCAAATAATATATCCCAAAGATGTGGGTTCAATACTAATTTCAGGGAATATAAATGCAAATAGTAAGGTTTTGGAGATTGGTACTGGTTCTGGAGCATTAACTCTTTTTTTAGCATCAATTTTAGGTACTAATTCCAAATTTTATTCCTTAGATATCAGTAAAAAAAATCAATATCGAGCTAAAAAGACAATATCACGATATTTATCTAATTATTCATCTGATTTTATAAATGATATTCAATTTATTAATACAGATTTGTCTGATTTTAAAATTGATACCGTTCCTTTTAAATTTGATACTGTTATTACAGATGTCCCAGAACCATGGGTATTCTTCGAAAATAATCATATAAATAGTAATCTTTACTGGGTTTCATATTTACCCTCAATATCTCAAGTTTCTAAGTTAGCTGACGCTTTACAAGATAATAGCTTTAAAGATATTGAGATTAAAGAGACAATAGAGAGAGAGTGGACCATACGAGGAAATATATCAAGACCAAAGCATACGATGGTTGGTCATACGGGGTTTACAGTTAGTGGAAGGTATATTATATGATTTATGGTTCAATCATGATGCATTCGCCAGGACATTCCTCTGCCGATTCAACAACTGCATCTTCTTGACCTTTAGGAACAACAGCTAGGCCTTCAGCACCACCGACATTCCCATTTTCTTCTGAAAAAACTTTATCACCCTCTTTAACATAAAAAAGGCCATCGTCTAATCCGACAAATACATCGGGTGCGATCTCTTCACAAAGGCCATCACCAGTACATAAATCTTGATCAATCCATACTTTCATAAGTAGTATTTTACCTTGTTATAGATTTACACAAATCTTCGAATATAAAATTTATATCTAATATTTTGTAAGATACTTATAAAGCTAAAACTTATTATTTATGAAAAATGTATTTAAAAGATGTTTGAAGTTAATCGCTCTTTTCGATAGCTCAAACACATTTAATCTCGATAGTAATTATATAAAAGACAATATACCCGAATATCGTAATTTAAATGACGCAGCATACAAAAGATCTTTTGAAAGAGATAAAGCACTCCTTAAAGAGGTCGGGTTTAATTTAGAATATGAAAATGATAAATGGAGTGTTGAGGATGGTTACAAGCTTAAAGGAACAAATATAATTTTAGACTTACAAAGTAAATCTGGATTTGACATTGAAAGGTTTATCAACACATATTCTGTTATTAAAAAATATTTATCACCATATTTACAATTCAATAAAGATCTGAAAGTAATACCAATAATCAATACAGCCATAAAGGAGAGGAGAAGAGTTTCATTTATTTACAATGATAAAATTAGAAAAGTATATCCTTTAGGCCTGAGGTTCCATGCTGGAATATGGTACTTGGGAGCAGATGATGGAAATATTATTAAAACATTTAAAATAAACACTATAGAAAATCTAAAAATAGGCAACAAAGAGAATCTTCATACTAAAAATATTTCAGAGTTTAACTTTTCCTGGGAAAACATGTCAAGTTTTATTACGGTCGAGATAATTTCAGATAACGACTTGCATAGAGTACACAGTAGGATTTTCAACTTTTCTGAGGTATCTTCTAAAGAAGATGGCGAAAATATTACCTTAAAATTAAAAACGAATGATCATCATGGTTTAATCAAGTATTTACTGTTGGTTGATCCAAAATTATTAAATATAAATAAGCAAGACAAAGAGGCACTAAAGAAAGTTGTAAATGGAATTTAAAATAAACCTAGGTAATATAATTCACATTCTTTCGATTATTAAAAAGGAAAGCTCGTTTAATTTAGAAGACTTAGCAGAAAGTGTTAATCTAAGCTCAGATAAACTGTTGTATTCATTGACTATTTTATCGGAAGTATACTCTTCAGATGGTGACAGCTTCATAAACTTTGAAGTAAATTTGGAAAAGAATCTCATTACGTTCGAGTTCAATGAATCTCTACTAAATATCCCTACAATTACTGATTTAGACTTATTTAAAATATATACACTTCTAAATAATCCTAAGGTAAATGTTGAAAAACTATTTGATAATAAGTCAGATCTTATGTACTTATATGACACACTAAATAATTACTTTAAATCTCACCAAAGTGCAGAAAGCAGTTCCAAACTTGACTTTAATAGAATGTTTGTATCCGATGAGCTCTATATAGAATATATTAAACTAGGGCACAATATTTCAAATATCTATAAAATCAAACCATTATCTTTCAATATTACAAATGATGGAGATGTGCTTGAAGCATATGATTATGAAGACAACAAAATAAAAAGTTTTTTAATAGATAGAATTGTTAACATTCCAGAGGAGAAAAATCTTAAAGAAAGGTTTTCAAAAAATGATAATGAGATTTCAGTCACCTATCAAGACCTAGCATTAAAAAGCCATCAACAGCATTTCCGTTCAGAAGAAATAGCTGTAGAGCATTTCCTAAAGAATATAGATTCACAAAATGTTATTACCCCAAACTCCGTTAGAGTTGAAATTGAAAAAAGAAAAAATAAATTGATTAATGAGTTTTTATCATGAGCATTATTGAATTACTAGTTATAGTCCTAATCTCTCTTGGTATATTTGATAAAAGCAAAATTTTATATTACTTTAATAAAATCTCTAAATTCCAAAATGGGCAAAGTCGCCAAATAATTGGAGATAATTCAATTGATGAAAATTGGATCTGGTTAGATGAAAATGAGGAGGAGTAATATGAAAAAACCCTTCATGGAGCACCTTCAAGAGTTAAATAATAGAATATTATTTTCTTTTACTTTAGTTGGGATCGTTGCAATATTTGTATATAACCAGTATTCCTTTTTTGGTGATATTTTATTAGAACCTCTTATAAATGCTGGATATGATGACTCTAATATTTTCGCATTAACGATCTACGAAGGTTTTCAAGTAAAGCTACAGAATACTTTTTGGATATCCATAATTATTACATTTCCATTAATACTTTTAATATTAGGTTATTTCATAAAACCAGCTTTAGAGATAAGAACAGTAAGCTTTACCTTATATTTCATCTTCTTTACCCTCTTATTTTATTCGGGTATATTTTCTTCACTAAGCATTGCTCATGTCGGTATTGAGTTCCTACTTTCATTTAATGAGAATGAAATAATTCTAAGATCGCAAAACTATTTTCAATTCATAACAAGAATTTCATTGTTATTTGGAGTTTCATTTCAGTTACCATTAATCATGCTTTTTCTCCTTAACAAAGGAATAATAAAGGTAAAGAGTCTAACCAATAAACGGGCTGAAATGTTTATAGTTATACTTATTTTCTCTGCAGTCATAACACCAACGGGTGATCCTATTTCGCTTTTCATATTCACACTGCCTATGTATTTACTCATAGAAATAATGATTTTTATTCATAAAAAAAGTAATCGTGGATTTTAACTTAGATAAATTTCAGGTTGAGGCAATTGACTCCATCAACAAGGATTTTAATGTTTTAGTCGTTGCGCCTACGGGATCAGGAAAAACCTTTATAGCCGAAAAAGCTATTGAAAAATATACTAACCAGAACCAAAATGTAATTTATACGACCCCTATTAAAGCATTATCGAATCAAAAATACAATGATTTCACAAATTTGAATATTGATACTGGACTGCTGACAGGAGACAGAACCATCAGCCCAGATTCAAATTTAATTGTTGCCACTACTGAAATATTAAGAAATATGATTTATTCAGATGACAAAAGATTAAAAAAAATTGGCCTTATAGTCCTTGATGAAGTTCACTATCTTTCTGATTCCGAACGAGGCACAACTTGGGAAGAAATAATTATCCATGCCCCTAAAAACATCAAGTTTCTTTTTCTGTCAGCCACTATTAGAAATAAAGAAGAATTCCATAACTGGATAGTTTCGTTAAGAGGAAAAACATCATTGGTGCACTCTAATATAAGGCCCGTCCCACTAGAAATATCTTTAGTTGGCTTAAACCCTCACAGTGACCAATTAAAAATAATTAAATCTTCTAAGGATAAACGTAATAATAAAATCTTTAAATTTGAAAAGCAATATAGAAAGTACAAGAGACCTCATCTAGGTTTTCAACTTGACTACCTCGAAAGCAAAAACCTTACACCTTCCATATTTTTTTATTTTTCAAGAGATAGAGTTGAAACTAAGGCAAGACAGGCAGCGACAAATAGAAAGAAAATTAAAAAAGCAAATGAGATTAAAGATGTATTTAATGATGTTTTTAGTTCTCTAGATTCAACTCAATATGATCTTTTAAATTTGGATGAACTGCTGTGGATGTGGGTAAGAGGAATCGGATATCATCATGCTGGGCTTGCGCCTATTGTAAAAGAATTTATTGAGTTTTTATTTCTAAATAGATATATAAAATATTTATTTGCCACAGAAACACTGTCACTTGGCCTCAATCTACCTGCCAAATCTATTGTTATTGATAGACTCTACAAATACGATGGAATAAAAACACGTTTAATCAATCAATCAGAATTTCTTCAATTGACTGGGAGAGCAGGAAGGAGAGGGATTGACACAAAGGGATTTGCATTTATAAATTATGACAGAAATATTGAAAACTTTTGGTATAACAACTTGTTTACCCTCAAATCAAGTAATTTAAATTCTGCATATTCGGTCTCGTATTCTTCAATATTGAATATGTTAAGCAAATACTCACTAAAGGAAGCCATAGAACTTCTTGAAAAAAGCTTCTTTTCTTATCAAAATAATTTTAATATCAAAAAGCTTCAAAATACATTTACATCTAAGCTCGAAGTCCTTGAGTTATTGAATTTTAAGAATGACAATAACAAATCTCTCGTTTTAACCGAAACCTATAGGGATAATCTAATCGTCGGACTTGAATTACTAGAAAGTGATTTTGATAAAGATATGAATTTCTACTTGATGCTTGTTTGCTCTGGTTTATCCACTACTAGCCATGATTTGTCCCTTAATGAATTGTATGTGGATACATTCATTAAATTTCAAATTATGGAGGAAAAGATTAATAAGATGGAATCATTTGCAGGGGTCAAAAAAATAACCTCAATTGAAATTGGTTGGTTCAGTATTTTTAACGAATATTTGCAATCTGAAGACGTTGAATCAGTATTATCTAAATTCAATATCAGTATCGGTGATTTTATTCGTGCTGGTAAGGAAGCTTCTGAACTCTCAACTAAACTCTTTAATATATATCGTATTAAGGAATTTAAAATGATTACTGATATTTTTAATGATGAGTTAATCCAGAAATCTATGCGATGAAAGAATATGTTGTAGTTTATAACCTAAATTCTAGGGGTAAAAAATTAACCGAAAGCTACTTAACTACACTTTTTGAGAAGCATAACTTGAAATCCAAAATCTTTATGACTTCTGATGTTTCAGAAGTTGATCAAATAATAGAACAGCATAAGGACAGTACAAAATATAATTATTGTGCAATTGGGGGAGATGGCACGATTAATTCTTTGATAGATTGTCTTCTAAGAAAAGGTCTAGACCGTCCTATTGTTGGATGTCTTCCATCAGGTAGCGGTTCAGATTTTTTAAGAACTTTTGCAATCCCTCAAAATATAGAAACTGCAATAGAACACCTCAAAGGAGATTCCACCTACCTTATTGACACAGCAATTGTGTCCACTTCCGAAAAAGAAAGACATTTTGTTAATATTTTAAATTTTGGTTTTCTTGCAGATACAGTTGAAATGAGTGAAAAATTACCAAAGATTTTTAGAAGATTTAGATATCCGATTAGCTTCTGGCTAAAGCTACTTCCTGCTAGGTCTGGAAAGATGTCTATTAAAACACACAACTACGAATTTAACTCTGATGCCTTTGTTATCACTGTATGTAATGGTCAGTTCTTTGGAGGTGGTTGGAATATATCACCCAAATCCAGCCTTCAAGATGGCCTACTTAATATTCAAATCTTTAAAGTAACAAAAAGGAAAGCTATGAAGTTATTTTTTTTAGCAAAGAAGGGCCTACATTTAACCGAACCAGATGTTCTTTTAAAAAGAAGTGGAGAGATACAGCTTTTATCACGTCAATCAATAGAAATTGATGGTGATTATTTCGATAAGGGTCCAGCTGAGATATTTGTTAAAAAAGCTTCCATACAGCTAAAAATTTAGTATTATTTTAAAAGCACTTTAAGGAGAAGCATGTCAGAAAAAGATGTAGACGAAATTAAAGAACCTAATTTAGAAGATCTTGATGAAGATGATCTAGAAGATTCAGAAACTCCTTCTGATGAAGAAGAGGAAAAAGAGGAAGTTGAAACTGAATCTTTAGAAGCTCGTGTTGAAAATGAAAAGAAAACAGTAGAAGAACCTGATGATGCGGAGGGCTCTTTTATGAGTGTTGATGCAGCTGAAAAAAGAAATGTTAAAAAATCTGATTTGAAGCTAGATGAAGCTGCTGCGGACAAAGAAGATGATGAGTTTACTTGTTCTGTTTGTTTCTTAGTTCTCAAGAATACTCAACTTGCTAAGCCAAGATCAAAAGTGTGTGCAGATTGTGCATGAGTTTGATGATTTAAATTATAAATTTTCGATAAAAAAAAGTAGTTCAAAGCCACAAATCCTTCATAACGAGTTTATTGCTGAAATGTCCACCATCGACAATATTTTAATAAAGCACTACAAAGAGTTAGAATTCTCAAAAATTAATTACTTTATACTTTCTCAAGATGATATTGAAATTGGTTATGGTGGCGCAACTGAAGAAAATGGTTTTATAACAATTTATGAACTATTTGTATCACCAAAATATAGAGAGCTTGGTTTTGGCACAAGGATATTTAATGAAATTAAAAAATATACTAAGTCATTAGATCTTAAAATAAGGTCTGTCACTCTACCTAGTGACAGAACAGGAAAAAACTTTTATGAAAGTAACCTAATAACTGCGCGTGCCTTAATAATGGAGGAAAAGCGTGAAAACTCTCGCTACAGACCTTGACGGAACACTGTATCTTGATGATGTACTCATAAAGGGTGTTGAATCTGCTTATAAATCTCTAATACTTGAAAAGTATAAAATATTTCATACAACTAACAACAGCTCTCAGTCAACTGATGTGTTAGCTAAAAAATTAAGTAATTTATTGAATACCGATATTGAGATATCTTCAATAGTTACTCCGCTTGTAGTTTTAAAAGAATATTTACGTAACAAGAAACTATCTATCTTTGTTTATGGATCCAAGGATGTAAAAGATTTTGTTAGCAGTATTTCAAATACTGTTACAAAATTGGATGACAGCAATTTTATTATAATGGGTAGAGTCGAATCACCATCTGAAAGTGAACTCGATTTAATTGCAGAATCAATTAAATCTGGTAAAGAGGGTGCGACATTGAATAAAGATCTTACATATCCAATAAGTAAATCAGAGTTTAAGCCTGGAAATGGACAAATTGCAAAATATATTGAATCGAAATCACAAAAAGAACTTCAATCATTTGGAAAAGAAGGTGAGTTGTACAGTCAGTATTTTCTAAATAAGAATATTGAAGTTGATTATGTGATTGGTGATAGGGTAGACACAGATATTATGTTTGGCAACAAGCTTGGCGCAACTTCAATATTAGTGGAATCTAGCATTGATAATTTTATGAGTGAAGATTTTGCAGATAGTAAATTTACAGATTTTCCTGCTTTTGTATCATCTATTATTAATTAATCTCATTGTGAGATAGCCAACAAAAAATCCACCAATATGCGCTTCCCAGGATATATTATTATTTTGTAGAGATATTAATACTTGTGAAGCAAACCAAAATGCCATGAAATATTTAGCTTTTATAGTTGTCGGAAATATAATACCGAAAGGAACTAAAACTAAAAGTTTTGCATTTGGAAATCTGTACAAATATGCACCCATCAAAGCAGAGACAATTCCTGATGCCCCAACTATTGGATTCAAATCTGAGTAATTCAAAAAAATATGAGTACCAATACTACCTCCAGCGGCAAGCGTTAAAAATATAATAAATTTTAAATTTCCTAGCTTATCCTCAATATTGTTACCAAATATCCAGAAGCTCCAAAGGTTGCCAACAAGATGAAGTAAGTTAGCATGAAGAAAATTTGCAGTTAAGAGACTTAGCATTAAGTTTTTATTAGCAAATATAACATTATCAATAGTTACCATGCAGTCATTTGAGTAAAATTGATTAGCACTTAATGGTACACCTTTTTGAATTTCACAAGGGATTGCCGAAAATTCATAAAAAAAGTTGAATAAATCTGTACTATTTTTTGGTTGCAAAAGTATATAAACAGCAATGGTAAAAAATATAAAAAACCTTGTTATGTATGGAGTGTTCTCAGCAGGGTTTATATCTGATATAGGTATCATGTTGTACTGACTCCAAGTTGCGTATAATATATCCTAGTGAAGAATATATTAATTATTTCATCAAAGAAATATACCAAATTAAAAAATTATACAGATTTTGTTAGTTTGATAAAATCAAGAAAATTAGAGTTCCATATTTCATTTGTTGAAGATGTAGAACAATATGATAATTATTTAAACAAAGATACACTTGTTGTCAGTTTTGGCGGAGATGGTACTGCACTTAAGGCTATGAAAATATCTTGGACCTATGACTTATTATTCATGCCCTTAGGAACTGGACGAGTTGGATATCTTGTAAACAAATCTGAAAATATAGAGCAAATACTTGACGAGTGGATTGAAGGCAAGAGCCACATCAACAATAGGAAAGCAATAATACAAGATAATAATTTAAAATCACCGGCATTTAATGAAATCGTATTAATTAAAAATTCTCCAACAAGAATTCTTGATATTGTATTTAAAACTCATGACCAAACAGTAAAACTAAGAGCTGACGGAATTATTATTTCAACATCTTTAGGCTCAACAGCATATAATTATTCAGCAGGTGGACCAATTGTACAAAATAGTCTTAATTCAATTATCATTACACCTATCTCGCCATTTTCTAAATTTCCCAGGTCAATTGTTTTAGATCAAAAGTCGAAAATTCAAATTGAAATCAAAAAAAAGCAAAATTATGCAATTCAATTTGATGGTGTTGTTGAGTCGGAAGTAGAAAGCGATAAAGATAACAAACTTGACTATACGTTATCAGAAAAGTCTTTACATATAATAGGAACAGATAATTCTCCCAGATTAGATTTATTTCTAAATCAAATTCTTAGATAATCCTTTTAATAAGGATTTATCATGCTAAAATTTTCGAGTGACCAAATACATATTTGTAACTGGCGGTGTAGTCTCTGGTCTTGGTAAAGGGATTACCTCTGCATCCCTTGGTAACCTTCTAAAATCACGTGGACTTACAATTGTTAATCAAAAACTTGATCCATATATCAATGTTGATCCAGATACCATGAATCCTTTTCAACATGGTGAAGTATTTGTAACCGAGGACGGCGCAACGACTGATCTAGATCTTGGTCACTACGAACGGTTTACTGGGGTGAATCTACGAAAAGATGCAAATGTGACTACTGGAAGCATTTACAGAAAAGTAATAGAAAGAGAACGTAAAGGTGACTACCTAGGAGCAACGGTTCAAGTTATTCCTCATATCACGGATGAAATAAAGAGAAGAATTAAAGGTATCTCAAATGATGTAGATGTCCAGATTACAGAAATAGGAGGTACTGTTGGTGATATAGAGATACTTCCATTTCTAGAAGCAGCTAGGCAAATGCGTAAAGAGCTTGGTCAAGAAAATGTTATGTTTATACACGTGACTTTGGTTCCTTTTATTGGACCAAGTACAGAACTGAAAACAAAACCTACTCAACACTCAGTCTCAATGTTACGAGGGTATGGAATTAGTCCAGACATAATTGTTCTTCGTTCAGATAGAAAACTAGATGAAGATATCAAAAACAAAGTTTCACTATTTTGTGATGTAAGTTATGAGAATGTAATTAATGCACCAGATCTTGATGACATCTATGACGTACCTCTTAAAATGCACTCCGAGGGTTTAGATGTAGCAGTTAATAAAAGGTTAAACCTCAACACAGAAGAGCCGGAATTGAATGAATGGAAAAATATGCTTTCTCTAAAAAAAGAATCGACTAAAGATGTTAAGATTGCAATCCTTGGTAAATATTTCGGCTTACCGGATAGCTACATGTCTGTTGTTGAATCATTAAAACATGCATGTCTTCAAAATAAAGTTAATTTAGACCTTCAGTGGATTGATGCTGACAATTATGACGCTGAAGACATTTCTAACCTTGATGGGGTTGTAGTTCCAGGTGGTTTTGGAGTGAGGGGGATCGAAGGTAAAATTTCAGCCATACAGTATTTAAGAGAGAATAAAATTCCATTTCTTGGGATTTGTCTTGGATTACAGTGTGCCGTTATAGAGTATGCAAGAAATGTATGTGGAATTAATGAAGCTAATTCTTCTGAATTTTCACAAAATACAAAAGATTTTGTTATTGATCTTTTACCGAATCAAGACCTAGACAAAGATGATGTTGGCGCATCTATGAGATTAGGAACATATCCTTGTAAAATTACTAAAAATACTATTACCTCTGAAATTTATAAAGATGAAGTTATATACGAGCGTCATAGACATAGATATGAAGTGAATAACAAATACAGAGAAGTTTTAGAGAAAAACGGCTTAATTTTCAGTGGCTTGTCTCCAGATAATAACTTAGTAGAAATGATTGAATTAAAAGACCATCCTTTCTTCGTTGCCTCTCAATTTCATCCTGAGTTCAAGTCTCGTCCTTGGGAACCGGCTCCAATGTTTGATAAATTCATACAAAGCGCAGCTTTTTCTCAAAATACTGAGAAAATAACTTCTACTAAAACGAAAGTAAAAGATTAATAATTCTATTAAATACTTACTTGACGATTACCAAGATTATTTATCGTACTCAAAAGGATTATCAAAAAATTCAGTTGAAGCATATAGAACTGATCTTTTAAACTTATTCAAAGAAAACTTAGTAACAAATATATCTAGTGATGCACTCAACAAATTAATAAAGTTAATTTCTACAAAAGAGTACAGCCCTAATACAAAAAAAAGAAAAGTTTCGGTATTAAGACAGTTTGTAAAATGGTATAACTTTAGGGAAAATACTAAAACAGTTATTCTTGAGGATGTAACAATTAAGTCTGGGCAAAGACTTCCTGAAACACTTTCTATTACACAAATTGAACAATTAATAAATTTTCATGACCAGGAAACCTTTATAAGTAAGAGAAATAAAGCCATAATCGATTTTATGTATTCTACCGGATGTCGTGTTAGTGAATTATGTGATGTTAAAATTGCCGATATTGATTTTGATGAAGATTATATTCAATTAACCGGAAAAGGTTCAAAACAACGAATTGTCCCAATTGGTTCAAAACTTAAAATTAATTTACTATCTTATCTCGACCTAAGGCTTGTAAAAGATATCTCAAATAATTCTTTTTTGTTTATTTCCCGTACCAACAATCCGCTAGAACGTACTGCTATTTTTAGGATAATTAAATCAACAGCTCTTAAAACCTCAACAACTCTAAATATCCATCCCCATACATTAAGGCATAGTGCTGCAACTCATATGCTTGAAGCTGGTTGTGACCTTCGAACACTTCAAGAATATTTAGGACATTCATCTGTATCCACAACGCAAATCTATACTAAGTTAACAAAAGAATTTCTTAATGAAGTTTTTAACGAAAGTCACCCAAGAGCATGAATAAAATTTATTTAAAATCAAAAAGAGCCATAAGATTTCTTTTTTATAAGCATCTTTCTATAGATGAACAATTGGTAATCTCAAATACACTTAAAAATAATCAATTAATAAAACAATACTGGTTATTAAACAAAGCTGATAGACATCATTCTATTGAGGTTATGAATAGAACCCTAAGATTCTCTGATGATTTAGAATTATTACAACTTTCCCTACTCCATGATATTGGTAAAAATGCTGGGCATTATTCATGGCTCTTAAGAATACTTTCTGACCTAAAAATAGTTTCTTCATATAAATCTAAGAAATATCTCGATCATGAATTAATAGGACTTGAAGTATTGTCTCAAATTGGGGATATAGATTCTTTAGTTGATCAATATAAAAAAAATCTTCTTCAAAATAAGCATCAAATACTAGATAAAACTGATTACTAATGGAAAATATACAAGTAATAGAAAATTTAAAAAGTCTTCTTGTTGAATATACATCAAATACAGAAACACAAATTGCTAATAATCTCACAATGATTTTCCAGAGTTTCCAAAATAAATCATTAAAAGAAGACATAGACAATTATGCCGAGTTTGTTCTACTTGGTGCATCACTATTTGAGTTAAAAGCAAAAAGATTACTGCCCCAAGATGAGGAAGTAGATTGGCTTGATGAAGTTGAACTAATAAAAGACAAAGATCTTGCATTTGCCAGATTGCTCCAATTTAAAGCTTTTACTGAAGTTGGACTGGCTCTAGCTATAAAAGTTAAACAAACCGAACGTGAAATACCCGCATTTAAATATTATCAAACAAGTTCATTATCAGTAAAGCCCGAAATTCGTTACAACATTGACATTACTAAATTTACAGAAACAGCAGATGAAGTTTTTAGTAGATATAAAACAATACAGGGATTTTCACATATTGACAAAGAACTCCCTGATTTACAAGTTGCAATAGATGATTTATTAAAACTTGTTGATAAAAGATTAAATACAACATTCGAAGAATTAGTCTCCTCAGTAAATTCGTCACAAGAGGCTGTAGCATTTTTCCTAGCGTTACTTGAAGCTGTCCGATGGGGCTTTATTAAAGCTGAGCAAACAAATGTTAATAAAGAGATTATTATTGAGAAAAACTATGAATAGCAAAAAAGTTATATCTGCAGTACTACTTGTAAGTGATGGACCGGTAGAACACGAATATTTCGAAAAACTACTAACAATAAATAATTCGGAACTTATAAACTTAATTGATGAAATTAATGCCAACTTTGAGAATTCAGACATTGGTTTTTTTATAAAATATAATGATTTTAAATCTGACATTGTGACTAAATCAGAAATTTCAGAGCTACTTGGTGATGTAAAACCTCCAGCAATTTTAAGAGGTCTTTCCACGCCAGCGTTAGAGACTCTTGCAATAATTGCTTACGAACAGCCAGTTACAAAAATGAAAATTTCAGAAATTAGAGGGGTTGAATCTGAATCCTCCATTAAAACTTTAGAATCAAGGGGTCTCATAGAAAAAGGTGGCGAACTCGACGTTCCTGGTAATCCAATTCTGTATACAACGACAGAATTGTTCTTACAAAAACTAGATTTATCTTCAATAAATAATCTACCGACCATCGGTGAGTATTTTAATAAAGCAGAAGAAGAGTAAATTATTGAGAATTAATAGGTTTCTTGCATTGAATCTTAATGTTTCACGTAGAGATAGTGATATTCTCGTAGAGAATAAATCTATCAAGATAAACGGAGTTATAGCTAATCATGGTGACCTTGTAGATGATGACGACATAGTCATGCATAAGAATCAAGTTATCCAAGCCATAAAAGAACATGAATATTTTCTTTTCTATAAACCTTATGGATATGTATCATCTCACAAAAGACAAGGGGAGTCGAAAATTATCTACGACTTGATCCACAATAAATCATTAAAATTTGGTGGTCGTCTGGATAAGGACTCAGAAGGCTTAATGCTACTAAGCACAGATGGCGTGTGGCTAAATAAATACTCACATCCAAAAAGTAATATTTCTAAAAAATACATTGTTGTTACAAGTAAAGAAATTAATTTTGAAACATTTAGAAAATCTATAAAAGATAATGATGAACAACTAAAAATCCATAAACTAACTGAGATTAAAAAATTAACCTATGAAATAGTTCTTAAAACTGGTAAAAATCGGGAAATACGAAGAATTTTTGATGTTAACAACATTCCAATTAAAAACCTTAAAAGGATTCAAGTTGACAAATTTGAAATTGGTAAAATGAAAATTGGTCAGTTAAAAAAAATTAAATTAACATAGTTACGTATGAACTATATCGTAACTATTGATGGACCCTCAGGTGTTGGTAAGACATCATTAGGAAGTCTTTTGGCACAAGAATATAATTCAAATTTCTTTTCAAGTGGAAAACTATACAGAATTATAGCTAAATACTTCATTGATCATTCAACTTCTGACACTAGCAATTTACAAATAGAAATTAACGAGGAATTACAAATTACTTTAAATAGTTATTCTTATTCTGATTCTGATTTGTATATAAAAAATATCAATTCTAAAAGTTCTGAAATCGCAAAAATAAAAGAAGTTAGACAAATTGTTTCAGAATCCCTAACTAATTTATCCAAAAAACTTTCAAATGGTTTAATTATTGAAGGTAGAGATATGGGATCTATAGTCTTTCCAAATGCTGATTTAAAAATTTATCTTGATGCAGACATTGAAGTAAGGTCAAAAAGAAGATTAAAGCAATCTAACGATTCTGAAACAAAAGAAGATTTATTGAAAAGGGATGATAATGATAAAAATAGAGCAGAATCACCTTTAGTAATTCCTGACGATGCACTTTATATTGATAATTCCGATATAAATATGGATAACGTTCTTGAGTTGGTTAAAGAGAAGCTAAAGCTTCTGTAGCAGACCATTGCTTATCTTTATTAACACTTCTTACAGGCTCAACTTTATTTTCTGGAAATAATTCCAGCAAAAAATTGCTTATCGTTGTAATATTTGACCTTAGCTCTTTAGGAAGCGGAAAATATTCTGTCTCATTTGTATTTTCAAAATAAATTGTTTCGTTTGGTCGAAGTTTATTGATAATTTCTTGAACTATATGATCAGGCGCAGAAGCTCCAGCTGTCACGGCAACATTTTTATCTTTTAAATCTAAATTATCTATCTCTTCGGTTGTGTTCACTCGGAAACTTTCTTTACCTAAGTTCTTTATTGTTGAAACAAGTGCCTTAGTGTTACTTGATGTATCTGAACCCACAACTAAGACTACATCAACCTTACTTGAAACATTTATTACAGCTTCTTGACGGTTTGTTGTTGCATAACAGAGATCACTCTTTCTTGGCATATTCAAATTTGGATATTTCTTTTGTGCTGATTCCATTATTGGTGTCCACTCTGACATAGCTAAGGTCGTTTGTGCAAGTAATGCAACATTATCACTGGATATGTTTATTTCTTCTAAATCATCTTCCTTCTCGACTAAAAACATTGAGTCAGGTGCTACACCTAAAGCTCCAAGAGCTTCATCATGATTTTTATGACCTACGTAAATAATTTGTTGTCCTGCTTCACTAAACTTCTTTGCCTCATGATGCACCTTAGTTACTAGTGGACACACCGCATTGACTTGAACGGATGAGAGAGAATTAAATTCATTTTCTGTTTTTGGTGAAGTTCCATGTGCTGATAGCATTACAATTCCATTTTTTGGTAGTTCTTCAGATGACTCAATAAATTCAATATTTTTGGTTTTAAAACGTTCTACAATCCAGTCGTTATGAACAATTTCATGATAACAATAAATAGTTTCATCATAGATTTTCAACATCCATGTCAATGCTTTAATTGCCATCTCCACGCCAGCGCAAAAGCCCCTTGGAGTAACTAAATAAAGATTGTTTACCATATCAGTAGGATAGCTATATTTAAATTATGACTAAAAATAATATCGATGAAGTTTTATTAATTGGACTACCTAACTCTGGTAAGTCTTCATTGGTTAATGCGTTGTCCAAGAAAAAAGTTTCAATAATTGGTTCTACGCCAAATACAACGCGAGATAAAGTCTCTACAACAATTAAAAGAAATGATAAAGTTTTTAATATTTCTGATTTACCTGGATATCTCGAAGACCCAGATGAATTAAATGAAAAGTTTCAAAATAAGCTTAAAGCATATCTCAATGAGGCAAAATTAATCATGTTTGTTATAGATGTGCACACCACAAATTATTCTGGATTAGATAAAATACACAGTCTTCTACAAAAGAATATAAATAAAGAACAAAAAGTCATAACGGTCTTTAACAAATGTGAAAACTTTAAAAAGTTTGAGTTAAATACAGAGCTATACAAATACATTTATGATTCAGACTATTATGTCTCATCTATACATAAATTGGGTACTGAAGAATTAATGGAAGCACTTACCAAAAGCATGTCATCTAATACGGATTCAATTAAAAATACTTACAAATCTATAGCAATTATTGGAAAGCCAAACTCGGGTAAATCTACATTGTTTAATAAGCTCTTGAATGAGGAAAGGGCAATTGTTTCAAATATTTCGGGCACCACAAGAGATAAATTAGAAGAAACAATCAAGTTTGATTCAGATTCCTATAACATTATTGATACTGCTGGTGTACCTCGTAAAAAACAAAAAAACCAGATAGATAGATACGCATCCTCTTTAGCAGTAGGTCAATTAGAAAATTCAGTAATAGCTTTTCTTGTTGTGGATGCAAAACAGGGGATAAATTTTGAAGACATGAGGTTAATTAGTGAATGCATTGAGAACAAAGTAACACCAATATTAATTATGAATAAGTGGGATCTCTTAAAAGAAGAAGAGAAACTTTTTATAAACAAAAACATTGCCTCATTGTTAAAGAAATATTCATGGTTAAAGATCTTAAGAATTTCAGCACTTAATGGTAAAGGTGTAAAAAATCTTAATACTGTAATTTATGATTTACAGAAGCAGCTTTCAACTCGTATTACAACACATGAATTAAATATACTTTTCAGAGAAATTTGGACAAAAAAACCACCTCATCCATTTAGGGGAAGGAGAGCGAAGTTAAAATATGTGACACAGTACGATGTTTACCCTCCTTCGTTTAGTTTTATTTTAAGTGGTAGAGTCCCAATTAATTACCAAAATTTTATAGATAATAGACTTCGTGACACATATAATTTTGACAATATATGTTTGAACATAAAATTTAAAAATTAACATGGAAAACTTTGGCTTCAAAATAGGCGTGTTCTTATTTGGCTTCTACCTAATATTGAGGTTGTTTCAGTTTTTAATCAACTTAGTTATTTAAAACAAAAAACAAGCTATTTTTAATAAAATTATACTTTTCAATTGAAATGCTTACAAATACACCTAATATTAATACATCCACACTTACGTGTGGATTTTGTATACAAAAGGAGAAAAATTGAGTAATTTCAAAGGATCCAGAAGTTGGCGCCTTATCTTACTTTTCTCAGTTTTTGCATTAGTTGT
>NHJS02000008.1 GCA_002169115.2 bacterium TMED221 | reverse complement strand
TCTCTGGTGTCTTTCTCAAAAGTATTAACACCAGATGCGCTCGGAGAAGCTGTTAGGTAGCTTAAAAGGACCGGGGTTCGACTCCCCGCACCTCCACCAAAGTGAGAAGTAGTAAAAAATATGACTATATTGTTATCGGTGGTGGTATCGTTGGGCTCTCTACTGCTTTAAAGCTGCAAGAAGCTAATAAAAAAATTCTCATCCTTGAAAAAGAAAGTACTGTTGGACTACATCAATCAGGACGCAACTCTGGAGTGCTACATTCCGGGATATACTATAAACCTGATTCATTCAAATCTAATCTATGTATACGAGGTAGAGAGTTAATGCTTAAGTTTTTAGAGTCAAATAATATCCCTTATAGGCTTGAAGGCAAAATTGTTGTAGATGAAAATATGCAAAAAATAGAATCTCTCTTTGAAAGATCGAAATTATTAGCAATGAGTGGAGTGCAGGTATTAGAGAAAGATGAACTTATTGATAAAGAACCTAATTCCAAAATTCAACAGGGATTATTTGTACCTCAAGCTGGGGTAGTTGACTATAAAATTGTGACAGAAACGATGGCTAACATTTTTAGAAATAAAGGTGGAGATGTTGAATACTTTCAAGAAATTGTGAATATAACAGAAAATAACGATGCAAAGTTAGTTAGTAGCAAAAAAGAAACCTTTACTGCTGATTTCTTGATAAATTGCGCTGGATTGTTTTCTGATAAAGTCGCAAAACTAGATGGATTAAATCCGAAGGTTAAAATTATTCCTTTCAGGGGTGAGTATTACGAAATTATTAATGAAAAGAGTCATCTCCTTAACAACATGATTTATCCAATAGCAGATCCAGATTTACCATTTTTAGGAATACATTTAACTAAAACTGTTGATGGAAGAATAGAAGCTGGCCCAAATGCAGTACTAGCTTTTTCAAGAGAAGGATATTCGTGGACAAAATTTAACTTATTTCAAACTCTAGAAACTATTACTTATAAAGGCATGGTTAAGCTTGGGAGAAAATATTTCAAGACTGGAATTGATGAAATGTATAGGTCTCTAAATAAAGCAGCATTCGTTAAAGAGGTTAAGAAATTATTACCTGGGATTGAATCAGAAGACTTGGTTCAAAGACCTGCAGGTGTGAGAGCACAAGCTGTATCTGATGATGGAAGTTTGTTAGATGATTTCTTATTTGAAGAGGGGTATAAATCACTGCATGTTCTGAATGCTCCTAGTCCTGCCGCTACGGCATCACTTGCTATTGGTGAATATATAGCATCTAAAGTTTTGAATTAAATTTTTTACCTGTTTGGACATCCCAAAGGTTTGCATAAACTTTTTTTAATTTAACGAGTTCTTCGTGAGTTCCACTTTCTACAATTTGTCCTTTTTCAAGTACATAGATAATATCCGCATTTCTAATGGTTGAAAGTCTATGCGCAATAGCTATTACAGTTCGCCCCTCTTTCAAGGTATCCAATGATCGTTGAATTGCTGCCTCTGTTTCGTTGTCAACCGCAGATGTTGCTTCATCCAGAATTAAAATCTCAGGATTTTTTAAGATAGCTCTAGCTATAGAAATTCTCTGTCTTTGGCCACCAGAAAGTTTTTGACCACGTTCACCTACGATTGTATCTTCTTTGTTTGGCAAAAGATTAATGAACTCGTCTGATTCTGATAGTTTGGCTGCCTTCCAAATATCACTATTGCTAGCTTCTAGATTTCCATATGCAATATTCTCAAAAACTGTCCCTTCAAATAGAAAGATATCTTGACTCACTAAACCAATAGTTTTTCTTAGGCTGTGGATATTCAAATCTTTAATATCTATGTCATCAAATTTTATTTTTCCAGCTTTTACATCGTAGAGTCGTAGGAGTAATTTTATTAATGTAGATTTTCCTGAACCCGTACTCCCTACAATCGCTGTAGTACTACCTTTTTTAATATTTATTGAGACATCGTTTAATACAGGAAAGTTATCTACATAAGAAAAATTAACATCTTCTAAAGCTATAAGTTTCTCAATACTTCCAGCTTCTATTGAACCATTTTGGATATCGGGCTGTGTGTTTTTTAGTGCGTTTATTCGTTTAAATGAAGCCATTGCACGTTGGTATAGGTCAAATGTATCTCCTAGTTCAGTAAGAGGCCAAAGCAGTCGTTGAGTTATAAAAAGCAACACTGAATACATGGCAACATTTATTTCACCATCCAGAGCCATGAATCCTCCGATTAAAAGTGTTGCAGTGAAGCCAAATAAAATAGCTATTCGAATTATTGGGATAAAAGCAGCAGAAAGCTTTATAGCATGATAATTTGCACTTTTTACTTCCGTTGAGGATGTAAGAATACGATTAAATTCTTTTTCTTCTCTGTTGAAACTTTTAACTGTTAACACTCCAGAAAGGGAATTTGAAAGATTTGCATTTAAGGTTTCGATTGCGTTTCTTATACGTGTGTATCTAGAAGCAATTGTTTTAGTAAATTTAAATGAACCAAATATAATGATCGGGATCGGAATGAAGGCAAATATTGCTATTAGCGGGGAGATGTAGAGAAATGTTCCTCCAATGACAACTACAGTAGTTAAAGTTTGCAACAGCTTATTAGCTCCGGTATCTAGAAATTTTTCTAACTGATTTACATCATCATTCAACACAGCCATTAATCTTCCTGATGATTTGTTTTCGAAATACTGAAGATCTAATCCAAGAACATTTTTGAATGTGTCTGTTCTTAAACTGTGCTCTACGTCCTGTGAGATATTTCTCCAGGTTACTGCTGCAACGTAGTCAAAGGTTGATTCTAAAGCCCAAATTATAAATGTTAAAAAAGCAAGAACTATAAGTTGTTGTCTTCTATCTTCGATTCCAAGGCTACCTAAGAAAGAGTCAGAACCTTCAACTACGATATCAATTGCAATTCCAATTAGAACAGGGGGAGCTAAGTCAAAAAGTTTATTAAGTATGGAGTAAAGTATTCCTCGACGAACCTTTGTTTCTTGTTCTTTCGAATAGAGATAAAGATTTTTTAAACTATTCTGCTTCATTCATTTAGATTACTTAGTGCTTAAATTATTAATACCGTCTCTTATTTCTTTTAATAAAACAACTTCTTTTGATTCCGATGCAACTTCTTCGGTTTCATCATCTCCAACTACGTCTTCAAAGTGGTTGTATGCTTTAATTACCATAAACATAACAAAAGCAATAATCGTATAGTTAATTACTTCACCAAGAAAAGCACCCACACTTCCTGCATTAATTCCAGAAGCCGGGTCTATATCACCAAACAAACCCAGATTCTCTAAGTTTGGCAAATTTAAAAATAATCCGATTACTGGCTCAACAAGACGTTTGGTAAAAACATCAACTAAAGACTTAAAAGAGGCACCCATCACAAATGCAACTCCTAGTTCAACAACATTTCCTCTATTAATAAAATTTCTAAATTCTTTTATCAAAATTACTCCCTAACTTTTTTATCTCAATATATAAGAATAGTTGTATTCTTATAAGCTATGAGAAAAAAACTAATAACTTTACTAGCTTTTATTTTGATTACTTCTTGTGCCTCAGAGGATATTGAAGAAACAACTACACCTGTGCCAGAGTCTACAACATCTAGTTCCACCACAACTACAACTTCAACAACAGTACCTGAGAGTACTGTGTTTGCTCTTGATGAATATGGAATTGAATTGATTGAAATGAAGCCAGAAATGAAAGAGCAGTTTGATGATCTGATTGCTTTTGTTGAAAAAAGAACAGGTCTAACTTATACGGAATACCCTAAGTATGAGTTGTATACGAGTAATGGTTACCAAGAATATAATGAGCTATCCTTTTTAGACAACTTTGAAGAAGACTATGAAGAGGGCGAGTGGGAGAGAGCTGTACTTTCAGAAAACATGTGGGGATTAAGCACTGCTTCTCCAGAGGCAATGAAAAATCTTCTCGTCGAGTATCAGAGATGTGCTTCATCAGGATCATATAACTTGGTGGACAAAGTACTAAGAGTTCCAGTAAAAACAAATCAACAGAAATTTAATCTCTGGGAGCAGAGCGTACTAGTTCATGAGCTAACCCACACACTACAGGGACAGGTAATAGATCTTGCTGGGTGGTATGACGAAATGAAAGAGAAAGATGATTTTTCTGACTATGCCGGGAGAAGATCCATTATGGAAGCTCAAGCTGATTTAGTTCAGGCAAGATGGGAATCTGGCCTTGATCAATATGATAGGACTGCCATGAATTCACAACAGCCTAATTTTGTTTGCAGAGTTCAACTACCTACTTACTTTTATATTCCAAATGAACTGTATTACTCTTTTGGTCCACAACTAGTTAAACAAATTAATAATCAAGGTGGGATGGAAGCTATAAACGAGGCTTTATATCAACTACCAACTGCAGAACAAATTTATGAACCTGAAAAATATTTCTCAGGAGAAGTGTATGAAAATGTAATTATTGAAGATTTAATTGTTGCTGACTACAACTTAGTTAAAGAGGGAACAATAGGAGCATTAGACATACCTTATATCCTCCAAGACACAATTGGCAGGGTAGCTTCTGTAAAGGCCGCAATTGGACTTGGTGGAGGTGCTTGGAAAGATTATGTAAATTCATCTCAACAACTAATGATGTCATTGAAAATGACTGGAGACACTCCAGAAGATTTAGAGGAAATCTACAACGCTTATATAGCTTGGGCAAATGCTCAGGAAAGATTTACAAGCGTTGAGTCTTTCGAAGGTGGCATGCTCTATATTGGGGAAACGAATGTCTGGATTTCTAATGACAGTACTCATGTAAGAATGTTACTGACCCAAGATTTAGAAATATTTAATGAAATTACTACACAGATAAGTCGTTTTTAAAACTTTGGGCACTCTATTTATATGTGCAACACCGATAGGAAATCTTTCTGACATTTCCAAAAGACTCGCAGAAACTTTGAGTAAAGTTGACTGTATTTATGGTGAAGATACTCGAAGAGTTCTTAAGTTACTAAATCATCTAAATATAAAAAAGCCTGTGTATTCATATTTCCTTGGGAATGAGATAGAAAAGTTAAATGAAATTGAAAATTTACTAGATTCTGGTCAAGATGTCGCCTTACTTTCTGATGCAGGAACTCCACTGATTGCTGACCCGGGTTCAGAGTTAGTTGCCGCACTAGCACATAAGAAAATAAAAATTGAATCCATCCCTGGACCTTCAAGTGTTATTGTAGCTTTGACACTTTCAGGCTTTGATCTGAGTAGGTTTCGATTTGTTGGATTTATACCCCGGTCTGGAAAAGAACGATCATCATTCATCTCCGATTTAGTTACTTCCGACATCACAACGGTGTGTTTCACGTCGCCAAAAAGATTGTCGAAGGATTTGGAAACTTTTGTCAAAGAAAGAATCACTAACGAAATAGTTATCTGTAGAGAGCTCACTAAAAAATTTGAGACTATTTATCGAGGTACCGCAAAAGAATTACTAGAAGAGTTCAAAGGAAATGATGTTAAAGGCGAGATCACCCTAGTGATTGAGGGTTTAAAGAAACAAACAAGACTTGACCTTGATGTAGAAAGTGCTGTTGATAATTTATTAAAATATGACATTCCAAAACGTGAAATTGCTAAGACGATTTCTTTAATTACTGATATTTCAACTAATGAAATCTATGAAAAGATTAAAGACCTTTAATTTCTGAAATACAGCTATCACAAAGTAATTTGTCACTTACCTGAGTACTCACATCTTTAGTATCACAAATAGAGCAAGTTTTATATCCTTTAGTAATTATCAGTTTTGCATTATCCACAGTCATAGATATTTCATCATTATGTTTAATGCTTAATGCATCTCTTATTGTTTTAGGGATAACGACTCTCCCAAGGTTATCAATCTTTCCTTTATTACCTTTACCCATATATATTTATGCTCCTATTCTTATATAGTAGTGAAAGAAACAGCAATTAAACAAGAACCTAAATGGGTCGATACTCATTGTCACTTACAGTTGACTGATTATGATTTGGCTGATCTGAGTTTTGAATTCTTAGAATATCTTATACTTCCAGGCGTTGATGTTGATTCCTCTAAAAAAGCAAAAGAGTTTTCATCAAATTTACCAGTTCCAGCATATTGGGCAGCAGGATTACATCCACACGATGCAAAAAATCTTATAAGACAAAAAGAAGAACTCTCGGAATTAATAAATGAAGCAGATCTAATTGGTGAAACAGGTTTAGATTACTACAGAGACCACTCCACAAGAGAGGAACAACGTGAAAATCTAATATTTCACCTTGAAATGGCTCGAAAACTTTTAAAACCAGTAATTATTCATTGCCGAGATAGTTTTAAAGATACTTATGAAATCCTAGCTAAATATAGTGGTGAGTTTCCTGTCATACTGCATTCTTGGACAGGTGGTAATAAATGGACCAAGAAATTTATTGAGTTAGGAGTGTATTTTTCGCTGTCAGGAATATTGACCTATGAAACAGCAAAAGATCTCAACTTATCAGTAAAAAAAATTCCTTTGGATAGGCTTCTGCTTGAAACGGATACACCATATTTGGCACCTGGTATTCATAAAGGCAAAAACAACAAACCAGAGTATATTGTTGAGACTGCAAAACATTTAGCGCAGCTTAGGGAGATAACTCTTCAAGAGCTTTCAGAGATAACGATTAAAAATACAAACACTATGTTAGGTAAATAGTAAAAAATGAGCGAAGCATATTGGATAAAAAAAATAGAGGGTAAACCTAATTTTAAATTAGGACAAAATTTCCTCATAGACACAAATATTTCAAGAAAAATAACAAAGCTTGTACAAGGACAACTTGCAGATCCAATTATTGAAATTGGACCTGGTACAGGATCTTTAACCAATGAATTGCTCAAAGATAATTATCGATTAAGAGTTCTTGAAATAGATAAGAACTTAGCCGCAATCACAGAGGAACGTTTTTCAGAAATTCCCAATATTGAAGTAATTACCCAGGACGCAATGGAGTATGACTATTCAAAATTAACAGGTCCTTGGTGGATACTTGTTTCCAACCTTCCCTACTACATAGGAACAAGGCTACTTGTTAAATTAATAACTGAAGTTCCAGTAATTCATAGATATGTTGTTATGGTTCAAAAAGAGGTTGCTGAGAGAATTACTGCACAACCCAATACAAAAGAGTATGGCGCACTGTCAGTTGTCTGTTCATTATTCACCAACCCTAAGCTTCAATTTGATGTCAGTAAAAACTGCTTTACTCCCGTACCGAAGGTCACATCAAGTGTTGTTACCCTACAACGAGAAAGATTAATAGATGAAGAAGAACGCTTAGAGGCCTTTAATCTTTCAAAAATTGCCTTCCAGCAAAAAAGAAAAAAAATTAAATCAGCATTGCAAGAATACTTCAGTGTTGATGAACTAGAAAAATTAGGGATTAATCCTGATGACAGGCCACAAAAATTAACTCCTGAACAATATTTGTTGTTAGCGAAGAGTTTAAAGTGAAACTTCATAGTTCTGGAAAAATCAACTTGAACCTAACTATTGATAACAACATTGTTAACGGTTTACATACTCTATCAACCCTAATGATCCCAATTAATCTTTTTGATGAAATTGAAATAAAAGAAATTGATGCTGACAACGATATCATTGAATTCAGTCCTCAAATCCAAATGAATGGAGAATCAACTATTCACAAGGCTTTACAATGTTTACGTAGTGTGAACAATTTCGAACAGAAATTCCACATCAAAGTTAAAAAAAATATACCCGTAGAGGCAGGACTAGGCGGCGGTAGTTCTAACGCAGGGAGCATTATTAAATATATGACTACAAGGTACAGTCTGATTATTCCAGAGCAGGCTGTAATAGCAAGTAGCATAGGAAGCGATGTCCCTTTTTTCGTTAACGGATTATCCGCTCAAGTTACTGGGTTTGGAGAAGAGGTTAGATCCGTAAAATTAACAGAGCCTCTTCACTTACTAATTGCCACCCCACATGAAACACTTTCTACTGTTGACGTTTTCAAATCCTTTGATAAACAGGCAGTAGAGAAAGAAGTTGAAACTAAATTTTATAAAGATATAGCAATTAAGAATAACCTTTGGAATGCCGCAGTAGGAATTGAGCCAAAACTA